>CAVACC010000024.1:0-35479 GCA_963587495.1 Clostridia bacterium | reverse complement strand
AAAATATTTTTGACATAAACAAATTTAAATAGTTAATAATCAATAAGATACGGTGTTAATGTCTATCTGTTAAAAGGTAAAAAGTTTGATGCGTTTACCCTGCAAGTGCAAAGATACAATTTAAAAGGGCTTAATGCAAATTTTTAATGCTATTTCAGCAAAAAATCTTTTAATTCAAGTTTTTTATTTCCTATATGGCTATCCTCTTACCTTCTGCAAATGGGGAAGTTTAAGCCAATAACTTCTTCAGCTTCTATAACATCTGAGCTTGAGAAAGTTCAATTAGAGCAGTTAAAGAGGTACAAAAAAAATAAGGGAAGTTAGACTGGTAAGAGGTTCATTGCTTATTGTTTAGTTTTCAAACAATAATGCATTTGTCTCTTAACCCATCTAACTTCCCTTAACTTCTTAATTTTACTCTGATTTCCGTGCGACCAGAGGAAGCGACAGCTTCGCCTGATCGCTATTAATTACGTGGCTTAGAACTTATATCCCAAGGTCATGAGCAACTGATGGCGGTTGTTGGAAACCTTGGTTGCTGAAACCTCATTGTTGACGGCTGGAGTGAAACCCTCTTTAACGCCAAAGTTCTTGCTGCTCATAAAGGGATAGAAGTCACCGTCCTGAGCGCTGTACTGGTAAGCCAAGTCGAGGAACATCTTCTTGTAGTTGAAGCCAAGACCCAGAGTGAAGCGGTTGATCGCTTTCCAGTTGGTGTAATCGGTAGAAGTTGCCATGTTGACACCAGTATTACCATCAGCATCATAAGAGCACATCAAAGTCTGGTCACGCACACCGTCTTCCTTATACAAAGCCGACACATAGTTGTAGCCCACGCGTACAGCCAGCATCGGAATTGGCTTGTACTCCATACCCAACTTCAGGGTGCTCACACCATTCAGGGTTGCCTTGGTATGGTCGTTCATAGGCTTGTCGCTGCTGCTCGACTCGTAGTAGTCCCATCCGTCATAATAACCACCGTCTTTGATACGATTGTCCATGTGATTGTACCAGGCATATTCGTAGGTAGCACCGAGAGCGAAGTAGTTGCCGATGGTGTGACCCAAGCTCAGACCTGCTTTCCAGGGAGTATTGAGACGATAGTCGTAACCCACGTATGACGAGTTATGTCCGGCAGCATACTGCCCCTGATCGTTGACAATATTATTGTCAATAAGAAACAGATCGGCAGTACCCTTCATAGTCAGGTCATAGAATACAGGCGAGTTGACATAGACACCGATGCGGAAAGGAGAACTCTCCACAGGACGGAAGATGACACCCGCCTTTACATCAAATCCAGTTCCGTCAATCTTCAGACTCTCGCACGACTCACCAAAGGCTTCCTTTTCAGCTACAAAATTCTCAGTATAGTAAGAGTCGCTGTGGTAATTGACATCATGCAATCCCAAGGTGACACCCCACCATACGCGGTTTTTGATGCTTCCGCTGATGTTGAAGTCGTAGACACCGATGTAGCCATGCTGATACTGTCCGAAAAGGAAGGAACGACCATCATAGAAATTCTGCAAGTTGTTCTCGTCCTTGCCCATCATCTTATGATAATTCTCGTCCACACCGTTCCAGATCAGGTCACCCGCATTGCGGATGTAGCCATCATATCGTGTGTCGATATAGTTGCTGTAGTCAGTCTTGTTGGCTGCCAACTTAGACTGTGAGGCACCGTTGAGCATACTGGTTGCCGTGAGAATCTGCATGAAGTCGGTACTCTTATGGAAGTTGAATGCCAGGTTGACGTAAGTCTGGTTGCGGTGGGCCATAGACCATACAAAACCAATCTGGTCGAAGCTCACCTTCGAGTTCTTTCCATCGATGTAGGCATTGGTGCCATCAAAAGTGAAGTTCTTGTCGGCCGACGACTGCGCCAGCACACCGGCAGAAAGAGCTGCCTGACTCTTGCGGAACATACCTATACCTGCAGGGTTGGTGCTGATAGTAGAAAGGTCAGCACCTAAAGCCTCCATGGCTCCACCCATGCCCACATAACGGGCAGTACCCGTGAGAGCAGTCTCAGCCAGTTTGGCATCCTGATAAGTTTCCTGTGCCATAGCCGGAATTGTCATGAGTCCCAACAAAGCCGGCAAAATGATCTTTACACGTTTCATATTCTTGAAATATTAAAAAGTTTCTATCTTCTTCCACTACCATAACTGCGCGAACCGCCTCCGCCACCGCTGAAGCCTCCGCCACGGCTGCCTCCAAAGCTTCCGCCATGACTCTGGTTGCCAAAGTTGCTGTAGTTGAAACTGCGGTTGTTATAATTGTAGTTTCGGTTGCTGTTGGTATTTGTGCTCTCGCGACGGCCAAAGCGATTGTATTGCCCAGGATAATTATTCCTGTAAGAACTATTTACGTTAGAGCCTGATGCTGAATGGCTAAAGCTACGATAGCCGTTGCTTGGGCGCACGTAAGCCACAGCCGGACCTCCCCAATACCAAGGATAATAGCCACCCCATCCATACCAAGGACCACCATACCAGCCTGCATAGCCATAATACCAGGGGTCGAACCAGGGATCAAACCAGGGATCGTACCATCCTGCATAATAGCCATAACGCCATGGATTGTGCCAGCGCCAGTAAGAACTGCGCCAGTAGTATGGTCCGCAGCCGTAATAACTATAGAACCAAGGATCGTAAAATTCGTCCCAACGGCTCAGGTCTCGGGTGCAGTCGAAATCATCACCCATGCCACGCATGTACTTCTCGGCAAAAGCCTCGTCATCGTAGATAGAATCGGGAGCCACGCCCTTGCCCACTCTGAACGATATGATGTCGTTGCCCAAAGAGTCGGCTCCGATGTTCTGATAATGGCTCAACAGTTTACCGCCACGGTTGTATTCATCCACATTTCGGTCGCTTCCCGACCAGTAGAGGGCATATATGCTGTCTTGACGTGCACGCTGGGCAGCCAACAGCTTTGCCTTCTGCACACGTTCCTCGGCTGCCTTCTTGGCTTCTTGCTTCGGGTTGAAGTAGAGGTCATCATCTTGTGCCATCATTGTCAATGGCAGGGCAGCCATAAAGACTGAAAGGACTAACCATTTTTTCATGTTCTTTTTCTCCTATTTATTATTGTTGTTATTCTTATATCTGTTATCTATGTCTATAGATACAATGAATCAAGTGCAAAAATATTGCTTATTTACATGCAAAAATACAGAAAAACCCTAAATAATGGTAGGTTTTTCCCTATTTTTTATATTTTTGCAGTAAAATTTAAAACGAAATTCAATGAAATACTTAGTAGCGACATTCAAAATCGAGGTAGAAGCCGACCTGATGCAGGTGTGCAGAGACCTCTTGGCAGACAGCTCGGCTGAAGCGGGATTCGAGTCTTTCGAGGAAACGGAGCAAGGACTGGAGGCCTATGTGCAGAAAGATTTCTTCGACAAGGAGGCCCTCGACAACAGTATTGCCGATTTTCCCATAGAGAGTGCCCGCATCACTTATGAAGTGAAGGAGGCTGAGGACAAAGACTGGAACCAGGAATGGGAGGAACAGGGGTTTGAACCCATTTGCATCGACGACCAGATTCTCATCTACGATGCCAAACATCCCGACCTGCACCCTACTACCTCGCCCGACCATATAGAAATAGGTATAGAGGCGAAGCTTGCCTTTGGTACGGGCAATCATGAGACCACCCGTATGATCGTCTCTACCCTTCTTGGTATGAACTTAGCGAAGAAGCGCGTTCTCGACTGTGGTTGCGGTACGGGTATTCTCGGTATTGCCTGCGCCAAGATGGGTGCAAGCGAGATTGTGGGTTATGATATAGATGAATGGAGTGTGAACAATGCGCAGCATAATGCCCAACTGAACGGCGTTGACAATATGGAGGTACTCTTCGGCAATGCTTCGGTCATCAACCACATCAGCGGAATGTTCGATCTGGTGATGGCAAACATCAACCGCAACATCTTGTTGGCTGACATGAAGTCGTTCAGAAGCGTGCTCAACGAAGGCGGCTATCTGATATTGAGCGGATTCTATAACGAAGACATCCCCGTGCTGATAGAGAAAGCAGAGGAACTGGGACTGAGAGAGGTAAGCAGAAGAGACGACGAAGGCTGGGCGTGCCTTATTCTGACCACTCCATAAACTTGCGCTCGTTGTTGTTGGCTCCAATACACAGCTGACGCAAATCATAATAGCTGCCATTGTAGATATTGAAGTCGACATAACCCTTAATACCTGGCAACTTACCCGCATCGGTATGTTGCCAGAACTTCCATTTACCCTTGTATTGTACCTTGTCTACATAGTAGTGGGCTATCCAATAAGGATAGTCGTCGAAAACAGGAGCACCAAGGTACTGCTCCTTAAATTTATAATAGGTGTAGATGATAGGCTTGACATGATAACGGTCTTCCACGATGTGAAGCCAAGTCAGCACATCGCGCTGGAAATCCTCCACACTCTTATCGGCAGGCTTATGCTCTATGTCGAGAACAGGTGGCAGGTCGCCTTCTGTAAGATGCACTTTGTCGAGGAAGAAATAAGCCTGTTCGCGTGCCGATGACTTATTGCTCCAGAAGTGATAAACACCTCTGATAAAGCCATAATCGCGTGCCTGGTTAAAGTTTTCTCTGAAATTCTCGTCAAGACGTGAGGAACCCTCAGTACTCTTGATAATGATAAAGCGCAGGGGACAACCTTTGATCATGGCGTTCTTGAGTTGTTCCCAGTCGATAGTGCCTTGATAATGCGAGATGTCGATGCCACGTATTTCGTATCCGTCAGGATACTCGGCATCGCCATAAAGCGCACGCCAGCGGAACCCCGTAGGTCCCACAAAGAAATAATAGAACGCACCCACGTAGAGAAGCACAACGGCAATACCTCCTATCCACCATGCCCAGCGAGGGTAACGGTCAAAGAAGCCATGGCGGGTACGAGAAGTGCGACGGCGCCTGACGGGCTGTCGACTTGTTTTGCGTTTTTGTGGTTTACGTTGGGTTTGTACCATTTGGTTTTATGTGCTTTTATGAAGAAAAGCAAAGAGTGAAAAGCGAAGAACCGCATGGATTTAAAATAAAAGCATTTGAATTCTTCACTCTTCACTCTCCTTATTTTATAGGGTAACTTTATTTACCTTCCTGTTCCAGCTTCAGAGTCTTTGTGGTCTGATCACAAACCTCAGCAGGACCCCAGTACTGGATAGGACCAGGATAAATGTAAGAAGTTTCTCTTGCCCATACATCACGCTTGGCAGCGAAAGCCTTGAATGGAGCACCGTCAAGCTCAACAAGAGCCTTGCGGATAACTGGCTTCATCTCGCCATTACGCTTCTCCATGTTCATCATCATGGTGATTGGCACACCGCCAGCCTTCCATTCATCGGTATTGGCTGTTGTGTTCTTTACGATGGCCATGTAACCAGTCTTGCCGTTGGCGATAAGCTGTGCAGCGCTGGTACCGAGAGCATAGCAGTAGTCTGCGTCAAAATTGGAAGGAGCAGCACAACGGCCTTCGTAACCGAAGAAGTGGTGCTGAGCGGCAAACTTACCTACGTACTTGCCTTCCTTCTTCCACTCGTCCAACTTGGCAGCAACCATCTCAGAGAGCAACTTCTCTGTCTCGATGAGAGAAACCTGAACGTTTCCGTGTGGGTCGCGGTCGAGAGAGAGCTGACGAGCAACACCCTCAGGAAGAGTAGCGAATGTCTCGGCATTTTCCTTAGAGAGATGAGCCAGAATGTACTCACGCTGAGCATCCTTGTCCAAATCCTTATAGTCAGCGCCATGAGCAGCCAACAGGTCGTTCAGTTCCTCGATGAGGCGACCGATAGCAGGGATAAACTCAATCAATCCTTCAGGAATGAGCACTACACCGAAGTTGTTGCCGTCAGCAGCACGGTCGGCCACTACCTGAGCGATATTCTCTACAATCTGGTTCAAAGTCATATCCTTGGCCTCAACCTCCTCAGAAACGAGGCAGATGTTAGGCTGTGTCTGAAGTGCGCACTCCAAAGCAATGTGAGAAGCCGAACGACCCATCAACTTGACGAAGTGCCAGTATTTACGTGCAGAATTGCAATCGCGCTCAATGTTACCAATCAACTCAGAATATGTCTTGCAGGCAGTATCGAAACCGAAAGAAGTCTCAATCTGATCGTTCTTCAAGTCACCGTCGATAGTCTTAGGACAACCGATTACCTGTACGCCACACTTCTTAGCAGCATAGTACTCAGCCAATACGCAGGCATTGGTATTAGAGTCGTCACCACCGATGATAACAACAGCCTGGATGTCCAACTCGCGGATAATCTCCAAACCCTTGTCAAACTGGTCGGTCTTCTCCAACTTGGTACGGCCAGAACCAATCATATCAAAACCACCAGTGTTGCGGTAGTCGTTGATGAAGTCGGCTGTAATCTCCATATAGTTATGGTCAACCAAACCACCAGGACCCATGAGGAAACCATAAAGGCGGTTGGCTGGGTTCAACTTCTTCAATGCATCGAAAAGACCACAAATGACATTGTGACCGCCAGGAGCCTGACCGCCACTGAGGATAACACCCACGTTCATCTTGGTGTCGTGAGCCTCGCCACCAGGTACGAACTCTACGAGAGGCATTCCGTAAGTGTTAGGGAAGAGCTTCTTGATTTCTTCCTGGTTGTCTACACTCTGAGTAGGAGCGCCTTCTTTCACTTTTACATTGCCCTGTAATCCTTTAGGCAGTTTAGGAAGGTAAGCTGCTCGTGCTAATTGCAATTCACTTTTTTCCATGTCTTTAGAATTTATAATTTTTTATTTACCGAAACTTCAAAACATCTGCAAAAGTAATTTATTTTTTCCACATAAAGAAACAAATAAAGCTAAAAATGAGTTAAAGAGAACTTTTTTTTCATTCTTATGCACGAATTACGAATAAAATTACTATCTTTGAGCATTGAAATCATATTGTCATTCATTTAAAGATAAAAACTATGGCTAATAAAAGAGATTTAAAACGTACAATCAATTACATCACCAGCGATATGTTCGCCGAGTGTGTAGCAGCTTCTTTGTATAGCAGCAAACCAGCAGCCGAAGATGTCGACGGCATTCTGACTGCTATTGTCATGATTCGCACAGACTTTATCTGCCGCGTGTCACACCCAGAGCCAGGCATGGAGCAAAAAAAGTACTATAAGAAGCTCATCGAGGACTTCAACAAGCAGGCCTGCGAGATTATCGACCAGATCAACAGTCTGGCATAATTTCCGGAAAGAAAAAACTCAGATTTCTACATTAATAAATAATATATAAGTTTCCTAACCGAAACTTCGACACACATTGTAATGATTCAACAATTATCCAAATGGATACTCTATAAGCGCTTGGGATGGACTAAGGAGATTACCATAGCCCATCCCGAGAAGTATATTATCTGTCTTGCTCCACACACCAGCAACTGGGATCTCCTCATCGGACAGCTCTATGCTCATGCCGAAGGAATCAAGAGCAACTTCCTGATGAAGAAGGAATGGTTCTTCTGGCCATTGGGACCCATCTTCCGCAAGATGGGAGGAATACCGGTATGGCGAAGCAAGCACACCAGCATGACCGACAACCTGGCTGAGGAAGCCCGCAAGCGAGACCACTTCTGTCTCTGCATCACACCCGAGGGAACCCGTTCGCTCAACCCCGACTGGAAGAAGGGATTCTACTTCATTGCCCTCAAGGCAGGAATTCCTATCCTGCTCTATGGCGCAGACTACGAGAAACGCCTCATCAAGTGCACCAAGCAGATTATACCATCTGGCGACCTGGATGCCGACATGCGAGAAATCAAGTTGTACTTCAAAGACTTCAAGGGAAAGAAGCCCGAGAAGTTTACGATAGGCAACATATAAGAACTTTGATGAAAGAAAAACTCTACATGATACGACAGTTGGCTTGCAGCTTTGCTGCATGCTCATTTCTTTCCCTGCCCGTCGCAGCTCAGTCTGTGACGGGCAAGGCATACCTTGACGGCAACACAAGAGCATGGGAAGATATCAACTACGAGGGAGACCCATGGGTCTTCAACATGTCTCGTCCCTACTTTGTAACGCGTGGACTGCAGAACAGACACCTCTCGGTATGGGCGTCGCACGGAAGATATTATGACGGAGACCAGAGAAGATGGAAATGGCAACGCCCCAACCTTTTTGGCACTACCGAGGACCTCTTCACGCAGACCATCGTGGTGCCCTACCTCATCCCCATGCTGCAGAATGCCGGAGCCATAGTCTTCACTCCACGTGAGCGTGACTGGCAGAAAAAAGAAGTAATCGTCGACAACGATGATGCCTTCAAACGTCCGTATTATGTTGAGACCGTCAACGGTAAAAAATGGAAAGACTGTGACTCCTTAGGTTTCGCAGCCAGAAGAAGATATTACGAAGACAATCAGAATCCCTTTACCGACGGAACGGTGAGGAAGGCAAAAGCCACCAAGAAGAAAAACCATAGCGAGATAAGCTATCAGCCCAACCTGCCCGAAGCGGGCAAGTATGCTGTCTACGTAAGCTACCAAAGTCTGCCCAAGAGTGTGACCGATGCGAAATACATCGTTTACCACAAGGGAGAGGCTACCGAGTTCTCTGTCAACCAGCGCATGGGCGGTGGTACATGGGTCTATTTGGGCACATTCGACTTTGACAAGGGCTGCAATGCACTCAATCGTGTGGTTGTAACCAATCAGGCTTCCAAAAGAGGAGTGGTGACCAGTGATGCTGTGCGCTTTGGTGGCGGCATGGGCAACATCCTTAGGGGCGGCAACTCGAGCGGTATGCCCCGCTGCCTCGAAGGAGCACGATACTATGCACAGTGGGCCGGTGCGCCCTACTACGTTTACGGAGGAAGAAAAGGAGCCAATGACTACGCCGACGACATCAACACACGCTCGCTCATGACCAACTGGTTGGGAGGCGGAAGCCCCTATATGCCTGCGCTTCAGGGCAAGAAGGTTCCTATAGAACTTTCACTTGCCGTACACAGCGACGCGGGTTACAACAAGGACGGAAAAACGACCTGGGGCTCCCTGGCCATCTGCACCACCAACTTCAACGACGGCATGCTGAACAGCGGCATCTCGCGCATGACATCCAAGGACTTTGCCAAGGCATTGCTCAAGAATCTGGTCTGTGACCTTAGACAGCAGTATGGCGAATTCTCAGAGCGCTATCTCTGGGACCGCAACTACTCCGAGACCCGTTTGCCCGAAGTTCCTGCCGCCATCATCGAAACCCTGTCGCACCAGAGTTTCCCCGACATGAAGATAGGTCAGGACCCGATGGGCAAGTTCACCATTGCACGCTCGCTCTACAAGACCATCTTGAGATACGTATGCACCAACCACGGTCTGCCCTATGTGGTTCAACCCCTTGCACCCAACAATTTCTCGGTAGAGATTGATGCCCAAGGAACAGCCCACCTGTCATGGAGTCCACAAACCGACCGCTGCGAGCCTACTGCCCAGCCTACATCGTATATTCTGTATACAGCTATGGGTAAAGGAGGCTTTGACAACGGACAGATCATTAAGGGAGTCTCTTGCAGCATGAACTTGAAGCCGGGCGAACTATATACTTTCAAGGTGGCGGCTCTCAACAGCGGTGGGGAGAGTTTCCCAACCGAGAAACTTTGTGCACGATACGAGCCAGCAGCCACCAAGACGGTCTTGATCGTCAACAACTTCCATCGACTGGCAGCGCCTCAGGTGATTGACAACGACTCCCTGCAAGGATTCGACATGGAACAAGACCCTGGCGTAAGCTATGGATTGACAGCAGGATGGAGTGGCAAGCAACTTGTCTTCGACCGACAGAGGATGGGCAACGAGAGCAGTTCCGGCTTGGGCTATTCTGGCAACGAACTGGCAGGAAACTTCATTGCGGGCAACGATTTCAGTTATGTGGAAGAACATGCTCGCAGTATAGCCGCCAGTCCAAAATACAATGTGGCAAGCTGTTCGAGTGAATGTGTCGCAGCAGGAAAGGTAAAAATGAATGCCTACCCTGTAGTCGACCTCATCAATGGTTTGGAACGCTACGACGGTTACACACCCACCTATTATAAATCGTTCACCCCTACCCTGCAGCAACGGCTCAAGGCTTATACTCATGGAGGCGGAGCCTTGCTGGTAAGCGGTTCGTATATAGGCAGCGACATGAACACACCCGATGAGAGGAACTTCCTGAGCGATGTGCTGAAAGTAAGTTATCCAACCAATGACAGCATCACACAGACTACCGACAGCGTATCGGGCTTAGGTCTACGTTTCGCTTATTACAACACGCTCAATGACAGGCATTATGCAGCCACACATCCCGATGTGCTCTTGCCGACAACGACAGTTGTTACCGCTCCCTTCAGCGCCATGGCTTACACATCAGGCTGTAGTGCTGCCGTAGCATACAAGGGAAACGACTATCGCTCATTCACCATGGGGTTCCCCCTCGAATGTATCAACGAGGAAAAGACCCGTACAAGCATCCTCTTGGGAATACTCCGTTTTCTGACAGAGTAGGAATAGAGGTGCCACGTTTGCGCTTGTGTAAGCTAAAGATAAAAGTTCAATAAAGATAAAAACAACAACATAAAAACAGAAAGACTATGTACAAAATTCAAGCAAACCAGTCAGGCACACGCTCTATAGAAGTGAGCGACCTGCACCTTGAGACCATTGACAAATATCAGTTGCTCCGCAACCTCGTAGACAGCAACGGCATCATCGACGAGGGAGTATTGGAGAAACTCAAGCTCAACGTACGTGCCCTGCTCGAAGCGGACAACTGCCAGGACAAGGCATTGCTCGACTTGTGTCTCGACGTCATCTACAACAGTAACATGAAGGCACTCGGCCTTCACAACCTCGTCCTGCTCTATGTGGACTGGCTCGACAAACGTGCCGCCAACGAGGCAGAGGACACAAACGCAATAACAGACTAAAACGTAAGAATGGAATACAGACTGACAGATTTTCTGCCTACTACTAAGAAGGAATGCGAACTGCGAGGATGGGATCAGCTCGATGTCATCCTCTTCTCGGGTGATGCCTACGTAGATCATCCATCCTTCGGGCCTGCCGTCATTGGACGCACACTCGAAGCTCATGGATACAAAGTAGCCATCGTACCTCAACCCGACTGGCATGGTGACTTTAGAGATTTCAAGAAACTGGGACGTCCCCGTCTCTTCTTTGGAGTCTCGCCAGGCGCAATGGACTCGATGGTAAACCGCTACACAGCCAACCGACGTATGCGCAGCGAGGATGCTTTCAGTCCAGACTCACGTCACGACATGCGTCCCGACTATCCTTCTATCGTCTACACTCAGATTCTCAAGAAACTCTATCCCGATGTTCCCGTATCATTGGGCGGCATCGAAGCCTCCATGCGTCGCATCAGTCATTATGACTACTGGCAGGATAAGCTGAAGAAATGTATTCTTTGTGATTCGGGTGCCGACATCATCCTCTATGGTATGGGTGAGAAGTCTATCATCGCCTTAGCAGAAGCACTCGACAGCGGTCGCACAATCAAGGAGATAAGAGACATTCCGCAGACAGTCTTTCTCTGTCGCGAGGACGAGATTCCCGGCGGCATCAAGGAAGATGATATCATGCTGCACAGCCATGAGGAATGCCTGCAGAACAAGAAAGGACAAGCAGAGAATGTACGTCATCTGGAAGAAGAATCGAACAAGGTTCATGCCCAGCGCATGATCCAGCCCGTGGATGGCAAGGTGGTGGTGGTCAATCCTCCATTCCCTACCATGACAACGGAGGAACTCGACGCCTCCTTCGACCTTCCCTACACCCGATTGCCTCACCCTAAATACAAAGGTAAGACCATACCCGCCTACGAGATGATCAAGTTCTCGGTCAACCTTCACCGTGGCTGTTTCGGTGGCTGTTCCTTCTGCACCATCTCTGCCCATCAGGGCAAGTTTGTGGTTTGCCGCAGCAAGGAAAGCATCCTCAAGGAGGTGAAAAAGATTATCCAGATGCCCGACTTCAAGGGTTATCTGAGCGACCTCGGCGGACCATCAGCCAACATGTATGGAATGCATGGCAATAACCTCAAGGCATGCGAGAAGTGCAAACGGCCTTCCTGTGTGAATCCACAGATTTGTCCCAACCTCAACACCGATCACAGCAAACTGCTCGACATCTATCATGCCGTGGATGCTTTGCCTGGCATCAAGAAGAGCTTTATCGGCAGTGGTGTGCGCTACGACCTGTTGTTGCACAAGAGCAAGGACGAGAAAATCAATGCCGCAGCCCGTCAGTACACCCGCGAACTCATTACCAAGCATGTGAGTGGCCGACTCAAAGTGGCACCAGAGCACACCAGCCCTGAAGTACTGAAGTTCATGCGCAAGCCGTCGTTCGATCTGTTCTATGAGTTCAAGCGCATCTTCGATCGCATCAATAAGGAGGAAGGACTCAATCAGCAGATTATCCCCTACTTCATCAGTTCGCATCCCGGCTGTCATGAGGAGGATATGGCAGAGTTGGCTGTCATCACCAAAGGACTCGATTTCCATCTGGAGCAGGTGCAGGACTTCACTCCTACGCCCATGACCATCTCTACAGAGACTTGGTATACAGGCTATGATCCCTACACGCTCGAACCGGTGTTCAGCGCTAAGACTCCAAAGGAAAAACTTGCCCAGCGCATGTTCTTCTTCTGGTACAAGCCAGAGGAACGCCGAGCCATTGAGTCGGAATTGAAACGCATTGGCCGTTCCGACCTGATAGCCAAACTCTACGATAAACCATTGAGAGGAGGAAAAGGCAGAATGCCTCAGGCTCATTACGACGACAAGGCCATTGGCTCTACCTACGACAATCCAGGAGTAGGACGTGGAGCCAAAGGCAAGCGTGGCAGCAACCGGCAGGAGAATCAGCATGGAGCCTACAGACAAGACTCACAACGAGGTGGTCATCGTCAGGAAGCACAAAGAGGTAAAGCTAAATATGCTCCCAAGGGTTATGGCAACGTGGGTTGTTACGACGAAGAGAAATATCTCAACGATGGTAAACCGCTGAACGGCAAGTCTGCCAACATCCGTGACGTAGTGGCAGCAGCAAGAGCCGAGCTGCGCGAAGCCAAAAACAAAGGTGCCGGCTTCTTCAAAGACAAAAAGAAGAAAAGCTTCAATCCCAACTTCGACAGCAACAACCGAAACAAAAGAGGAAAGAAATAAGGGAGTTAAAGGAGTTAAGGAGTTAAGACAAATGTCCCATTGCTTATGCTGTTGGACATTTGTACCTCAACTAAACAATAAACTCAGTAATAAAGCTATTGTCTTAACTCCTTAACTCCTTTAACTCCCTTAACTCCTTATTAATATAGTATTCCAAATAATTACAAATGATATTTGTTGGAATACTTGCGCTTGGCTTTTACTGGTGCACCATGAAAACCACCACCGATACTTCCGCCACTAAAGCCTCGGCTGCCGCCAGCCACACCACAATAGTCAGCCCATCGTGCACGGATACGGTCTACGTAGTCGGCAGTTTCCGAACCACGCATATATCCATATTTCACTACCGGGTCACTGTAATAAGCAGGCTGAGACAATCGCAATACAAACTCGCGCACATCACCCCAGTTGTATGCATTCCTGCCATGTTTACGTGCCAACGACATGGCATCACGCACATGATGGAATCCACCATTATAGGCAGCTAAGGCGAAAAGTATACGCTGCGAAGGGTCTCCGATATCAGCGAAATGCCCCTGCAGTTCAGCCATGTATCTTGCAGCGGCAGCCACGTTGGCCTCAGGTTCATGTACCTGACTCATAGGCAAACCTAAGTGAGCAGCTGTAGAAGGCATGATCTGCATCAGTCCGCAGGCGCCAGCCCACGACTTTGCATTCGGGTCGAAGCAACTCTCCTGATAACACTGTGCAGCCATCAGTCGCCAGTCCATACGGGCAGCTCCGGCATACATCTGGAATAATCTGTCGTATTTAGATATCACACCTTTCGAGCGATTGAGGAAAGGAGAGTAAACATGACGGCGGATGCTGCGTGAAGAAAGCAGGAAACTCTCCTCCTGTTTCACCTCTGCTATCATCTTAGGCTTGAACCAACTGTTGAGGGTATCGGCAAGACTCTTGTTGCCAGCAGCTACCGACCATTGTTCATCATCCGATTTCACACCACAGAAGAGCAATCCGCCCTTCGCCTTCACACGAGCCAAAGGTACGGCTATCAGGTCGCCTTCTCCTTTCTGCAACTTACTCACCATCTCAGCCGTGTCCTTACATTCCTCCACACGTAACGATACACCAATCTGTTGCGCGAACTTCTCGCACAACAGATATTGCAATCCCATTCCATGCCCATGATAATCATAATAGGTGGTAGGTCCATTCACGGTCAGCATGATGAGTTCACCACCCGACACGATATCATCGAGCGACAAACCCTTGCCTTGAGACTGAGGAGCAGGCTCATCGGAAACCTCTACTTCCCCCACGGGCGTACCCCATGGAGTAAGCTCTGGTTGTTCCTTTTTTGAGGAGCATCCCAAGAGCATAAAACCTGCAACAAATACAAATAAATATTCTTTCTTCATGTTTAATGCTACAAAAGTACAAATATTCTTGCATATTCGGGCAAAATTCTGTACTTTTGCATTGATTTTTAATAAAAATGAAGAAATATGTTACGAATAGCAGTGCAGTCAAAGGGTCGTCTCTTCGATGACACCATGAATCTTCTCTCGGAAGCAGACATTAAAGTAAGTGCCTCGAAGCGTACGCTCTTGGTACAGTCAACCAATTTCCCTATCGAGGTACTCTACCTTCGCGATGATGATATTCCTCAGAGCGTGGCCTCAGGAGTAGCCGATATCGGTATCGTTGGCGAGAATGAATTTGTAGAGCGTGGCGAGAACGCTCAGATTATCGATCGCCTGGGCTTCAGCAAGTGTCGCCTGAGCCTTGCCATTCCTAAGAAGATCGACTATACCGGTCTGAAATGGTTCAACGGAAAGAAGATAGCTACCTCCTACCCCAACATCCTTCGCAACTTCATGAAGAAGAACGGCATCAACGCCGACATTCATGTCATCACTGGTTCTGTAGAAATCAGCCCCGGTATCGGTTTGGCAGATGGTATCTTCGATATCGTCAGCTCTGGCTCTACACTTATCAGCAACAATCTGGCTGAGGTAGAGGTTGTGATGAAGAGCGAGGCTCTCCTTATCGGCAACTGGAACATGGACGAGCAGAAACATCAGATTCTCAACGAGATGCTGTTCCGCTTTGAGGCAGTACGTTCAGCCCAGGACAAGAAATACGTGATGATGAATGCCCCTAAGGATAAAATTGATGCCATCACTGAGGTGTTGCCAGGTATCAAGAGTCCTACCATCATCCCTCTTGCCGACGAGAATTGGTGCTCTATTCATACCGTTCTCGATGAGAAGCGTTTCTGGGAGATTATCGGTAAGCTGAAGGAATTGGGAGCACAGGGCATCCTTGTAACTCCTATCGAGAAAATGATTTTGTAACAACCACTTGCAAATATCTTTGCATAAATAGTAAACCGAACTTTCGCAATTGAGAAGATTGTGGCAATATTTAATGTTATGTGATAACGGAAGAGTGTTGAGCTAGAGGGGGAAAGTCCTTCACCTTATACAAAAAGGCTATTGTCTTAACTCCTTAACTTCTTAACTCCTTAACTCCTACACCATAATACATCTACAATTTCTGAGCTTGCGAAACTTGAATATATAAAACTTAAATTGGAATGAAGGTAATAAAGTATCCTGCAAAGGAGGAATGGGAGGAACTCGTTAAGCGTCCGCACCTCGATGTATCGCAGCTCAATGCGACTGTTGAGGGAGTTTTGGAAGACGTAAGAAATCATGGCGATGAAGCCGTGAAGCGCTATGAAGAGAAATTCGACCATGCCCATCTCGACAGTTTGTCTGTATCCGAGGCTGAGATGGACGAAGCAGAACACATGGTGTCGGCTGAGCTTAAACATGCACTGGAGCTCGCCCATCATAACATTGCCCGATTCCATGAAAGTCAGAAGTTTGAAGGAAGCAAGGTGGAAACCTGCCCTGGTGTGGAGTGCTGGCAGAAAAGTGTCGCTATACAGAAGGTAGGTCTCTACATACCTGGAGGAACAGCCCCTCTGTTCTCTACCGTACTGATGCTTGCCACACCAGCCAAGATAGCTGGTTGCGAGGAGATAGTTCTCTGTACCCCTCCTAACGCAGAAGGTAAGGTGAATCCAGCCATCCTCATGGCAGCCAAGATAGCCGGTGTCAGCAAGATTTTCAAGGCAGGTGGCGTTCAGGCCATCGGAGCCATGGCTTATGGTACAGAAAGTGTGCCCAAGGTATATAAAATCTTCGGACCAGGCAACCAGTTTGTGATGGCTGCCAAACAGCGTGTCTCCCTGCACGATGTGGCGATAGACATGCCAGCCGGTCCATCTGAGGTTTGTGTCATTGCCGATGAAAGCAGCAACCCAGTCTTTGTCGCTGCCGACCTGTTGTCGCAGGCGGAACATGGTTTCGACTCTCAGGTGTTTTTCATTACCACCTCCGAAGAGATGATCTCTAAGGTGGTAAAAGAGGTTGAACAACAGTTGGAGCGTTTGCCACGTAAGGAGATGGCACACAAATCGTTAGACAACTCTAAGTTCATCCTCGTCAAAGACAAACAGGAAGCCATCGACCTGAGCAATGCCTATGCTCCCGAGCATCTCATCATCGCCACCAGCGACTACGAGCAGTTGGCTGAGAAGGTGGTGAATGCAGGAAGCGTGTTCTTAGGCAACTATGCCTGTGAGAGTGCCGGCGATTATGCCAGCGGTACCAATCACACCTTGCCGACTCACGGCTATGCCTTGGCATATAATGGTGTAAATCTCGACAGCTACAATCGTAAGATCACATTCCAGCATCTCAGCAAGGAAGGCATCCGAAGCATCGGCAAGGCTGTAGTCACAATGGCAGAGAACGAACAGCTCGAAGCCCACGCCAACGCCATGCGACTGAGAGTGGAAAGTCTTGGTGAAAGGTAAAAAGGTAAAGAAGTAAAAAAGTAAAAAGGTAAAAAAGCGTTTCATATGCTTTTTTACCTTCAAATTTCTGATAAAATCATAATGAAAGAACTGAAACAACTTTGCCGAGAGAACATATGGAACTTGGCACCCTATAGCTGCGCCCGCAATGAGTTTAGTGGTCGTACAGCCCGCGTCTTCCTCGACGCTAATGAGAATCCATACAACGACCCTTACAACCGCTATCCAGACCCATTGCAGCTCGAATTGAAGAAACAGCTCAGTAAGGTGAAGGGCGTGGCAGAAGACAAGATCTTCTTGGGCAATGGTTCTGATGAGGCCATCGATTTGGTTTACAGAGTGTTCTGTCGACCAGGCAAGGACAATGTGGTGGCCATAGCCCCTACTTACGGTATGTATGAAGTATGTGCCGACATCAATGATGTGGAATACCGCCCAGTATTGCTCAACGAGCAATTCCAGACCACAGCCGACCATCTTTTAGCAGCCTGCGACGAGAATACCAAGGTTATCTGGATCTGCAGTCCCAACAATCCTACCGGCAATCTCATCTCACCCGACACCATTGATGGTGTATTGTCACGCTTCGACGGCATCGTAGTAGTCGACGAAGCCTATAGCGACTTTGCCAAGACCCGCCCCTACCGCCTGCAGTTGGCAAAATATCCCAACCTCATCGTGCTCAACACCATGAGTAAGGCATGGGGATGTGCAGCCATCCGTCTGGGCATGGCATTTGCCAGCAAGCAGATAATAGATATATTCAATAAGGTGAAATACCCTTACAACATCAACCTCCTCACCCAGCAGCAGGCACTCGAGGTTCTGAAAGATCCCTATCAGGTAGACGACTGGGTGAAGACCATTCTGCAGGAACGTGGCAAGGTGATGGCAGCCTTCACCGACCTGCCTATCTGCGAGAAGGCGTACCCCACAGAGGCCAACTTCTTCCTCGCAAAGATGACAGATGCCACAGCCATCTATAACTATTTGGTCAACCAAGGCATCATTGTGCGCAATCGCAACAATGTGCAACTTTGTGGCAACTGCCTGCGTATTACAGTCGGCAAAAAGAGCGAAAATATCGACCTTTTGGCTGCACTCCGCCAGTATTGAGAAAAAAAGCCATGCTCCTTTACAACAAATTACACGATTTAGAGTTATTATATAATAGGAATAGAATATTAATAGCATAATTATCAAAAAAATAGCATACGATAAACAATGAAAAAATATATCATTTTTGCGCTCATGCTCTTGTCTGCAGGTTCAGTAATGGCCCAGTCAGGCATGACGGATGATCAAGTGATGAGTTTTGTGGCCAAGGAGCATAGTGCAGGCACCTCTAATTCGCAGATTGTCACCAAGCTGATGCAGCGTGGTGTCGACATTTCTCAGATTCGCCGTGTTCGCGAGAAGTATGAGAAGATGCAGAAGCAAGGTTCTTTGGCCAGTGCTACCGACCGCACAGGAGATGCAAGTCGCTTGCGCAGCAATAATGGCAAGACTCGTTCTGACTATGGAAAACAATCCGACAAAGAGGCTGCCAACTACTCCAACTATCGTGTGCAAGCCCAGCGCGACTATTCTTACAGACACACTTACGACAGCAATGACGAGGAATATGGCGACATGCAGAACGAACTAAACGGCATTGTGCCCGATTCCACTCAGATGCTCAAACAGTTGTTGGCTCAGCAGGCTAAAGATAAACATCGTGTATTCGGCCGTGACATCTTCAATAACAAGGAGTTAAGCTTCGAGCCCAACATGAACATCGCTACCCCTCAGAACTATCGTCTGGGGCCAGGCGATGCAGTTATCATTGATATTTACGGAGCATCTCAGCGCACCATTCAGAGCACAGTTTCTCCTGATGGCGAAGTAACCATCGAGGGTTATGGCCCTGTCAATGTCAGTGGACTGACGGTAGCACAAGCCAATGCCCGCTTACGCAACACACTCGGAAGCCGTTATCGCAGCAGCCGTGTGAAACTGACAGTAGGCCAGACCAAGACCATCATGGTCAATGTGATGGGCGAAGTAAAGGCACCGGGAACCTATACCCTATCAGCCTTTGCCACCGTGTTCCATGCCCTGTATATGGCAGGAGGCACCAACGACCTCGGAACCCTGCGCAACATCAAGGTTTATCGTCACAACCGACTTGTAACCGTAGTAGATATCTACGACTATATCCTCAACGGAAAACTGACAGGCAATGTTCGTTTGGCTGATAATGATGTCATCGTGGTAGGTCCTTACGACTGCTTGGTCAACATCAGCGGAAAGGTAAAGCGCCCTATGTTCTACGAGATGAAGAAGAACGAGAGCCTTAACTCCGTACTCAAGTATGCCGGTGGATTTACAGGAGATGCCTATACCAAGGCCGTTCGCGTGAATCGTAAGACAGGCAGAGAGTATTCCGTATTCAACGTAGAAGAATTCGATTACGCCAACTTCCGTATAGCTGATGGCGACTCAGTTAGCGTAGACTCTATCCTGCCACGTTATGCCAATACCGTAGAAATCAAGGGAGCCGTATTCCGTCCCGGCATGTACAACTTGGGCGAACAGATCAACAGCGTTCGCACTCTCGTAGAACATGCAGAAGGACTTACCGAAGAAGCCTTTACAGCCCGTGCCGTGATGCATCGCATGAAGGCCGACCGCTCTTTAGAGGTAATCAGCGTCGATATTGCAGGCATCATGAGTGGCAAGGTTGCCGACATCCCATTGAAGGAGAACGACGTGCTCTTCATCCCTACCCGTCAGGACAAGATGATAGAGCGCACCATCACCATCCGTGGCGAAGTAAACTATCCTGGCACATACAAGTATGCCGACAATGAGACCATCGAGGACTTCGTTCTCCAGGCAGGCGGACTCACCGACAGGGCTTCTGTGGTGAAAGTCAACGTAAGCCGTCGTGTCAACAATCCGAAGGCATTGCGTCCTGACAGCATCATTGCCAAGAGTTTCGAACTCTCCCTGAAGGACGGTTTCGTAATCGACGGCACACCAGGCTTTACCCTGATGCCATTCGATGAAGTCTTTGTCCGCAAAAATCCAAGCTATACCGAGCAGCAGAACGTAAGCATAGAGGGCGAAGTGATGTTCAAGGGAACCTATACCATGACCAAGCGTCCTTCACGTCTGAGCGACCTGTATCACATGGCAGGAGGCGCTACCGAGCATGCTTACATCAAGGGCGCCCGTCTTCTTCGCCGCACCAATCAGGCTGAACGCGAACTCATGTTGACAATATATAAAAAGGAACGCGAGAACCAGCAGAAGAATCTCCTCCAGTTGGCAGCCAGCAGCAATAACGGCTCCGCCATACAGCAGTCAGCCGAAAGTGCCAAGAATGCAGAACTCGAAAAATTCAATATTCCAGACGAGTACCCAGTTGGTATCGACCTGAAAGAAGCGCTCAAGAATCCTGGAGGTGACGAAGACTTGGTATTGCGTGAGGGCGACCGCCTCATCGTACCACAGTACGACGGAACCGTAAAGATCAATGGAGCCGTCATGTTCGCCAACACCGTGCCATACGTCAAGGGCAAGCGAGCAAGCTATTACATAGACGAGGCCGGTGGTTTCGCCTCAGATGCAGTCAAGAGCAAGGCATACGTCATCTATATGAATGGCAAGGTGGCAAAGGTAAGCCATGGTGCCCGCATCTATCCAGGTTGCGAAATCGTTGTCCCATCCAAGCTGAAGCGTAAGATGAGTGTTGCCGAAACCATGAGCCTTGGTTCCAGCATGTCGAGCATCGCCGCCATGATTGCTACCATCGCCAATATGACAAAGTAAGAGCATGACACCTCAAACGAAGGAGTCGTTCTTATGCAGTTTGAACAATGCATTATGGTTTTTGATTACTATACCAAAAGAAGACCGTAAAGCAGAAATACTTGCTTACAGAGAAGGGAAAGGAACGTCTTGAAAGAGAAGATGGCAAACATTTCACAAAATAACAGCATATGTATACCAATTATATAATAAAATAAAGACAAGATTATGGAATTACATACATTAATACAAGCACAGATGGAGCTGATGGGCAACGACCAACCAGTTGCCTCTTGCGGTCTTCACGGTGCTACAAGAAGAGACGTAATAGAACAAGCAATTGAATATCTCCAAAAATCATTAGCCAACACCGAACGCGACGAGCCTTCCGGATATGGCTATCGCATAAATGTAGAGATATTCAAGAAAGGGAAGCCAAGATTCTAATCACAGCAAATCCCAACACAAGACTTTAAGAAAATCCACAAGGAGGTTTCTGCTTTTTATGACATGGAGAGCGAATGGACGTCCTCATCCAAACTTCCTACTTCATCTACCTCATTGAATGTAAATTAGACGGAAGTGCAGAAGATGCTCTGCAACAAATAGAAGAAAAAAACTATGCAGCTCCCTTCGCTATGGATAAACGAACTGTTATCAAAATTGGCATCAACTTCTCCTGCAAGACCAGAGGTGTTGAAAGTTGGAAGTTAGGATAGTTATTAACAAATAACATTATATGAATAGATATAATAATCTTGTTTTTGAAACAAAAAAGACATAAAATGGAAGAAAAAAAAGATATGGAAATAATTGACCTCAGGGTCATATTTAGTAAAATATGGGCAAATAAGAAAATCTACTATATAGTTTTACCTATAGTATTTATTTTATCATGTGCTTATATCCTTTGCATACCACGTACTTACTCATCCGACCTTAGCCTAGCACCAGAGATAAGTAATAACGCAAACCTTGGTGGTACAATAGGTTCTTTGGCCTCTTCATTTGGTGTAGACATTGGGAGTATGGAAACTTCTGATGCTATCAATCCTATGCTCTACCCAGACTTGATGGAAGATAATGGCTTCGTTGTTGGATTATTCAATATTAATGTAGAAACAGAAGACGGAAGCAAAAAATGCAGCTATTACGATTATCTCACTAAGCACCAAGATTATCCATTTTGGACTAAGTGTTTTGGTGGAATCAAAAAACTATTTGAAGAGAAAGAAACAAAAGCAAAAGGTAAAGCACAAATGAATCCTTACATGCTTTCTAAAAAACAGAACGATGTAGCATCTGCAATCAGGAAAAACATATCTATCAGTATAGATAAGAAGACAGCAGTCATCACCATCTCTACAGAGGCACAAGACCCACTGGTTTGCAAGACTCTTGCCGATTCCGTAAAAGAGCGCCTTCAGGTATTCATTACCAACTACCGCACCAGCAAGGCACGTGTTGATGAACAATACTACAAGAAACTTGCTTCTGAGGCAAAAAGCGATTATGAGAAGTCACGTCAACTCTATGGTTCCTACGCAGATGCCAATACTGATGTGATTCTCACCAGTATGAGAGCCAAACAGGAGGACTTAGAGAACGACATGCAGCTTAAATACAATGCTTACACCGCTATGACAACGCAATATCAGGCAGCCAAGGCAAAAGTACAGGAACGTACACCAGCCTTTACTATAGTTAAGGGTGCAGCTGTTCCTGTAAAAGCGTCAGGTCCAAAGAGAATGATTTTTGTTATCGGCATGTGTATACTTGCATTCATTGGATGTACAATATATATTCTAAAAAACAATATTAAAAGATTTTTCATACAAGAAAATATCTAATAGATGGATACTAATAAAAGAATAGTAGTAAATACGTTCGCACAACATATTAGAGCAATAGTGAACATTCTAATGTCATTATTTGCAACTCGTTATATATTGCTAGCTTTGGGAAGTTCTGACTTTGGAATATTCTCATTGATAGGAAGTACTGTTACCATGTTAGGATTCATTACCAATGCTTTAGTTGTTACGACTCAACGCCATCTATCTTATTGTCATGGAGCCAATAAAACAGATGAAATACGAATTGTATTTTCTAATAGTCTTTTTGTCCATATAATTATCAGTATAGTATTAATTATGGGTCTATCATTGATAGAGCCTTTGCTATTTAATGGATTTCTTGAAATAAAAAGCGACAGGGTTTTAGTAGCTGAATATGTATATTTTATAGTCATAACAATGTTAGTATTATCAATACTGACATCCCCTTTTAGAGCGTTGTTTATAGCTCGCGAAAATATAGTATACATTTCATTTATAGACATTCTTGATGGTGCCATTAGACTGGGGCTCGCTATAATTCTTCTTTACATAAATACAGACAAGCTTCTTACATACGCATGGATGATGCTTTCAATTTCTATATTTAATTTGTTAGCATTTTCTGTATATGCAAAAAAACATTTCTCAGAAACATGCCTATGGCCACAAAGAAAAGATATTAGCAAAAATGTCATTATAAAAATACTCGATTTCGCAGGTTGGACTTTTTATAGTACAGGATGCATTATAGGAAGAAACCAAGGAATGGCAATCGTATTGAATTCTTTCTTTGGTACAATTATAAATACAGCATATGGAATAGCATCACAGATACTAAATGCAGTACAGTTTATTTCTCAGGCCATCATCAACGCCATGAGCCCACAAATTATAAAAGCAGAAGGTAACAAAGATAGAAAACGTATGCTTTCACTTTCTGAGGTTTCATGCAAATACTCTTATTTACTTTTAGCCATCATAGTAATTCCAACTTGTTTTGAGATGCCATCTATTTTATCAATATGGCTTGGCTCCATTCCTGATTATACCATATTCATAAGCAGAATATTACTAATTTCCGCATTAGTTGATCAAATATCAATGGGATTGGGAGTTGCGAATCAAGCAATAGGAAACATACGCAACTATTCAATTACCATCAACACCATAAAAATAATAACTTTGCCTGCAATATACATATTATTATACATGGGATATGAAATACAACAAACTATGTGGATATATTTAGCTATAGAAGCTGTTTGTTCTATAACTCGTATTCCTTTCCTAAAATATTCAGCAGGACTCTCTGTTAGACATTACATTACAAAAGTATTATTAAAGATTTCTATTCCAACTATACTAATTGTTGTTGCTTGTTTACTATGCACTAATATCAATGCTAGTAGTTGGCGTTTTCTATTGACATATATAATATCAATGTTAACAGGAGCTATCTCAATATGGATAACTGCCCTAACTCGGAAAGAAAAAGAGATATCATTACAAA
This sequence comes from Clostridia bacterium, assembly GCA_963587495.1. GTDB lineage: Bacteria > Bacteroidota > Bacteroidia > Bacteroidales > Bacteroidaceae > Prevotella. The sequence goes on along the minus strand of CAVACC010000024.1, from coordinate 11,270 downwards.
TAATTAAAATTAAAAGATAAGCAATATGAATATCATTATAAAGAAACTACTTGGAGTATGGTATAAACCTATTCAGAATTACATATTCAAAATCATAGGAGTAATATCACCAAAGACTCTTGTTTCAATTCAATACAAAAGAGGATTTAAACATGCATTAAATTGGCAAGACCCTAAAGATATCAACGAAAAAATAAACTGGCTAAAGTTCAATTCTAACACAGAGATTTGGACAAAGCTCACAGACAAATACCTCGTTAGAGAACATATTGCAAAAATGGGATTTGCAGATATGCTCGTAAAGCTTTATGGCAAATGGGAAAAGCCTGAAGATATAGATTGGCATGCGTTACCTAAAAAATTCATCATGAAGACCAACAATGGTAGTGGTGAAGTTTTTATTTGCAATGATAAGTCAACCATTAACATCAACGAATGGACAGCTCGTTTCAAAAAGATGCTCTCTGTAAAATTCGGAGACTCTATGGGCGAACCACACTATAATAAGATTCCACCATGCATTATTGCTGAAGAATTATTAGACATCAAAAAGCAGCCTATAGCAACATCATCATTGATAGACTATAAAATATGGTCTTTTAATGGAAAGCCTGCATATATATGGGCTTGCTACAATCGAACTTCTACATCTGTAGAAGTAGGCGTATATGATTTGGATTGGAATTTCCATCCTGAATATTCTATCTCCACTCCACATTACAAATTGGCAAAAACTACAATGCCACGTCCTAAATCACTTGATACGATGCTTAAAGTAGCATCAGTTTTATCAAAAGGATTTCCCGAGGTACGTGTAGACTTATATGAAGTAGATAACAAGCCATATTTTGGTGAACTAACCTTCACATCCGCTGGAGGTTTTAACGATTTCTATACACCCGATTTTCTAAAGATATTAGGAGACCTCACTATTATTAAAGAAAAGCTATGACTGATAAAATAAATACACAACTCATAATTCAAGTAAGCATACTGACTTTACTTATCCTAAATGTCAGTATTAGTTTTACAGCATTTGACTTTCTACAAGGATGCTCTTATCTTGTATGGGGTCTATGCTGTATATCGTTCTTGGGATTAAGTGTACTATTTATCAAGAAACCTTATATAACTTACCTCGATGCTTGTGTTCTGACATACCTAATTGTAATAATTGTATCAACATTTATAAATGGTACGGATTTAAAAACGGCATTATACCGTTCAATCGAATTAATATTATTAATGTTAATATACAACCAATGGGAGAAGCCTAACGTTGTAGCAAAGACTTTTGCTATAGTATTATCATTGTGTGCATATTTAAATCTTCTAATAATGATTATTTTTCCAGACTGGATGTTTGCAGCCAAAGATACTTTTGATAGTCATTTACTAGGTGGCAACTATAATCAGATTGGAAGTAGACTTATATTCGCACTTACTCTAACTATATTATGTTTTCGCTTCAGCAAATGGTGGATTGTAAACTTTATTTTTCTTTCCATCACCTCTATAACAATATTGGCCCTTGTTGGATCCATGACATCTTTGTCATGTATCATCTTATTCACACTTTTTTGTTTAATTCCATCTGTAAAAATTCAGAAAATATGTCTAATATGCTTTTTTATATTCTATCTCATATTTCAATTTGGCGTTTGTTTTAATGGAGAAGGATTGCATAATAACAAGATGGCTGTATATATCATTGAAGATGTTTTAGGCAAAGATATTACATTTACCAATCGTACACAACTTTGGGATGCTGCGGGCAAAAAATTTGTAGAATCGCCAATATTAGGATATGGATTTGTTGATAAGGAATGGTATCTTGCAAACATGGAGTCTTCTGCCATCGGTCCTCACAATTTTATATATAGTATATTGTTAAATGGTGGACTAACTCTAATAGCGATACTACTATTATCCATTGTTATTATGTTTCGACGGTTAATAGGGCATATTGACAAGACTGCCACTATTGTTCTTATGGGAACTTGCGTTTTTCTTTTCATGTCAACAATGGAAGTTTTTCCTTTCTTTTTCTTCTTTGGTTTAATATATACTTTGTTTTACTACCCTTCCATAAATTTCAAAAGCGATGAAGAATAGTTTTCATAATCCCACATCAACATCACCAACTCTATCTATTGTTATTCCTTTCTTCAATAAGAAAATATTGACAGGAAAAATGATAGACAGCATCATTGCAAACAAATTCACTTCATGGGAATTGCTTGCCATAGATGATGGCTCAAACCAAGAAACATTGGAGTACTTAAAGAAATATGAAGTATATGACAACATACAGATTATACATAGAAATATTGAGCCAAAAGGCGCACAGACATGTAGAAATATAGGTCTTCAGAAAGCCCGTGGAGAATATATTGTTTTTTTTGACTCTGATGATTATATTACACCAACATGTTTAGGTACAAGGGTCTCTGAAATTACCAAACGCCCAGATTTAGACTTTATGGTATTTCCTTCAGCCACTTTAGTTGATGAAGACTTTAATGCAAATGCAAAAGAATTCATTTTCGGCTATAAGGTTTACAAAGACGATATTAAGGCTTTCGCACGAAGAGAGCTTCCATTTATCGTATGGTCGAACATCTATCGTACAGCATCTATACGTAGGAATTCTCTAGAATGGGATACAAATCTCTTATCTCTACAAGATGCAGATTTCAACCTTCGTGCAATATTGGCAGGTTTGAAATACGACTATTGCAAGACAAAAGCCGATTATGGCTACAGGATATTCTATTGCAATGATTCTGTATCAAAGAAAATCTGTTCTTCAGATCATTTTAATAGTCATATATATGCATCAGAAAATTTCTTTAAATACTTAAGATTACATTTTGGGCATAAATACGATACTGCTGTATTCCAAGGTGTTTTAAATCTTTATAATAATATTTTTACAGATGGAGTAGACATAAACTATGCTAAACAAATGGCAGAATGTCTAAAAAAATATCATAAGTTATATGGAACTCTATTAAAGATACAGATTGCCATAACAGAAGTACTTGAGCACCTATTACCAAAAAAACGAGCACGACAAATTCCTATGGTGCCATATCTTCTTCCTTTTATTATAAGAAAGAAAATGACTAGAAAAAAAATTAATCCTATTATGTAATATCAACATGAAACGTTTGTCAATAATCATAGTAACCTACAACTCCGAACACGACATCTACGATTGCGTGAGTACGATAATAAAGTTTTCAGACATTCCTTTGTCTGAACTAGAACTCATCATCGTTGACAATAATAGTCGTGATACAGATACCATGTTTGAGAAACTTAAAGAGCTATATGGTAATAACATTGTATTGATAAAAAACACCCATAATGGTGGGTATGGTCAAGGTAACAATGTTGGTATCAAGAAGGCTTCGGCTCCTGTAATTCTCATTATGAATCCTGACGTGCGCCTAATAGAGCCAATATTCAAGACTGCAGTTGAAGCCTTCGAGAACAATTCAGAATTGGCAATGTATGGTATGAAGCAGATGCTTACTCATACCCTACCGAGCACAAATTCATTCACTTGCACTTATGCCATAAACGGATATATACAGACTATCATGTCATCGGTATGTAACCTCTACGATCACTACATAACAAAATACATGCATTTCTCAGGCTCTTGCTTCTATATCCGTAAGCAAATGTTTGAGCATGCAGGACTTTTCGATGAGTCTGTTTTTATGTATGGCGAAGAAGAAGACATACATTATCGTATGTGGAAACTTGGTTATACAAAGATGGTATACAATCCGAAGCTTCATTACATTCATTTAGTAAAAGAACGTAAACCTGATCTTAAATACGAGCTAAAGCTCATAGATGTTGCTGTATTTCAGAATGAAAAGAAAGGATTTTCTGCAAAGAAAACCCTTAAAGATAGATTACGAAATACAAATATGCTCATAGCCCGTGAAAAACTAAAGATATTAATGGGAAAAACAGATAAGAGCTTAATAAATATGCTCATAGAACTAAAGACAGAAATAAGAAATAAAATTAAATCTATTACCTAATGATGAAAGTTGAAAATCTGATTTCATGCATGCATCAAAAGGATACAAGCATAGCTTTTCGCTCAAACATAAAGAGCGACTGCATTATCGTAAACCAATGCGATATAAACACAATCTCAGAGCATGCCTATACAAATGAGGCAAATGAACTTCATTGTGTAAAAGTTATCTCTACAACTGAGCGTGGACTTTCACGAAGCCGAAATATGGCTATAAAGAATGCTACAGGCGACATCTGTATTATCATGGATGATGATGAAATTCTCGAAAAAGATTATGTAGAAACTATTACTAAAGCCTATATAGACTATCCTGATGCCGACGTTATAGCATTCAAGGTACGTAATAGCGAAAAGAATTATGCTTCAAAGCCTAAAAAGTTAAATCGACTCGGAGTACTGAGGGTAGCTTCGTACGAGATAACTTTTAAACGCCAATCTATCATCGACAAACAAATATCATTTGATGTTGAGATGGGTTCAGGCACAGGACATGGTGGAGGTGAAGAAAATGCTTTTTTATATAGCTGTTTGAAGAAAGGATTAACAATAAGATATGTACCACAATACATATCATCATTGAATCCTAACTCTGGCTCTCAATGGTTTAAAGGATTCACACCAAGATTCTTTCTTGATCGTGGTTGGGCTACAGCACGCTATATGGGCAAACCGTTAGCTGTACTCTATGCCATATATTACGTAGTAAGAAAACACAACATGTATTCTGCAGACTGTTCTTTTAAGAAAGCACTATCTCAAACCATAAAAGGCATATTTACAAAAACATTACCTTAAGATAATTAAATATGATTAGAAAGTTGCCTAAACAAATAGAAATGCTAATAGTAGTTTGCTGATAAAATGTTTTGGCATGTTGGAATTAATTGCTACTTTATGCATCATAATATGCCAATGACACTATCTCTATGCACAAAGAATTAGTTCCAATTATCATGCCAATGTATAATTGCTTTTAAAGAAGTTTATGATATGATTGGTGAATAATCGAAACTCCAAATACAATATATAATAAGCCTTAACGTTAAATAATTAGTTTGTAATATATATGAAACATTTATTAATGCTTAAAATTAATGTCGTTGTCATGGCAACATACGTTGTCATGCTCATGATACCAGAACTACTTGTACTGGAAGATTTGCATTGGTGGGCACCATATCTATCTGTGCCTTTCAATTTGGTTGTATATACAGTACTGTCGTGGTTTTGCTGCACGCTCTTCGCACTAATGGGGCGTAAGACTAATACTATAGCTCATGTAACTTTGCATGCAGTAGTAGCTCTTTATGTGTTGTCAGACATATTCCTCTTCGTGTTTTTTCGCCGACATTGGGATGTATATACCGTGCAGTTCCTTCGTGAAACAAATGGTCGCGAGGCCAGCGAGTTTGTGAACAACTTTGTTTTCAGCCTCCGTACTCTACAGATGGTTGCTTTTACAGTTTGCTTCTTTATCTTGGAATGGTGGCTTAGCCGAAAGGTGAAACTTATTAATGCATGGCCCAAACGCACGCTGTTTAGGATTGCATGGTCAGCATGCTTGGCTGTGGTAGCTGTACATATTGCATATTTTTCTCCCGATGTTGAGCGCAACTATCAGTTTGCACACAAATATCCTTCGCCTATTAAGTTCAACGACATATGGCAGACCATGCAGTCTATACTGATGTATAAGCAACAGGAGCAAGACTACGAGCGCTGTGCTACTTCGTTGGCTAATTACAAAGAACAGCCTGTATGTAGAGATTCTACTGCCGATTTCGTTTTAATCATCGGTGAATCATTCAATCGTCACATGAGCAACCTCTATGATGGTAGATGGGATACAAATCCTATGCTTATAGAAAGGAAGAAACAAGGGCGATTGTTCTTGTTTGATGATGTAACGGCTACAAGTAATGGAACGTCGGTGGTGTTTCGCTATCTTTTATCAATGAATAGCCGTCGCGATAAGAATGAATGGCATGAGGGGCCGATGTTGCCATTGATAATGCGTCGTTGTGGATGGAATGTAATCTTCTATGGCAACCAATTTGTTGTGAGCAATCACCTGGACGAGTATGATGCAACTATGGGATTTCTAAATGTTCCATCGGTAGCTAAAGCACTCTTTGACAATCGCAATAATCGTACATTTAGCTATGATCTCGGCTTGGTGGCCGACTATGCCACACATCGCAAGCAGTTAGAAACTATGTATCGCAACTTCGTGATTTTCCATTTATATGGACAGCATATGCCTGCAAAGGAACGCTATCCGAAGGAATTTGCTAAGTTCACCCCTAATAACATCAATCGTCCAGAACTCAACAAGGCTCAGTGTAATGATGTTGCTCATTATCTAAATGCTACACTCTACAACGATCTTGTGGTAGATAGCATCATCAGGATGTTTGACAATCGCAATGCTGTTGTTATGTATCTCTCTGACCATGGTGAGGAGGTGCACAACTTTCGCAACCAATATGGTCGTACAGATATCAACAAGGATTGTCGCGAATCGTATGCTCCGCAGTTTGATATTCCTTTTATGGTATATCTCACTCCGAGCTATGCCAAAGAGCATCCAGAATTGGTAGCTCGTCTTGAGGCGGCTCGCCATCGAAGATTCTCAAATGATGACACTCCGCAAGTTATATGCGATATTCTTGGAGTGCAGTCTGCCTATGTACGTCTGCAGCATAGCCTCATCAACGATAGCTATATAGCTCCTCGCCATAGACTAATCACAAAGGATAAATACTATGACTAAAAGAAATAAGTCATATTAAGAATGAATAAGTCGTATTATATGCACAAAGAATTAGTATCCATCATTATGCCAATGCACAACTCCGCCAAATATATTGGCGAAGCGATAACATCTGTCATCAATCAAACTTATGATAATTGGGAACTGCTTGTTATTGACGATGTATCAAATGACAATTCGTGTGATATTGTGCGTGAATACATAAAACGAGATAATAGAATACATCTTTTATTCAATGCCAACCATACAGGGTGCCCTTCTTCTCCGCGTAATATGGGTGTGAACTATGCTAAAGGTAGATATATTGCTTTTCTTGACAGTGACGATATGTGGTTTCCTGAAAAATTGGAACAACAAATACCTCTATTTGATGATGATAATGTTGCTATAGTATATAGTAACTATGAAAAAATGGATGAAGACGGACAACGTGCTAATAGAATAGTTAAAGCACCTATTTTGGCTACATACAACATGTTGTTGTCGGGCAATGTCATAGGCAATCTTACAGGTGTCTACGACCAAAAGAAGGTAGGAAAAATAGAGTTCCTTGATATCCATCACGAAGATTATGTGTTATGGTTATCAATACTTAAGAAAGGTTTCATTGCCAAGAATACCAACACCACAACCGCAGCCTACAGAATAGTTAGCAATTCTATTTCTGCCAATAAACTGCAAGTTTTGCCATGGCAGTGGAGTATATACCGTGATATTGAACATTTGAGTTTGTTACGTTCTGCCTACCATTTCGTTAATTATGCTATTAAGGCTTTACTAAAGAGTAATATTTAAATCCAATTGAGAGCTTTGGCTTTTTGTTTGTCATTGCAGATTTACAAAATAAAACTCGTTGTTCATACATACAAGATAGAACAACGAGTTTTATTTTGAAGAATGGAGTTTTTTCGGGACGTGACGGTTTCTTACACTCCGCAAGATTTTAGCATTGCATCAACACTGCTAAGGTCTACTGTTTCTGTTATTTTTGCTCCGTTCTTTTCTTTATAGAAGCAATCTGCTCCTTTGCCTCTTTTATGGCTTCTAATGTTTCTTTCTTTGACATTGTCTTTTCTTATTTGTTATGCTTTGCAGCAAAAGTACAACTTTGTTTTGAATCGACAATGTTAACTAGGGCAAGTCGTTTTTTATTAGCGTCCAGCCACCGTATCGCTCGGGGGCATCTCTCTGTTGCCGCAGGACGCTGTATTTTTTACAATTTAGGTGCTATCCGAAGACCGTCGGCCGCATTAATCCACAGCGATAGGCACACTCAAGTCATAGAGGGCTCGATTAGGGCTCCCATCCGACTATCCATAAAATAAAAATATATAAGAATTTTTTTATAAAAGATACAATAAAAAGAGTACTATGCCGTTTTTATTATAAAAAAGAAATAGAAACTATGTTTTCAAACGCTATTAACATAATTAAAAACTCAGAAGACTTACCTGAAATACCATCTTATATCAAGATGAATGATGATGTAGATAACCCTCGTTTTATTCCTGATGGAATGAATGAGTTAGAGCGAAATGTAAAGCGAGTTGGCGATTTTCTCCTCTCTGGAATAAGCCTCGTAACCTTTTCGCCTCTCTTTGTTATATGCTATTTTTTGGTAAAGAGAGAAGATGGTGGCCCTGCAATCTTTAAACAAGAACGAATAGGACGGTTTGGTAGACCTTTTTATATCTACAAGTTTCGTTCCATGAAGATTGATGCAGAAAAGAATGGTCCACAACTCTTTGGTCATAAGAAAGACAATCGAATGACCAAGATTGGACGTTTTCTCCGCGATCACCATCTCGATGAACTTCCTCAACTGTGGAATGTATTCAAGGGAGATATGGCATTCATTGGTCCAAGGCCTGAGCGCAAGTTCTATATTGACCAGATTATAGAACATGATTCACGCTATCAATATCTCTATCAGATCAGACCTGGAGTTACATCCTATGCAACCCTATATAATGGTTATACAGACACCATGGAGAAGATGTTGAGAAGATTGGAACTCGACCTTTACTATTTGGAGCATCGGTCGTGGTGGTTTGATGCCAAGATATTGCTGAAGACTTTCAGCAACATTGTCTTCGGAAAGAAATTCTAAGGGATAAAACAACTGATTAGCAAAGTTGGTTACAACTTAACGCTTAATCAACAAACAGCATATTCAGGCAGTCTGAAAATCATAGATTCACAAAATCCAAACAATCATATAAATAACAACCGTCAGAAAGTTTCTAAAAGATTACTTTCTGACGGTTGTTGTTTTTATAATTCTATCGCTTAATGAGTTAGGATATTACATTCTTCAAATTGGCTATTTGCTCTTGTGTCAAACCCGTAGCTTGCTCTATCTGTGAGATAGGTAGACCTAACGAAAGGAGATTACGAGCTATATCTAAACTTTTAGAAAGTTCACCTTCTGCTCGGCCTTCAGCACGACCTTTCGCTATACCTTCTACAATACCATCTTGATAACCATCATCACGGCTTGTATCAAAGAGGCTGCGCATATGTCTTACCGATTCCATATATCGGTAGTATGCTCGCTTATCCTTATCAGTTAAGGCATCAACACGCAACTGTTCACGAGCTTCCTGAAGACCTGCTGTACTTGTATGAGCATCTATCTTGCCTGTCTTCAAAAACTCAATCCATTCATCAAGAGGAGTTGTAGCTACCTTGTCAAAATCATTAACTCGAAGAATATAATATTCGGGGAACACTTCTCCTGCATCATGAGCTACCTCAAGATCTCGACCCTTCACACCTAAGAAACGTTCGCTCTGGTGGGCTGACAATTTCAAGAGGTCGTGAGGTTTATGGACACCCTTAAATTCGGTCATACCATGATAGACATAGTCTTTTCCTTGACCCAATTCGAAATATACGATGTTGATGGAATAGATCTTACGCACCTTGTCGTAGGCATCGCCCTTACCGATATATTCTGTAATGGCTTTCGATACACCATAGAGCATACGATGAAAATAAGTTATCTCATGACTATTCTGAATCTCAATAATAATCAATTCACCTTTATCATCTTCTGCCAATATATCGACACGATTATACTTATCTAATTCATCTTCCTGGTTACCTTCGCTCTCAAGGAATTGTTGAATTTTGATGTGTTTGCCTATAAGGGCAAAAAGCAAGCCTTCCAACACGGCATGGTCAGCCTTGTTGCGAAGCAATCGTTTCATCGCCCAATCGAATCTGATATAGTTTTCCTCAAACATAGATATATCCTTTCCTTTTTGTTGCAAAACTACAATTTTAATTTATAACAGCCAAACTTTTGAATAAATATTTTCATATACTCAATGGCATATTCTGACCATCTGAAAATCATAGATTACCCCAGTTCGGGATAAGATTTTGTTCATAAGAGTTGGTAGTCTCACAAATATTTTGTACCTTTATAGGTGATTTACAACAAGTTACAAATATATTTGATATGACTACCGATTACAAAGTTACAGAATTATTTTGTATTATAGACGAGTTTTGCAAACATTTTGATGCAGAAAATGCAGGAAACCTACTTGAAGACAATAGCGGAATCAGGCGTAGACGTCGTCAAGCGTCGTTGTCCGACAGGGAAATCATGACCATTCTGTTGTATTTTGGTACATTCCGCAATTCAAGGGAATTGCCACTGACGGAAAAGGAACAATGGGTTGGTGCCATGGCTTTAAGCTCCACCTTGCGTGCAATGACAGAGGCGAGATAATAGCGTTTGTACTTACTGGTGCAAATGTCAGCGACAAGGACCCGAATGTGTTCAAGGTTCTTGCTAAACGGTTGTATGGCAAGCTGTTCGCTGACAAAGGCTATATTTCACAGAAGCTGTTTGACTTCCTCTTTGAGGATGGAATACAGCTGGTGACAGGGTTGCGCGTAAACATGAAAAACAAGCTGATGCCGTTCTATGACAGAATGATGCTGCGCAAGAGATACATTATCGAAACAATTAACGACATGCTGAAGAATACGGCACAGATTGTACATTCGCGTCATAGGTCTGTGAACAACTTTGTCATGAACCTCATCTCAGCATTGGGAGCATATTGTTTCTTTGACAACAAGCCAATGGCATTGCAAGGATACTGCATCGAAGACACAAAGCAACTTTCATTGTTCTAAAGACAGAATAATCTCTTTCGATTCTTTATATACAGCTCATGTCTGATGGCATGGGAAAAGAACTCGCGCATCTGTCTTCACATGCAACTAATCGCTATTTTATCCAGAATTGGGGTACGATTTATATCTTCTCTTTCTATAGATCGCCTTAATAAGGCTGATGATGGCTGTTTCGTTGGCATCGATATAGAATCAACACGTTTTGCTGTCTTTTTGTAAATAAAACTAACTCGCTCTAAATTGGACTTTGATTGAAAATCAAGAAGTTGGGCGTTT
>CAVACC010000023.1:0-35664 GCA_963587495.1 Clostridia bacterium | reverse complement strand
ACCGGGGACACAAGGATTTTCAGTCCTTTGCTCTACCAACTGAGCTATGGCACCATCGTTTTAATTTGCGGTTGCAAAGGTACAATATTTTCTTTGATTGAGCAAGAGAAAAGTAGATATTTTCTCTTGCTTAATGTTTATTAACTAAAGATTAGTCTACAAAGATGTCGTCAGGCTCAGTCTTTAAGTGGGTTCCACCCCTGGGCTTTGAGTTCGAACTCCTGTCCATCTCGCGTGATGAGCATTCTGCCGAGGGATTCCTGTGTGATGTAGCCTATCTGCTTGATGCCTTCCATCTCTTCGATTTTGGCATGGTCGCCGATAGGTACGGTGAAGAGCAACTCGTAGTCCTCGCCTCCATTCATGGCGCAGGTGGTGAGGTTCATGTTGAACTCCTCTGCCATCACTGCCGTCTGGTAATCGATAGGGATGTTCTTCTCGTAGATGCGGCAACCGCAATGGCTCTGCTGACAGATGTGCATCAACTCACTGCTCAGTCCGTCGCTTACATCCATCATGGCTGTAGGCCGTACGCCAGCCTCGCGCAACTGGGCTATGATGTCACCTCTTGCCTCTGGCTGCAACTGGCGCTGCAGCAGATATTCCTTGCCAGAGAAGTCGGGCTGGAAGTTGCGCATACCTGCCAACTCCTGGTTGAGTGCTGCCAACTTCTGAGTCTCTCCGGCAGCCTTGGCCTGTGCCATCTTCTTGCGGATGTCCTCCACCTGTCCATAATATACGGCTTTCTCGCGTTCCAGGAGTTGCAGACCCATATAGGCTCCTCCCAGATCGCCCGACACACAGATGATGTCGGTGTCTTTGGCTCCATGTCGGTAGACAATATCTTCTTTTGCAGCCTTGCCAATGCAGGTGATGCTGATGGCGAGTCCTGTAAGCGACGAGGTTGTGTCGCCTCCGACAATGTCTACGCCAAACTTATCGCATGCCATACGCAAGCCCTTGTAGAATTCGTCCATGTCCTCTACCGAGAAACGCTTGCTCAGGGCGATGCTTACTGTCATTTGCCGTGGCGTACCGTTCATGGCGAAGATGTCGCTGATGTTGACCATGGCACTCTTGTATCCCAAGTGCTGCAGGTCGATGTAGGTGAGGTCGAAGTGCACACCTTCCATCAGCATGTCGGTCGTGACGAGAACTTCCTTGTCGGGGTAGTGCATCACGGCGCAATCGTCTCCCACGCCATAAACAGTAGAAGCATTTTTGTTTTCGTGTCCTTTTGTGAGATGGTCGATAAGACCAAACTCACCCAATTTTGCAATGTCCAATTTGTTATAAGAATTTGAATTTAGCAAGTTCTGAAGTTGTTAAGACCGGCGAATCATCTCGCGCATGATCTCTGTCATCTTAGGCTGTGCGGCGTTGGCAGCTTTCTGAACCTCCTCGTGGCTGACTTCTACCGGTACGTCGAAGCCTCCCAGGTCGGTGATGATGCTGATGCCGAATACCTTGATGCCACTATGGCGAGCCACGATGACCTCGGGTACGGTACTCATGCCTACTGCGTCGCCTCCCAACAGTCGGTACATGCGATACTCGGCGGGAGTCTCGAAGGTAGGACCCTGTACGCCTACGTACACTCCGTGCTTCAGGTCGATGCCCTTCTCCTGGGCTATGCTGTCAGCCAAGTCGCGCAGACTCTTGTCGTAAGCCTCGTGCATGTCGGGGAATCGGGGACCGGTAGGGAAGTTCTTGCCACGAAGCGGATGCTCGGGGAAGAAGTTGATATGGTCGTCGATCACCATCAGGTCGCCTATCTGGAAGGTTTCGTTCATGCCACCAGAGGCGTTGCTGACGAAGAGGGTCTCAATGCCCAACTCGTACATCACTCGCTCGGGGAATGTCACCTCTTTCATGTTGTAACCCTCATAGAAGTGGAAACGTCCCTCCATCGCCATGATGTCTTTGCCGCCCAGCTTGCCGAAGATCAGTTTGCCGGCATGGCCTTCTACGGTTGAGACAGGGAAGTTGGGTATCTCACTATATGGAAAAGCATAGCTGTCAGTTATTTCTGAAGCTAATTGTCCGAGCCCCGTTCCCAGAATGATGGCGGTCTTTGGACTTGTGGTCATCCTTTCTTTTAGCCAGGATGCTGTTTCTTGAATTTTTTCGTACATAGCTTATGATTTTTTCGTTAAAGTTTTCTTCTTGATCGAGCATGAAGCTTACCTTGATGGGCAGCGCATAGATGCTTTGTCTTACGGGTTCGCTCAGTCCTTCGGCTTCCTTCAGTCGCACGGCATCCTTTTCTGTCGTGATGATGATGCGTGGCTCGGGCATCGACTCGAAGGTGTCGTTGATGAGTTCGATGTCGCGTGGCTTGAACTGATGATGGTCGCCAAACGACAGGCTTCTGATGTCGCCTACATGGGGCTTGAGGTCGTGTTCCATCTGCTTGGGCGATGCAATGCCTGTGAGGAGCATGACGTGCTGCTGCTTCAGCTCATGGAGTGGGAGAGTCTTGTCGCAGAAGATACCCTTGGCATCATCATAGTCGATGCATGTGAAGTAGAGCTTCTGGAAAGGATAGAGACTCATGGCTTTGGTGAGCACACGGAACTCCATGGGACGAAGGTCTTTAGGACACTTGGTCACGATGACGATATCGGCACGGTTCTTTCCGCTTAATGGCTCGCGTAGTCTTCCTGCCGGCAGCATTTTGTCGTAGATGATGAGTCGATGGTAGTCCACCAAGAGGATGTTGATGCCCGGTTTCACATATCTGTGCTGGAAGGCATCGTCGAGCAAAACCACGTCCACATCCTTCGTCTCTTCGTCAGACTGCAGTCGCTCTATTCCTCTGACTCGCTTGGCGTCTACTGCCACAAAGATATCGGGGAACTTTTGGTGCATCTGGAAAGGCTCGTCGCCAATCTCAGGCATTGTGGTTTCCTCGGTTGCCAGGACATAGCCGCTGCTTTTGCGCTTGTATCCACGTGAGAGTACGGCAATCTTCATCTTGTTGTGCAACAAGCGGATGAGGTATTCCACATGCGGAGTCTTACCCGACCCGCCTACCGTGATGTTGCCTACGGATATGACGGGCAGGCTGAAAGTCTTGCTTCGCTTGATGCCAACATCGAAGAGCCAGTTGCGAAAGCGGACTGCCATGCCGTATAGCCAGCTCAGCGGGGTGAGCCATTCGTTTATCTTGATAAGATCTCCTTCTGTTCTCATTTTTATTATTTACACCTTATTATATATAGGTACATCTTGTCACAATAGATGACTGCGCTTGGTCACAATAGATGACCGCACTTGGTCATAATAGATGACCGCGCTTGGTCACAATAGATGCCTATACCTTATTATATATAGGCGGTTGTTATCTGATGTTGAGTACGTAGGGCAGCGAAGCCTGTACAGGCTCGTGCTCGTTGATGTGGCGCAACCACATGAATGGTGTGTACATGTCGCCCAAGGTGAGTCGCAACTGCTCGTCGAGATAGTTGCCGCTTCCTGTTTCTACATTGTTGAGCAACTGATCCATCCAGCTGGCTGGCAATGGATATTCGTCGGTGTGATAATCCTTGATCTTAGCCAACTGGGCAGCCTTGGCTACAGCATCGTCCAGTCCGCCCAAGCCGTCAACCAGCTTGATGTTCTTGGCATCCGAACCGAGCCAAACTCGTCCTTGTGCTATCTTCTCCACCTCGTCGACAGACATCTTTCTGCCGTCAGCCACACGTTTGCGGAAAAGTGTGTAACCACGGTTGACGTATGCCTGCAGGTAGCCCAACTCTTCGAGAGTGAATGGGCGAGCCATCAAAGCTCCCTGATAGCCGCTGTTGCGGTTGGTCTTCACCTCGTCGAACTTGACTCCCAGTTTCTGAGTGATGAGGCCGCTCATGTCGGGGAAGGCGCCAAAGATGCCGATGCTTCCAGTCAGAGTGGTAGGCTGAGCCATGATGTAGCGTGCGCCCATACTCATATAGTAAGCTCCCGATGCAGCCATTCCGCCCATCGAAACCACCACGGGCTTCTTCTTGTTGAGTTGGCTCACGGCTCTCCATATCTGTTCGGAGGCATAGGCGTCGCCGCCTCCTGAGTTGATTCTGATAACTACAGCCTTTACGTCCTCGTCTTTGGCAAGGTCGTTCAGGTCGGCTATCACGTTGCTGCTCACAATCTGCTGTTCGCCACCCCACAGACTTGTTGTAGCCTGGCTGGTAATGCCTCCCTGGCAGTAGTAGACGGCGATGGTGCTTCCGTCGCATTTATCCTCTACGGCGGCATTCACCTCGCTCATGCTTGCCTGTCGGATGCGCTTGGTGTCCTTGATGCCAAGCTGCTTCTTCACGACGTCCTTTATCTCGTCGTAATAGCAGAAACCATCCACCATCTTGTGTGTCTTCAGCAGCTTGCTGTCTTCGAAGACCACGAAGCCGTCGGCATAATGGTTAAGCGAGTCCTTGTTGATGCCACGGCTCTTGGACACGTCGGTAAGCATCTGCTGCCACAATCCGTTGATGTAGCGCGAAACCTGCTCGCGGTTGGCATCGCTCATCTTGTCTTCAGTATATTGTTCGGTGAAACTCTTGAATTTTCCTACCTTCACTACCGTGTACTTGACGCCAAACTTGGCGTAGAGGTCTTTCAGGAACATGGGTTGAGAAGCCAGTCCGTGCCAGTCGACCGATCCTTCAGGATTGATGTACAGTTTGTTGGCCACCGAGGCGAGGTAATAGCATCCTTGTGTCATGGCATCGCCATAGGCGATGATCCATTTGCCGCTTTTCTTGAAATCCTCGAGAGCCTTGCGTATTTCCTGCAAGGTGGCATAGTCGGTGATGAGTGCGCCAGGTTCCAGATAGATACCTTTTATCTTGTCCTCGTTCTTTGCCTTCTTGATGGCAGAGAGAATCTCGTTCAGACCTAACTGATTGAAAGAGTTACCTGTGATTTGTCCCATCACGTCCTCCTGTCCCTGTTCGTTGATGGTGCCTTGCAGCTTCATGACCATGACAGAATTGTCACGCAAAGAAGGTTTGTCGCCACTCATCAGCATGCCTATCAGGCTGATGAAGGTGAAGATGCCCATGATAATGCCAAAGGCGAAAATGCCCACAACGGTGGCTGCCACGCTCTTGAAAAACTGTTTCATAATGCGCTGAATTTATGTTGATTGTTTGTTTATTGTGCAAATTTAGCAAAAAAGCTACAATTACCAAACTTATTTGTGCTAAAAAGCAATAATTTAGCCGAAATAACATCTTGTATTCAGATAAAATGCTTATCTTTGCAGAAGATTGCTGCATCTCAGCAAAAGATTGCCGCATCTCAGCAAAGTGAAAGCAAACATCGCGGAACTTATGATGACAATTTATTAAAAACTATTCAAAACAAATAACAATTAACTGAATCAACAAACATTATGGAAAGAACTTGGAGATGGTTTGGTAAGAACGACAAGATTACCTTAGCCATGTTGAAAGAAATTGGTGTGGAAGGCATTGTTACAGCCTTGCACGATGTACCTAATGGTGAGGTGTGGACCCGCGAGAAGATCCGCGACCTGAAGGAGTACATCGAAAGTTACGGAATGAGATGGAGTGTGGTAGAGTCTCTGCCTGTGGTAGAGAGCATCAAATATGCCGGTGCCGACAGAGATGAGCAGATAGAGCGATATAAGGAAAGTCTCAGAAACCTCTCGCTCGAAGGTATTCATACCATCTGCTACAACTTCATGCCTGTGCTTGACTGGGCACGTACCGACTTGTTCCACGACAACCCCAACGGCAGTACCAACTTGTACTTCTCGTTCCCACAGTTTGCTTACTTCGATATTCATATCTTGAAGCGCGAGGGTGCTGAGGCCGACTGGCAGGCAAAGGGTCAGGCCATGGGCCGTGACATCCTGAAGGAGGTGGAAGAACTGAAGGACAAGATGACTCCTGAGGACGATCATAAGCTGGTAGAGAATATTATCGTGAAGACCCAGGGCTTCGTGAGTGGAAATATCAAAGAGGACGACGAGCATCCGGTAGAGTTGTTCCGTCAGTTGCTCGACCTGTATAAGGGAATCTCAAAGGAGCAGTTGCGTGAGAACATGCGCTACTTCCTCAATGCCATCATGCCTACTTGCGAGGAGTGCGACATGTATATGTGTGTTCATCCTGACGATCCTCCATTCCCAATCCTCGGCTTGCCACGTATCGTGACTTGCGATGAGGACATCAACTGGTTCCTCAAGGCTGTAGACAACAAGCACAATGGACTTACCTTCTGTGCCGGCTCTCTCTCGGCAGGCGGTCACAACAATGTGGTAGAGTTGGCACGTAAGTATGCCGACCGTACATGGTTCGTGCACATGCGCTCTTGCCATATCTTCGAGAATGGCGACTTTACTGAGGCAAGTCATCTGGGTGGCCGTGCTGACCTGATAGAGTTGGCACGCATCTTCGAGAAGGTGAACCCCAACCTGCCTATGCGTGTAGACCATGGTATGTGTATGCTGGGCGACGAGAACCGTGGTTATAATGCCGGTTACAGTTTCTTGGGACGTATGTTCGCCATGGGACAGGTGCAGGGTATTCTTGCCACAGTAGACCGTGAGTTGGGCATCGAGTATCATCAGCCTGGTTTCTTTGATTAAAAGACAGAAAACTATTTTGCCAGTTGGGGAATTTGACAAACCCAACTGGCTTTTTGATAAAAGCAAACACATCAACCTAAAAATGTAATTATGAAGAAGATTTTATTGTCTATGGCCTGTCTGATGGCTGTGCTTGCCTTGTCAGCCCAGTCGACAGCTAAAAAGTTCGTTCTCAACCTTACGGCAGACGGTGAGAGCAATCTGACCTGCTATTTGCCACAAAACCCTTCGGGCAGAGCTGTCGTCGACTGTCCTGGTGGAGGCTATTCTCATCTGGCCCTTAATCATGAGGGATACGACTGGGCTGAGTATTTCAACAAGCAGGGCATCGCTTTCTTTGTACTGAAATACCGTATGCCGCATGGCAGACATACTGTGCCTATGGAAGATGCCTGCAAGGCGATGCGCACCGTGCGCGACAGTGCCTCTGTCTGGAATATCAACCGTGAGGATGTGGGTATTATGGGCTTCTCGGCTGGAGGTCATCTGGCTTCTTCCGTCAGCACTCTGGCAGAATATGATGCTCGCCCCAACTTCTCCATCTTGTTCTATCCTGTCATCTCGATGAAACCAAAGAAGGGACATGGGGGCTCCAGCTATAATCTTTTGGGTGAGGAAGGCGTGAAGGACGAGAAACTCGTAGACCACTACTCAACCGAGAAACAGGTCCGCCGTCATCTCACACCTCGTGCCATCATCCTCTTGGCCAACGATGATGGGGCAGTTCCTCCTGTAACCAATGGCGTGGCTTACTATTCCCGTATGCGACAGGAAGGCAACGAATGTGCCATGTGCATTTATCCTACAGGCGGACATGGTTTCGGTTTCCGCAGCACTTGGGCTTATCACGATCAGATGCTGAGCGACCTTACCCGTTGGCTTGACAGTTTCAAGGCACCTCGTAAGGACGCCATACGTGTGGCATGTATCGGCAACTCCATTACCGATGGTTTCGGCATCGATATGGCTACGCAGAAAGGTTATCCTGCCATCCTGCAAAACAAGTTGGGCGATGGATATGAGGTGAAGAACTATGGTCTTAGTGCGCGTACCTTATTATATAAGGGTGACGTACCCTATATGAAAGAGATGGGCTGGCGCGACGCCTTGGCTTTCCAGCCTAATATCGTAGTCATCAAGTTGGGAACCAACGACAGTAAAACCCACAACTGGGTACACAAAGCTGAGTTTGGAAAGGATTTGCAGACGATGGTCGATTCGCTCAAGGCGCTGCCCTCTAAGCCAAAGATTTATCTCTGTTCGCCTATTCCTGCCTTCAAGCCCTCATGGACCATTAACGACAGCGTGATAGTAAACGGTGAAATCCCTGTCATCAAGAAGGTGGCAAAGAAGAACAAGTGCGGTTTTATCGACTTGCATTCGAAGTACACCTTTGCCGACCTGATGCTCGACGATGGCATTCATCCCAATGGAAAGGGAGCTGTGAAGATGGCGGAAATCATCTACGAGGCAATATCCGAAAAGAAATAAACAACATGATACTTGCCTGCGGCAGGCATCATGATGAACCCCTTTTGGCAGACGTGACTGACAATTTTGTCAGTTTCGTCTGTTTTTTGTTTCTTTGGCACGTTTTTGGCATAAGACGAAATCGACAAGGCAAAGACTCTTGCAGGGTTTTTGCTATCAAACAACAAAATAACAATTAAAAATATAGAATCATGAACATTAAACCATTAGCAGACAGAGTGCTGGTACTTCCTGCACCAGCCGAGGAAAAAGTAGGTGGAATCATTATTCCTGATACAGCAAAGGAAAAACCACAGCGTGGTAAGGTTGTTGCCACAGGAAAAGGAACCAAGGATGAGGAGATGATTCTCAAAGAGGGTGACACCGTTCTTTATGGCAAGTATGCCGGTACCGAGATCGAGTTTGATGGTACTAAATATATGATGATGCGCCAGAGCGACGTTCTCGCTGTGGTAGAAGAGTAGTTTTAAAGGTAAAAAGGTAAAAAAGTAAAAAGGTAAATAAGTAAAAAACTTTTTGCTGATATTAAAATATAGTTAGAAAGAAAATATTATGGCTAAAGATATTAAATATAATATGGATGCTCGCGACCTCTTGAAGAAGGGCGTAGATCAGTTGGCAAATGCAGTAAAGGTAACTCTCGGTCCTAAGGGCCGTAACGTGGTAATCGAAAAGAAGTTTGGTGCTCCTCAGATTACCAAGGATGGTGTTACCGTAGCCAAGGAAGTGGAATTGGAGGATAAGTTTGAGAATACTGGTGCTCAGCTCGTTAAGAGTGTTGCCAGCAAGACTGGTGATGACGCAGGTGACGGTACTACAACAGCTACCATCCTGACTCAGGCCATCGTTACTGAGGGCTTGAAGAACGTGACTGCCGGTGCCAATCCTATGGACTTGAAGCGTGGTATCGACAAGGCTGTGGCTGCTGTCGTTGCTTTCATCAAGGACCATGCAGAGCAGGTTGACGACAACTATGACAAGATAGAGCAGGTGGCTACCGTTTCTGCCAACAATGATGCTGAGATCGGTAAGCTGTTGGCTGACGCTATGCGCAAGGTTTCTAAGGATGGTGTTATCACTATCGAGGAGAGCAAGAGCCGCGACACCAACATCGGTGTGGTTGAGGGTATGCAGTTCGACCGTGGTTACTTGAGCGGTTACTTCATGACCGATGCCGACAAGATGGAGTGCGTGATGGATAATCCATACATCCTGCTTTACGATAAGAAGATTTCCAACCTCAAGGAGTTCTTGCCAATCCTTCAGCCTGCTGCCGAGAGCGGTCGCCCATTGTTGGTTATCGCTGAGGACGTAGACTCTGAGGCTCTGACTACATTGGTGGTCAACCGTTTGCGTGGTGGTTTGAAGATCTGTGCTGTGAAGGCTCCTGGCTTCGGCGACCGTCGTAAGGCCATGCTCGAAGATATCGCTATCCTGACAGGTGGTGTGGTTATCTCTGAGGAGAAGGGCTTGAAGCTGGAGCAGGCTACTCTTGATATGTTGGGTTCTGCCGACAAGGTAACTGTCAACAAGGACAATACCACTATCGTGAATGGTCATGGCGAGAAGGCCAACATTCAGGACCGTGTGGCTCAGATCAAGAATGAGATCGAGAATACCAAGTCTTCTTACGACAAGGAGAAACTTCAGGAGCGTTTGGCTAAGCTCGCAGGTGGTGTGGCTGTCCTCTATGTAGGTGCCAACTCTGAGGTTGAGATGAAGGAGAAGAAGGACCGTGTTGACGATGCACTCTGTGCTACCCGTGCAGCTATCGAGGAAGGTATTGTAGCTGGTGGCGGTACAACTTATATCCGTGCTCTTGAGGCTTTGAAGGATATGAAGGGTGACAATGCCGACGAGACAACAGGTATCCGCATCGTAGAGCGTGCTATCGAGGAACCTCTTCGCCAGATAGTAGCCAACGCAGGTGGCGAAGGCTCTGTTGTTGTCAATAAGGTACGCGAGGGCGAAGGCGACTTCGGATATAATGCCCGCAAGGATGTTTACGAGGATATGCGCCAGGCTGGTATCGTTGATCCTGCCAAGGTTGAGCGCGTGGCTCTTGAGAATGCTGCCTCTATCGCAGGTCTCTTCCTTACTACAGAGTGCGTCTTGGTGGACAAACCAGAACCTGCTCCTGCTGCACCAGCAGCTGCTCCAGGAATGGGCGGTATGATGTAATAAATGTAATGTAAAGATATCAAAATGGGGGCTACTCAACTGGGTAGCCCCTTTTTATGTGTTTTTTACTATAAAATCTTGCAAATTTTAGCAAAAAAGCTTGGCGCGTATTTGCTTTTTTTGTAACTTTGCAACGTAGTTAAATGAAAAAGACGGCTTAAGCCGCTAAAGATATTTTTTTGATTTGTTTTAGTAGATTAGTTTTTAAGTAGTTTGTTTTTGAAAATCGGTTGTCGTGAGACATCCGATTTTTTTTGTCTTTTTCTCTTTGTAGTTTCATCCTATTGTGTTATCTTTGCAGCATGAAAATGAATTTTGACAGAAAAAAAGCATTGGTCTTCTTGATTGTTATCGGCGGACTGATTTATATTACCAAGGTAGGGTTGGGAATGACGGCGCTCAATTCTTTCCTTGCTACACTTGGTGTGTTGCTCATCTTGTTTGTGGGCGATAACTTTGCTCAGCAGATAGATAACTGGCTGAAACGTCGAAAGATGAATCAGGAAAACGAAGAGTAGTAGATTTTTAAATGAAGTAAAGAGTGGAACAGTTAGTCAACCTTTATAGTTCTTGGGCAGGCGAGGAGCCTGCAAGTGTGGTCAAGTTGCCTGGTCAGGGAAGCAACAGGCAGTATTTCCGATTTGTCAAGCAGGACGGCACCAGTGTCATTGGTGTGATAGGTACGAGTCGAGACGAGAATCATGCTTTCATCTATATGGCACGTCACTTTGCGCTCAGGAAGTTGCCTGTGCCTAAAGTGTTGGCTGTCAGCGATGATGAGTCGCGCTATCTGCAGACCGACCTGGGCGATGTGTCGCTCTTCGATGCCATCAAGGGTGGACGTGAAGCTGGCGGAAGATACAACCAAAAGGAAAAGGAGCTTCTGAAGAGAACCATTCGCGAGTTGCCCAACATTCAGCTCCGAGGAGCACGTGGAATGGATTGGAACAACTGCTATCCTCAGCCCGAGTTTGATATCGACAGCGTACTTTTTGACTTGAATTACTTCAAGTACTGTTTCCTGAAACCCACCGACCTTGATTTCCATGAGTTGAAGTTGGAAGCTAATTTCCGCCTTTTTGCCAAAGACCTGACTTCCGAACAGATGGACTGTTTCCTGTATCGAGATTTCCAGGCTCGCAACATAATGCTTGACGAAAATGGCAATCCGTACTTTATTGATTTCCAGGGTGGGCGTAAAGGACCTTTCTACTACGATTTGGCTTCTTTCCTCTGGCAGGCATCGGCAAAGTATCCTTTCAAGTTGCGACGTGAACTCGTATGGGAATATTACCAGTCGCTGAAGAACTATACTGAGGTTCCTTCTGTCCGTCATTTTGTCAACCGTCTGAGTCTTTTCGTCCTCTTCCGTACGTTGCAGGTATTGGGTGCCTATGGTTTCCGTGGATACTTCGAGCGCAAGAAGCATTTCCTTGACAGTATTCCTCCTGCCATTCAGAATCTGCGTGACCTGTTGAAAATGGGCGATAAGGTGTTCCCTTATCCTTATATGATGGATATGCTTCGCCGTCTTACCGAGCTGCCGCAGTTTACCCGCATAGAGAAGTCGGCTGTCAACCGTGCTGATGGTTATCGCACAGCTGATACCAATATCTACACTTCGCATCCGCAGGATGGTCCTGCCACCTTCTCCAAGTATGATGGCAAGGGACCTCTGGTGGTAAGGGTGTTCAGCTTCTCCTATAGGAAAGGTATTCCCGAAGACCCATCTGGCAATGGAGGCGGTTATGTCTTCGATTGTCGCAGTACCCATAACCCCGGCCGATACGAGCCATACAAGAAACTGACGGGTCTCGATGAGCCAGTCATCCGATTCTTGGAGGATGATGGCGAGATACTGACTTTCCTCGATAGTGTTTATCGCCTTGCCGACCATCATGTCAACCGATATATTCAGCGAGGCTTCACCTCTTTGATGTTCAGCTTTGGCTGTACAGGCGGTCAGCACCGTAGTGTCTATTCAGCCCAGCATCTTGCCGAGCATATTCACAAGAAGTTTGGTGTCGAGGTAAGAATCTGTCATCGCGAACAGCAGATAGAGCAAGTGCTTCCTGCCAAGGAAGCCTGAAGCGCAGTTTCTATCTAATCTAACAGGTAACTTCCTCAACCACTATAACTTCTGTCCCAGCGAAAGTTGGATGAATAAAGCCAAAAGCATCTTTCGGACTTTGAGTTGCGAAAGATGCTTTTGGCTTTCTCTTACTTTTTAATATTCTTTTTATCCTATTGCCCTTCCATGACTTTCCTGTCGGCAATGGTCGTTTGGTACTTGTTCAAACAGGATATTCGTTCGCAATTTCTGTCATATCACTTTGCCTTTACGTTTTACGCCACTAAATCACAAATAAATTATCAACTAACCATGTTTTGAGAAAATAAACACATGAGAACCGAGAATATTGGGCATTGGCTAAAGAAATTAGTTGGAAAGTTTGGATGTATAGATTATTTTTCATAATTTTGCCGATGATAGGGGCTTGCGACACTTCGATAAATAGAGGTGCATGGCTCAAGTAATAATCAAAACATGAAGTAAGAAACAGAAATGAAGGAATAACGACGCAATATTAGGGTTTGCTACCCTGATCCCAATCGGAAGGTAGATGATAATAGCTCATCTATCTATTGCGATGATTGGGATACAGATAACAAAAAAATAATAACCAAAGCGTCGCCGTTCGATATAACTTTTTAAGATATTGAGCTTTTAGCTCTTGTTCTCTGCATCAGAATACCGCCAATATTCATTCACTACGAGGACAAGCAGATAGAAGGTTCATGCCTCTTTGGCGTGAGCCGTTCTGTGCTTGTTGTAGTGTAGGTCACTTGGCGGTAACCTTGATGTAAACAAGCTACGGACGGTTGCACGCCATTTTTTATTCATGGAAAATGAAACAAATTTCTTACTTAAAAACGCTCGTATGGCATCGATGTCTTATGCTTGTCGGGCTAATTGTGGCTTGTTGTGGACAAATGTTTGCAGACGACAAAGTCACTTATTCTTCAGACGTGCATCCGACAAACATCTATTCCCTCAAATCATTCTATGATATTGATGGAGATGGAATACTGGAAGTGGTGGGAAATAATTATAATACAAACAGTTTTGTATCAAAGGTAAATGGAACAAAATGTAAAGCTTTATCTGGAATTTTTAATCTTTTTGAGTATCTAAATGATAATGTAGGACCATTATTGTTGAATAAATTTGGTACAAATCTTTGGTCATATAAGGATAACCAAAATTATCATGTTTCCGATAATCAGCCAATTACGAAGTTTAGTGTTGAAAATAATGGATTTACAAGTATTTTTCAAGATATTCCATCAACAAGAACAACTAATGATAGTACCATTGTCATTTGGAAAGAACAAAAGGACGGCACGTTTAAAGAAGAAAAAATACGATACACAGAAGATGTGTCTGCTATAGTAATCAATGCTTTGCGGAATTATACACCAAGTAGTGGTGGAGGAAGTATCATCGGAGATATGTTCGTCAAGTCTAAAGAATATGACTTTTCTGATTGGGGTAAGGAAGAAAATACTTCAGAAGCAAAATCTTCAATTTCTACTTATTCGTTATCAGAATTTGCTTCTGTTAACCAAGTGGAAGATTTGAATGGAGATGGACTTATAGATTTTACAATCAATAACTACATCTACTATAATTTAGGTAATGGAACATACTTTAAAAGTCCACATAAGGGAAAAATATATGCAGCTGATCTAAACAATGATGGTTTACTTGACTATATAGATTTTGCTAAGGGAAATGTTGATTTGTACATGATGCAAGCGAACGGTAAAATGTCTGAAAAGAGGACTATCTTTTCCAATTCCGCAATGACTAACATCTTCTTTGGCGATTTTGATAGAGATGGCGATGTTGACTTTATGTTATATGTTCCAGGTACAACTACCTATACTATTTTCTTTAGAAATGATGGAAATGAGATATTCAAGAAAAAAGAAACTTATTTGGAAGGGATGTATACCTGCTTTGATTGCAAGGATTACGATGCCGATGGTTTGTATGAAATACTCGTTAGCAACACAGAAACCTCAAAAGATTATCTTCTAAAATGCAATAAGAATTTTACCACAGATTTGATAGAGTTACCGGAGGGCGAAAATAAAATTCTGGCAGACTTCAATCATGATGGTATTACAGAGATCAACAGCGGTGCATCATATACGCCTCTTGCCAGTGCTAAAAAGAATACTCGTCCAGAAAAGATGAGTAAGCCCATTGCTGTACTTCAACCAGAGGATGGAAAACTTAAAATAACATGGAAACAAGGCAAGGATGCCCAGACTTCTTCGTGTGATTTGACTTATGAATTGAGGATAGGAACAGCTCCTGGGAAAGGTGATATTCTTTTTGGTCATGCTCTTGCTGATGGAACCAGAAGAAACCTTATGGATGGAAGTATGGGGCGTTCTTTGAAATATCTTTTTGATGCGAGTTATTTGACAGAGGGAAAGTATTATATTGCAGTACAAGCTGTGGATGCTGGAAATATGGGAGGAGAATGGTCTGACGAATTCGTTTACCAACATAAGGTAACAGTACCGGCTATTTCTGTTAGTCCAATAATTTTCAGTACTGCAAATCCTGTAGATATTCAAGTTTCCAACAATATTGATGCTGCAACTTATATGTGGGAAGTTGATGGTGGAAAAGTTGTTAAAAAAACTTCTAATGCTGGACTGATACAGGTCTTTTATACCAATTCTGGTACGAAGAGAATTGAAGTGACCATGTTGTATAATGGCAAGAAGTATAAATCAACTCCAATAAACATTAATGTTTCCCCAATATGTGCTGATGGTCAATTTTCTAATTCGAATGATATTTTCAATAATGGTTTTGATATGAACCAAGACGGAAATATAGAACGACGCAAGACAGGAGAATGTTTTAAAAGGCTCTCTGTAAATGGGGAATATGTTGATGTCAAGAAAAGTTGGAATAGCGACTTTACATATTATTGGGATGCTCCTTTATATTTTGACCAGAACATGGATGGTTATCCTGATTTTTATATGAGTGGATTATCGAAAGGAAATACCTTCGTGAATAGTGGAGAGCAGGACTATGATTTTGATTATTTCAATACAAAACTTGGCTTTGACCTTAGTAAGGTAGATAAAACTACCATAAACAATGATGGAACTTTTCATTTCTTCAAGGTAAAAAGTGGATATTATTTTGATGAAACAACCAATGGATTCTTCAATTTCAATTCTGAAGGAAACTTTGATATTGTGGACTATGAGAACAATATTAACTTAAATGGGGAAAAATATAAATTTTTCTCTGGAACACAACTTGATGGCTTTGCTGATTTCAATAATGATGGATATACAGATGGTTATTATATTGACGACAAGAGTAAGAATTTTGTTGTTGTGAAAGGAAAGTCTATAAACGAATGGCCTTGTACAGAAACTTTGGTGTTGCCAATAGAAATACCTTATAATTTGTCTTCTACTCCTGATGGGGATCCTTTTCCATCCAATGTTAGGTATAGCGTCCTTGATCTTGATAACAACGGATATCTTGATGTAATCAGCAAAAATGGTTGGGCTCTTTTAATGGATAAAGACTATAGTTATCAAAAGGTATATGTAGGCTTTTTTGTAACGAATCTTAATGAATACACTTGGCTCCCTCTTACCCGCAACGCCTATCCCGCCGGCCTCCTCTCCAATATCAAGAACGAGGCACCGAAGGCTCCTCAATATGTGAGTGCACAACAGACAGAGGATGGATTGTTACTGAAATGGGCGGATGCTGAGGATGACCACACTCCAGCTGTTCAGATGCGCTATAATGTCAGCGTGAAGCGCAAGAACAAGAAAGTAGGCGAGGAGAATGCTTTCCTCATTTCTCCTCTCAACGGACTGAGCGACGAGGCTGCTATCTGCTCGAATGTGGCTTATCGTAAAGCTACACAGATGCTGATCCCTAAGGCGGCCCTTACCAATGGCGAGACATTGGAGGTGCAGGTTCAATCTATTGACTTGATGGGCGAACACTCACCAATGACCAAACCTGTGGAAGTAACCATCAACAACGACGGATACATCAAGGTGAAAGACAGTCATGTAACAGCCTTGTTGGGTACTGTTGTTTCTTTCGTTGGAACAAAGGGAACAAGCTATTCTATTGATGGAGGAGAAGGCGCCATCATCAAGAAAGACTATGGCAAAGGTGAATATCTGGTGGCGTGGAGCACTCCAGGCACAAAGAAGGTAACCATCACCGTGGATGGCAAGGCATACAGCACAAACATCAGCGCATACGACTTTGCCGACTTGACACTCGACTTCCCTGTAAAGGTTTTGCGCAACACACCTATCACTGTAAAGGTGCCAAATGGATTTAGCCAATACTCACCAATAGATTATGGCTTTAAAGCAGCTGACAACTATGTGGTGCGCTATGAGAAGGGCGACAGTACAGCCACCTTTACCTTCAAGAACAGTGGTGAGGCGAAAGTATGTACCTTCTGTAAGTTTGATAACAGCGAACTCTCTAAGGAGAATAATGTGAACGTGATAGACGCAAGCATGCCTGCTGCAAGAATCTCTGAGGTTATAGGCGATGGCGCAAACTATCGTATCAACTGGCAGCCTGCAAGTAATGCGGAGATAGCAAAGGTAGAAATCAGTCGTGAGACCAATCGCATGAATCAATATGAGGTATTGGCTACTGTTGACATGAACGTTGGCACTTATCTCGACGAGACCAGCGACAATCGCATACAGGCACATCGTTATCGCATCCGTTACATCGCAAGCAATGAGGTGCAGACGAGTACTTACTCTACGCCACATAATCCTCTTCATGTGATGATCAACCAATGTGGCAATGGCTATAACCTGATGTGGAACGCCTATGAGGGAATGAATGTAGAGAGCTATACCATCCTCAGAGGTACGAGTGAGGACAACTTGCAACCTATCGAATATGTGGCTGGCAGTCAGCAGAGCTATACCGACTTGACGGCAAATGCTGGCAAGTATTACTATGCCGTGGCGTTCTCTCCTGCATCAGGTAGCACATACGCCAAAAGCAGGGCTGCAAGAGCCAGCCATGGCATCCGCTCTAACATTATCTCTACGGAAGAGGCTCTGCCTACCACCTTGGCAACAAGCATTGCCATCAACTGTGTGGAGAGCAACAACTCATTGACGAATACCCAGCAGACGATACATCTCTATGGCGTCGTGCTCCCTACTTATTCTACCTATTCAAGAGTAAGTTGGTCGGTTGTACGAAACGGCGACCTTGCCAGTATCTCAAACAATGGAGTGCTTACTGCCAAGGGTGGACGCGGACTGGTTACCGTTCGGGCAACAACATTGGATGGTTCTAAGCTTTATGTTGATTATGATGTAGCATGTAATGTGGATAAAGAAGCTGTCGGTATTGTTATCGTAGAGAATGATGGTGTGGCTACAGATAAACCAACCATTTACTTTGACCTTGAAGGCAGAAAGATTCAAACTCCAGCAAGGGGACATCTTTACATCACCAACAAGGGACAGAAGATTGTGTTCTAAGTTGTAATCTCGTTATAGTTCTGTTGTTAAACATAGATATGACATGTTTATTCCAAGACAAGGGCTCTCTAAGCAACCCTTGTCTTGGATTTTTTCTTTTGTAATCAATTAATGGCGTGCAAATTTGGCTATTTCGTAAAAAGTTAGTAAATTTGCACGCACATTAATGGATAGCTATAATGATGCAAGCAATGATTTTCGCTGCAGGTCTGGGCACTCGCCTCAAGCCACTTACCGACCGCATTCCGAAAGCCTTGGTAAGTGTGGGAGGAGAACCTTTGCTCAAACGTGTCATCTTTCGATTGAAAGATGCTGGTTTCACTCGCATTGTAGTGAACGTTCATCATTTTTCCAGTCAGATTATTGATTACCTA
This sequence comes from Clostridia bacterium, assembly GCA_963587495.1. Taxonomy (GTDB): domain Bacteria; phylum Bacteroidota; class Bacteroidia; order Bacteroidales; family Bacteroidaceae; genus Prevotella. Next base: position 17,409 of record CAVACC010000023.1, on the reverse strand, counting down.
CGCGATAACGACAACTTCGGTATGGATATCCGTATCAGCGACGAGACGGACAAACTGCTCGAGACAGGTGGAGGTATCAGAAAGGCATGGCCGCTCTTCGATGCGCATGAGCCCGTCCTTATTCACAATGTGGATATTCTGAGCAATGTGGATTTGGGAAAGTTTTATCAGATAGAGACGAAGGACCTTACAGAAGAGCCTCTTAAAGCCTCACCGGAGGAAAAGCCTCTTGCAGCCCGCCTGTTGGTGAGCGAACGCAAGACAAAACGTTATCTTCTCTTCGATGACAGTATGCGGTTGGTGGGGTGGACGAACATCGAGACTGGCGAGGTGAAGAGCCCTTATCCTCATCTCGATCCTGCCAAGTGTAAGATGTATGCCTTCTCGGGCATCCACATGGTAGCACCATCCATCTTCCCGCTGATGGAGGAAGAACCTGACAAATTCCCCATCATGGATTTCTATCTGAAGCATTGCGACAAAGTACGCATAGAGGGATATGTGAAGAACGACCTCAGGCTGATGGATGTGGGAAAGCAGGAAACGCTGAAAGAGGCAGAGGCGTTTTTGAAAGTGATGAGTGATGAGTGAAGAGGGAAGAATGAAGAGTGAAGAATTCAATTGCTTCGCTAATCATAATTTCAAAGTCAAAATTTAAAGTTTAATATATTATGCAACAGAAGATTATTATTTTGGATTTCGGTTCACAGACCACACAGCTGATAGGCCGTCGTGTACGTGAGCTTGATACCTTCTGCGAGATTATGCCTTACAACAAGTTTCCTAAGGACGACCCATCTGTGATTGGTGTCATCCTGAGCGGTAGTCCTTACTCCGTTCATGATCAGGAAGCTTTCAAGGTAGATCTGAGCCAGTTTATTGGTCGCATTCCTGTGCTCGGCATTTGCTATGGTGCTCAGTATCTCTCTTATGCCCAGGGTGGAAAGGTAGAGGCTGCTGACAGCCGTGAGTATGGCCGTGCCAACTTGGAGCAGTTTGATGCCACCAATCCTCTTTTCAAGGGATTTGTAGAGAACTCTCAGGTTTGGATGAGTCATGGTGATACCATCACAGCCATCCCTGAGGATTATAAGTGCATCGCTTCTACAGCGAATGTCAAGTTTGCAGCTTATGCTTCTACCAAGCAGCCTGTATGGGCTGTTCAGTTCCATCCAGAGGTGTTCCACTCTTTGCAGGGTACACAGTTGCTGAAGAACTTCGTGGTAGATATCTGTGGCAGTAAGCAGGACTGGAGTGCTGACTCTTTCGTAGAGACTACAGTGGCAGAGCTGAAGGCACAGTTGGGTGATGACAAGGTGATCCTTGGTCTTTCTGGTGGTGTTGATTCCAGCGTGGCTGCCGTTCTTTTGAACAAGGCCATAGGCAAGAATCTTACTTGTATCTTCGTTGATCACGGTATGCTTCGCAAGAATGAGTTCCGTGATGTGATGGAGGATTACAAGTGTCTGGGTCTGAACGTGATTGGTGTGGATGCATCCGAGAAGTTCTTTACCGACCTGGCTGGTGTGACCGATCCAGAGGAGAAGCGCAAGATTATTGGCCGCGACTTTGTGGAGGTATTCAATGCTGAGGCTAAGAAGCAGACTGGTGCCAAGTGGTTGGCGCAGGGAACTATCTATCCCGACCGTATCGAGAGCTTGAATATTACAGGTAAGGTCATCAAGAGCCATCACAATGTGGGTGGTCTTCCTAAGGAGATGAACCTTCAGTTGTGCGAGCCATTGAAGTGGTTGTTCAAGGATGAGGTTCGTCGTGTAGGCCGTTCTATGGGAATGCCTGAGCATCTGATTACCCGTCATCCTTTCCCAGGTCCTGGTCTGGCAGTACGTATTCTGGGTGATATTACTCCCGAGAAGGTGCGTATTCTTCAGGATGCCGATGATATCTATATCCGCGGCTTGCGTGAGTATAAGGTGAAGTTGAGTGGTGAGGAAGCCCGCCGTGTATTGGCTGCTGGTGTTCCTGCCGACATGCAGAATGGTGAGATTGAGGTTTCTCTCTACGACCAGATCTGGCAGGCAGGTACCGTATTGCTTTCTACCGTCCGTTCGGTAGGAGTGATGGGCGACGAACGTACATACGAGCATCCTGTAGCTCTGCGTGCTGTGACCAGTACCGATGCGATGACAGCCGACTGGGCACATCTGCCTTACGACTTCATGGCAAAGGTAAGCAACGAGATTATTAACAAGGTGAAGGGTGTGAACCGCGTTTGCTACGACATCTCTTCAAAACCACCTTCGACAATCGAGTGGGAGTAAGGCTTTCTTCCTGTGAAGATTTCTTCGCGGGTAAAGATTAGGAAAGCAGATTCCTGCCATCTGTACTATAAATCCCTCCTTCGGGTATCATGCCGGAAGGAGGGAATTTTTTGACCCATATTATTGAGAGATTTTCAACCTTGTCCACAGCCATCTTGGTATGTGACGCCAGAAGAAGACGAGGATGGTGTACCGCCAGTCTATGACTTTTACTTCTTTTCCTTTCTCAATGGCATGTACGATGTGCCTTGCCACCTCTTCAGCTCTTAGCTGTAGTGGATAACTGCTGCCTGCAATCAGGTCGGTTGCCACAAATCCAGGCCGTATGTCCGTTATCGAGATGGGGAGATGGCGCATACGTGCTTGCTGGGCAAGGCATTCCAGATAGTGGTTCTGGAATCGTTTGGTGGCAGAGTAGGCTGGGGCTGCACCCAAGCCTTTTGTTCCGGCGATGGAGGTGATGCAGGCAATGCGATAGTTGTGTTTCCTCTCTTTTTCCTGGACGTGAGCAGCAAACCAGTTGAATGCGGTGTCTACCATTCTTGCGAATCCCATCCCGTTGGTCTCCACCGTCTTCAGTTCTTTCTCTATGTCGAGCTGATTGTTCTTCCATCCTATTCCGGAACTGTGGAAATACAGGTCCATGCCTCCCAACTTGTCGATGAGTTGCTGCAGCTGGTGAGGAGCATCGGCAGAGGTGACATCTATCTGCTGATAGCAGGCGATGCCTTCAGCCGTCAGAGCCTGCAGTCTTTCTGTTCTTCTTCCGGCTATTCCCACTTGCCATCCTTTGGCGGCAAGCAGTTTTGCCACTTCCATTCCGATGCCCGATGTGGCACCCATAACGATTGCTTTCTTTGCCATATTGTCTTTATAAAGGGAAGGTTTGTCTTTATGAGTTGCAAATGTACAAAGTTTTTTTGTGTATACGACATCTTGTTGCCGAAAAACATCAATATGCTCCTACGATTTTCCAGTTTTCTATCAGATGGAACAGTTTCGGCATGGCAGGTTTGTAATCGTCGGGATAGGTGAGCGAGTAGACGAAGAGGAGTTTGCCACTCTTGATGAATTTGTCGTAATGACTGTATCCCTTCATGCGTACTCCGTTTTCGTATACCGGCCCCGCAAGTAGAAAAGAAGAGTCCCTGTTCATGGTTTTTGTGGCATGAAGCTTTGTCGCCAACGAGTCGGCACATGTCTGTAATGATGAGCTGTGATTCTTCGTAACGTAACTTTCCAGCACCACATTGGTGCGGTCGGTATAGCTGAACCTGGCATAGCTTTGATAGTTGCTGAGCGATGTGTCCTCATGTTCGAAGAAATCGGGATAGCTGATGGTGTAGCCATAGGTAGGGTCGCGATATTCGAACAACTGACTGATGTCTATCTTTTTCTTGAAGTCTATGTATGGTTTCGACTGATTGCTTTGGTAAGCAAAGGTGCCATACATATTGAAAAATAAGATGATGGCGATGACTGCGATGATGATGAAGAAAATCTTTTTCATACGTTTGCTTTTTTATGGGTAAACTGTTGCTTTGAATGTTTGATGACTGCAAAAATATGACAAAGGCTTGAATGTGGCAAAAAAATAGTATGACATTTGTCTGACAATTTATCTTCTTGTTGAATTTCCAACTGTTCTGCATCCCTTACAGCCACAAGTAGTTACTTTGTTACCATATAAATGTTTTCTGATAGTGATGAAATTGTTTTTTCTCTCCAATAAAATCTTCGTTCAAAGCCTCTGAACGTACATTCAAAGGCTCTGAACGCACATTCAAAGGCTTTGAACGGACATTCAAAGGCTTTGAATAGAACTTTTATGGGATAAACAGAACATTTATATAGTATAAGAGAAAGATTTTCTCAGAATTAAGTGAACGTTTTATTGGAATTCAAGGCTGCTGACACAAGTATGGCATTTGTGAAAGTTCAGTTAAAATATGCTTTTATGTTTTGTTCTCTTTGTTATTTTGAGTAATTTTGCAGTATTGGAAAACGAATGATGGAAAGATATGAAGAAAAGAAAGTTTCATATAATAATAGGTGTAGTCTTGGGCATTGTTGTGCTTGTGGCAGCAGGCTTGTATGGAGTAAGCAACTATATGCTCGGTTATTCACTCGATTATCCAGAGCCGGAACGAATGACAGCCGAGCATTGGAAGACGAGAATGAAGAGCGAGTGTCCCTGGACTTCAGCCTGGATGGACTCGGTGTATCAGCATCATTGTGTGAAAGACACCTTTCTGCTGATGCCTTCCGGCTACAAGGCTCATGCCCTTTATCTCTATGCCCCCAAGTCTACCGACAGAACCGCCATTGTGGTTCATGGCTACAAGGTGCGTGCCGAGGGAATGCTCCACATCGCCTATCTCTACAATCATGATATAGGGTATAATGTGCTCCTTCCCGATTTGTATGGACATGGCAAGAGTGAGGGCAGTCATATACAGATGGGGTGGAACGACCGGTGGGACGTCATCAGATGGTCGCAAGCAGCCAATGAGATTTTTAAAGTGAAGAGTGAAGAACGAAGAGTGAAGAATACGTGGCAGGTGATTCATGGCATATCGATGGGTGCAGCTACTACGATGGCTGTATCGGGCGAGAAGACTCCGGGATATGTGAAGTGCTTTGTGGAGGATTGCGGTTATACCAGTGTGTGGGACGAGTTCGCAGCTCAGCTCAAAGATCAGTTTGGCTTGCCTGCCTTCCCGTTGATGAACACCACTTCCGCGCTCTGCATGCACAAGTATGGCTGGTCGTTTGCTGAGGCTCAGCAGATAGCCCAAGTCCGTAAGAGCACCAAACCGATGCTCTTTATCCATGGCGACAAGGATGCCTTTGTGCCTTATGCCATGCTTCGCCCTCTGTACGATGCGAAGGAGAGAGGGCGCAAGGCTATTTTTATCGCCAAAGGCTCAGTTCATGCCATGGCTTACCGCGATCATCATGAGGAATACACCCGTGTGGTGAAAGACTTTGTTTCGGAAGAGTAGTGCTTCGCCTCGGAGACTTATTCTCCGATGTGTTGTCCTACTACATATCCTGTTGTCCAGGCAGCCTGGAGGTTGAATCCGCCGGTGATTTCCACTTTGGCAAGTACTTTCGGATTCTTCTCGTAGATAGTGATGTCTGCATGAGGAAAGTTGCGCTTGGCCTCGATGGCAGCAAAGAATCCAGCTGCACCTCCGCCAATGATAGCAATATGTAGTGTATGAGGCATATTGTATTGTTATGTTCTATGGAGTGGGGATGTTTTTTTTCTCTTACATTCGGGGCATTCGCCTTTGATGACAAAGGAAACGGAATGAGGACAGAAACCTTCGGGCAGTTCGAAACTTGGAATATGGATGTCGTCCAGACAGAAAGAGCGCTGGCACGTCTCGCAGTAGAAGTGGATATGTCCGTCATGATGGTCGCACTTGCCTTCTTCCTCGCACAGTTCGTAATTGAGTATGCCACGTCCGTCCTCAAAGGCATGCACCACATCATGCTCCAGGAACAAGGTGAGTGTACGGAATATGCTCGATTTGTCCATTGATGGCATCAAGGTTTCCATGTCGCCAAGGCTCATCGGGGCAGAATGACTGAGCAATGCCTTGTACACCAATATCCTGTTGGCTGTGGGTTTGATGCCTTTTCTTGTCAACTTGTCTGTAGCTTCCTGACTGTTCATCTCTTTGGTTACTGTTGTGTGACGGTGAAAAAATGAAAGCGGGTATGTCTCTTTAATCGTCACTAAGGTGCAATAATAGCATAGGTTCAGCAGAGTCTTTTCGTCATAGCGAAACTCTGCCGTCCCACGCCCGATAGAATATGAATGTTACTTGTTCTTCAACAAGTCGCGAATCTCGGTAAGGAGCTTCTCCTCTGCTGTAGGCTTAGGCTCTGGCTTGGGCTCTTCCTCCTTCTTCTTGGCAAACTTGTTGACCAGTTTGATCAGCATGAAGATACAGAAAGCCACGATGAAGAAGTCGAGGCAGGTCTGCAGGAAGTTGCCATAGTTGATGGTGGCAGCAGGCAGTTTCTCGCCGGCTACTTCCACGGTAGGAAGTGAAATTTTCAGTTCTGAGAAGTTGACACCACCGATTATCCATCCTATAGGAGGCATGATGATATCGTCTACCACCGAACTGACGATTTTGCCAAAGGCACCACCAATGATGACACCGACAGCCATGTCGAGCACATTGCCACGCATGGCGAATTGCTTGAATTCATTCAGAAATTTACTCATCTTTTCTTTTTGTTATTTTAAGTTAGACATTTACACCTTATTATATATAGGGACTCCTGCCACTGCAGTCATGCATTCATACTTTTTATTTTGCAATATGGAGTTGTCAGTATGGCCCCTTAAGGCATAAAAAGACTACGATAATCTGCAACATGCAGTCTTTTTTAAATAATTTAATACTCAATTCGTGTGCAAAGTTAGAAAAAAATTAGTAACTTTGCGCTCGATAAGAAAAAAAATTGCTCAAAAGTATTGCTTTTTGAATGTTTCAGCTCATAGGCAAGTGCTTCGAGGCTTATTAAGGTAAAAATTATTTTCAACCATTAATTTAAATATTAAACAAAATGACAAAAGTTGCTATTAACGGCTTCGGCCGTATCGGTCGTCTGGCTTTCCGTCAGATGTTTGAGGCAGAGGGTTATGAGGTAGTTGCTATCAACGACCTTACATCTCCAAAAATGTTGGCTCACCTTCTTAAGTATGATACAGCTCAGGGTGGCTTCGCTGGCAAGTACGGTGAGGGCAAGCACACTGTAGAGGCAACAGACAACTCTATCATCGTTGATGGTAAGGAAATCACTATCTATGCTAAGCCAAACGCAGCTGAGCTTCCTTGGGGTGAGCTTGGTGTTGACGTAGTACTCGAGTGCACTGGTTTCTATACATCTAAGGAGAAGGCTTCTGCTCACCTTACAGCAGGTGCTAAGAAGGTAGTTATCTCTGCTCCTGCAGGTAACGATCTTCCTACTATCGTTTACAACACAAACCACAAGACTTTGACTCCAGCCGATACAGTTATCTCTGCAGCTTCTTGTACAACTAACTGCTTGGCTCCTATGGCTGACACTTTGAACAAGTACGCAGCTATCCAGTCTGGTATTATGTCTACTATCCACGCTTACACAGGTGACCAGATGATTCTCGACGGTCCTCAGCGTAAGGGTGACCTCCGTCGTTCACGTGCAGGTGCTCAGAACATCGTTCCTAACTCAACAGGTGCTGCTAAGGCTATCGGTCTTGTAATTCCTGAGTTGAACGGTAAGTTGATCGGTTCTGCACAGCGCGTTCCAACTCCAACAGGTTCTACAACTATCCTCGTAGCTGTTGTTAAGGGTAAGGACGTAACTGTTGAGGGTATCAACGCTGCTATGAAGGCTGCTTCTAACGAGAGTTTCGGTTACAACGAGGATCTGATCGTATCTTCTGATATCATCGGTATGCGTTTCGGTTCTCTCTTCGATGCTACTCAGACAATGGTTAGCAAGATTGACGACGATACATATCAGGTACAGGTTGTTTCTTGGTACGACAATGAGAACTCTTATACTTCTCAGATGGTTCGTACTATCAAGTACCTCGCTGAGTTGAAGTAATACCGCAGTAGCGATATTCAACAATATTATAGGCCTGGCATTGCAAAATGCCAGGCTTTTTTGCGTTTAACACCCGTATGAAACCTTATTTCGGGTCTTTAAGTGATGCTAAACTTCTTTTTTTCGCTTTCTTTGTTTACCTATATCAGAAATTTTTGTATCTTTGCCACCATGAAACAGACGATGATAACGATATTGGGTCCTACGGCAAGCGGAAAAACCAGTCTTGCTGCAGCCTTGGCTGCTGCCTTTCCTTCGCGTATGGAGGGGATGGAAGCCGAGATTATCAGTGCCGACAGCCGACAGGTGTATCGCGGAATGGATATAGGAACGGGCAAGGATCTGGCCGACTATACAGTAGGGGACAAGCAGATTCCCTATCATCTCATAGATATCTGCGAGCCAGGAACCAAGTACAACCTCTTCCAGTATCAGCAAGACTTCTATGATGCCTATCAGGATGTTCTTAGAAGGGGAAGGTTGCCCATTCTTTGTGGCGGAACGGGACTTTATATTGAGTCCGTGCTCAAGGGCTATCATCTCTCACCTGTGCCTCAGAACCCTGTGCTTCGTGAGCGTCTTGCCGACAAGAGCCTGGCTGAGCTTACAGAGATGCTGCAACAGCTTAAGGCAAGGAATGGGTCGCATATGCACAACCGCACCGATGTCGACACAGCCCAGCGTGCCATACGTGCCATAGAGATTGAGACTTATAATGCCGAACATCCCATGCCCGAGAGGGAGCTGCCATCGGTAGACTCCTTGATTATCGGTGTGGACATCGACCGTGAGGCTCGTCGTGAGAAGATAACACGCAGACTGAGGCAACGTCTCGACGAAGGTATGGTCGATGAAATCAGAGCGCTTCTCGACAGGGGCATTCCTGCTGAAGACTTGATATACTACGGCTTGGAATACAAGTTTGTCACCGAATACGCGATAGGAAAGACATCCTACGACGAGATGTTCCGAGGCTTGGAGATAGCCATACATCAGTTTGCCAAGCGACAGATGACATGGTTTCGTGGCATGGAGCGCAGAGGCTTCACCATACATTGGGTGGATGCCTTGCAGCCCATGGCAGATAAGGTGGAGCAGATATTCGAGCTGACAGGCGACGTGGACAGGTAAATCTTGAAATATAAAAAACAAAATATAGATCATGGCGGTTAATGAAAACAAGTGGGGATTGCTCTATTGCCCCCGTAACGGGTGGCGTGAAGGAAAACGCTGGCTCAAGATAGAGAAGGTGTTGCGCCAGCAGCATATCGACTACGATTTTGTGCAGAGTGAGAACCAGAAGAGTGTGGAGCGACTGGTGAAGATGTTTATCAACAATGGCTATAAGACAATAGTCATTGTGGGAGGTGACTCTGCGCTCAATGATGCCGTCAACTGTCTGATGCAGGTTGACAAGGCTACTCGTGAAGGGATAGCCCTTGGCGTAATTCCCAATGGCATGATGAACGACTTCGCCCATTTCTGGGGATTCTCCGACAGCGATTATGAGCAGACCATCAAATGGCTGAAACAGCGCCGTATCAGGAAAATCGACTTGGGATGTATCCGTTATACGAACAAACGTGACGAGAAGTGCCATCGTTACTTCCTCAACTGCATCAACGTGGGCTTGATAGCTGCCATCATGAATCTGCGCCGCAAGACCCATCACTTCCTGGGTTCCCGCACTCTTTCGTTCATCTCTTCTTTTGTGCTCATGATCTTCCAGCGCCTCGACTACAAGATGCATGTCAAGATCAATGAGGATGAGATACAGCGCAGGGTGATGACCATGTGCATAGGCAATGCCTCAGGATATGGGCAGACGCCTAATGCCGTGCCCTATAACGGACTGCTCGATGTGTCGGTGGTGTATCATCCGCAGATCACACAGCTCTTCGAGGGATTCTATCTCTTCGTGCGCGGTAAGTTCCTCAACCATCGCAGCGTGCATCCTTACCGTACCCGGGAGGTGGAGGTGAAGGAGGCTTCGCATGCCCTCATCGGTGTGGATGGCCGTCTGATGAATACCCCCAAGGGTAGCTATAAGATAACGGTAGAGCAGGAGGTAGTCAATTTTCTGATTCCTGCCTGATGAGAGGAGCGGGCAACTTGCTCCTCTTTTTTCGTATAAAGTGGTTGACGGCTGTCAGTCTGGGTGTTGTCAATATGCTGTTTTGCCCAAAAAGTCTGTTGATTTGGCTAAAAAAGCATGATAAAACAAAAATTCAACTATTTTTATCCGAAAAAACTTTGTTATACAACAAAAAATCGTTACCTTTGAACCAATATAAAGTAATGTATTAAAAACTAAAACCTTAATATAGATCTATGAGTTATCTAAAATTCGAAAAGGCCCTGATGACTAACCTTCAAGAGTCATTACCCAAGGAGTTGTTGCGTACCAACCGCTCTGGTGCTTATTCGTGCTCTACGATTGTGGACTGTAATACCCGCAAGTATCATGGTCTATTGGTTGTGCCGGTTCCAGAACTGGACGATGACAACCATGTGCTCCTGAGCTCGCTCGATGTTACGGTGATTCAGCATGGCGCTGAATTCAATCTTGGACTGCACAAGTATCAAGGCAACAACTACAATCCGATGGGACACAAGTACATCCGTGAATTCGATTGCGATAAGGTTCCTACCACGTTGTATCGTGTGGGAGGCGTCATTCTGAAGAAGGAAGTAGTGTTCCAGCATTATGAGAACCGTATTTTGTTGCGTTACACCTTGGTGGATGGACATTCTGCCACTACACTGAGGTTTCGTCCTTTCCTTGCATTCCGCAGCGTGAGACAGTTTACTCACGAGAATGCAACTGCTTCAAGAGATTATGCAGAGGTGGACAACGGCATCAAGACATGTATGTATGCCGGTTATCCCGACCTGTTCATGCAGTTCTCCAAGAAGAACAATTTTATCTTCCAGCCCGACTGGTATCGTGGTGTGGAGTATCCCAAGGAGCAGGAGCGTGGCTATGCTTCCAATGAGGATCTCTATGTTCCCGGCTATTTCGAGATGAACATCAAGAAGGGTGAGACCATTGTCTTTGCCGCTTCTACATCCGAAATTAAGTCGCGCAGTCTGAAGGCGCTCTTCGACAAGGAAGTGAGTGAACGTGCACCACGCGACAACTTTTTCCATTGTCTGGTCAATGCAGCCCATCAGTTCCATCGCCGCGAAAGCAACGACGACCGATACATCATTGCCGGTTATCCTTGGTTCAAGTGCCGTGCCCGCGACACATTCATCTCTTTGCCTGGTCTGACACTCTCCATTGAGGAGGACGACTACTTCGAATTGGTGATGAAGACCGCCATGAAGGGTTATTATGAGTTCATGGAGGGCAAGCCAGTCACCGTGCATATTGCAGAGATTGATCAGCCCGATGTGCCTTTGTGGGCAGTGTGGGCTTTGCAGCAGTATGCCAAGGAGAAAGGAAAAGAAGCTTGCCTCAAGAAGTATGGCAAGTTTATCAAGGACGTAGTGATGTACGTGAAGTGCAACCATCACCCCAACCTGAAGCTGATGCCCAACGGACTTCTTTACACCGACGGCAAGGACAAGGCTGTGACATGGATGAACTCCACTGCCAATGGGCATCCTGTTGTTCCCCGTACAGGATACATCGTCGAGTTTAATGCTTTGTGGTATAATGCCCTTTGCTTCTTTGCCTCTCTGTGCGAGTTGGCAGGCAAGGAGAAAGATCAGCAGCAGTTACTTGAGGCAGCCGAACTCACCAAGCAGTCGTTCCTCGACACTTTCCTCAACGAGTATGGTTATCTCTACGACTATGTTGACGGCAAGATGATTGACTGGAGTGTTCGCCCCAATATGATATTCCCTGTAGCCTTCGACTACTCTCCATTGTCGCAGGACCAGAAGAAGCGTGTGCTCGACATCTGTACCCGAGAGCTTCTTACACCTAAGGGTCTGCGTTCACTCTCGCCAAAGAGTGGCGGATACAACCCTGTCTATGTAGGTCCGCAGAGCCAGCGCGACTATGCTTATCATCAGGGTACAGCATGGCCATGGCTGGGTGGCTTCTATATGGAGGCAAGTCTGAAGATGTATAAGCGTACACGTCTGAGCTTCATAGAGCGCCAGATGGTGGGCTATGACGATGAGATGTCATGCCACTGTTTAGGCACCATCAGCGAGCTCTTCGATGGCAACCCTCCATTTACTGGGCGAGGTGCTATCTCCTTTGCCATGAATGTGGCAGAGATACTGCGTGCGCTCGAACTACTTGAAAAATATCAATATTAAATAAGGAGGACTGCAATATGAAAGTATTAATGTTTGGATGGGAGTATCCTCCTCATGTATTCGGTGGCTTGGCTACTGCCAATTTTGGTATCTCACAGGGATTACATGCCCAGGGCGATGTGGATATCACTCTCTGTCTGCCTCATCCTTTTGGTGATGAAGACCGCAGTGCCGCTAAGATAGTAGCCATGAACTGTGTGCCTATAGCCTGGCGCGATGTCAACTATGACTATGTGCAGCAGCGTGTGGGCAACATCATGGACCCTAATGACTATTATCGTTATCGTGACCATATCTATGCCGATTTCAATTATATGAACGTCAACGACCTCGGCTGTATGGACTTTGCTGGTGGATATCCTTCCAACCTTCACGATGAAATCAATAACTATTCTGTCATAGCAGGAGTGGTGGCTCGTTCTGAGGAGTTCGACATCATTCATGCTCACGACTGGCTTACCTTCCCCGCAGGTATCCACGCCAAGAAGGTGAGCGGAAAACCTCTGTGCATCCACGTGCATGCCACCGACTTCGACCGAAGCCGTGGCAAGGTGAACCCTACTGTTTATTCTATCGAGAAGGATGGTATGGACAATGCCGACTGCATCATGTGTGTGTCAGAGCTTACCCGTCAGACTGTCATCAATCAGTATCATCAGGACCCACGCAAGTGTTTTGCCATGCACAATGCTGTTTATCCATTGAAGCAGGAGTGGCAGGACATTCCTCGTCCCGACCATAAGGGCAAGGAGAAGGTGGTAACCTTCTTAGGTCGTATCACTATGCAGAAAGGTCCGGAATACTTTGTCGAGGCTGCCAATATGGTGTTGCATCGTACTCGCAATGTGCGTTTCTGTATGGCTGGTTCCGGCGATATGATGAATCAGATGATTTATCTCGCTGCAGAGCGTGGCATTGCCGACCGTTTCCACTTCCCGGGATTCATGCGTGGCAAGCAGGTGTATGAGTGCCTGAAAGACTCTGATGTCTATGTCATGCCTTCGGTGAGCGAGCCTTTTGGTATCTCTCCTTTGGAGGCCATGCAGTGTGGCACGCCTACGATTATCTCCAAGCAGAGTGGTTGTGGTGAAATCCTGACCAACTGTATCAAGGTAGACTACTGGGACATTCATGCTCTGGCTGATGCCATCTATAGCATTTGCCACAACGAGAGTCTCTTCGACTATCTGTCTGTGGAAGGCAAAAATGAGGTCGACCAGATAACCTGGGAGAAGGTGGGAGCACGCATCAAGGACCTTTACCTCAAGACACTGGGGTGGAAGTAGGTGTGAAGTGAAGAGTGAAGTTAAACGTTCAAATTTTAATTTTTTTATGAAGACAATTTGTTTATATTTCGAAATACATCAGATTATCCATCTGAAGAGGTATCGTTTCTTCGATATCGGTACCGACCATTATTACTACGATGACTATGAGAACGAGCGTAGTATCAGTGATATTGCTGAGCGTTCTTATATGCCTGCCCTCACTGCTCTTGAGGATATGATCAAGGCCAACGGACAGTATTTCAAGGTGGCTTTCTCTATCTCTGGTGTGGGTATGGAGCAGTTGGAGCTACATGCGCCTCAGGTGTTGGAGAAGTTGCAGGACCTCAACAAGACTGGTTGTGTAGAGTTCCTTGCCGAACCTTATTCTCATGGCTTGGCTTCTCTCGTCAATGAGGAGAGCTTTGCTGCCGAGGTGAAGCGTCAGGCTGCCAAGATGGAGGAATACTTTGGCAAGAAGCCACAGGTGTTGCGCAACTCTTCGCTCATCTATAGCGATGATATCGGTTTGCAGGCATCACAGATGGGCTTTGCCGGCATGCTTACCGAGGGTGCCAAGCATGTGTTGGGATGGAAGTCTCCTCACTATGTTTACAACTGCGCCCTGGCTCCAAAGCTCAAACTCTTGCTGCGTGACGTGCGCCTGAGCGATGATGTCTCTCTGCGTTTCAACAACAGCAACTGGGACGGCTATCCACTCTTTGCTGACAACTATATCAATCAGATTGCTGCCCTGCCTCAAGAGGAGCAGGTAATCAATATCTTCATGGAGCTGTCTGCTCTCGGTATTGCTCAGCCCTTGTCAAGCAACATTCTGGAGTTCTTGAAGGCGTTGCCAGCCTGCGCCAAGGAGAAGGGCATCACCTTCTCTACTCCTATCGAGATTTGCAAGAAGATGAAGTCGGTAGGCGAGTTGAATGTTCCTGATACTCTGAGTTGGGTAGACGAGGAGCGCGATGTCAGCACATGGTTGGGTAACTCTATGCAGCGTGAGGCTTTCAACAAACTTTATAGTGTTGCCGACCGTGTCCGCATTGCCAACGATCCTCGTATCAATCAGGACTGGGATTATCTGCAGGCAAGCAACAACTTCCGCTTCATGACCACCAAACCAAGCAATGTGGGTCTTGACCGTGGTATCTACAGCGATCCTTTCGATGCTTTCACCAACTATATGAATATTCTTGGCGACTTCCTCAATCGTGTCAACGACTTGTATCCTTCTGATGTGGATAACGATCAGCTGGAGGGCCTTCTCACCACCATCAAGAATCAGGATGAGGAGATCGAGGTAAAGGACCAGGAGATTGTCCGTCTGCAGGCTAAACTTGAGAAGATAGAGAAAGAGGCTGAAAAACTCCGTGCCGAGAAGAAGCCTGCTGCCAAGAAGACAACTACTGCTGCCAAGGCTCCTGCCAAGAAGACAGCTACTAAGGCTCCTGCTGCAGTCAAGAAGGCTCCTGCAAAGAAAGCTGCCACTAAGGAAGAAACTACAGAAAAGAAATAAGAGTATAATCCTATAAAAACATAAAAAAGGCAATCTGCTGTTTGACAGATTGCCTTTTTTGTTTGTTCTATATTGACAGGTGATGAGCCTGTAGTGTACAGTGAGTAGATTACTTCACAACGAATTTCTTGTTGTTAAAGATATAGATGCCTTTCTTCAGACCTTCGGAACCTTTCTGTGCTACAACACGGCCGCTGAGGTCATAGATGTTGGCGTCTGCCATAAGCTTATTATCCACCGTGATACCAGCTATAGAGCTTGTGGCGTCTGTGTAAAGAGTAAATGCCAAAATGCATTGTTTAACTTTCGGTGTGAATGTCAACGTGTGCTCTACAGGAGAATCAAACTCTACCGTATATTTCTTTACACTCTTGTCCTTAGGGAAGATATAGGTTGTTTCATTGTAGCTCTTGCCGTTAATCTCACCGATATAGGCATCTGCATCAGCGTAATTGTCTTTTCCTTCGATGTCCATCTTTACGATTTTGATACCGTCGGGAATGTTAATGGTATATTGGTTTGCACTGTACTTGATGTAGTTTGTGCCAGATCCAACATCATATGTCTTTCCTTTTTCATTGCTGATAGAGAAACCATTACTGAAAGAACAAGAACCTGCTGTTTTATCAGTTAGGGTCTTTGAGTTCAAAGTGAAAGGACCTTTGGTATCTGTAACCGTAGAACCCGTTGAGGTGGCATCGCATTCATCTGTCCATGATGAATCATATTTCTGAAGCCAGATAGCACCACTGCTAACTGTAATCTTTGAGTTGTTCTTAAAGACGAGATTGTCCACGAAACGGATGTCGATACCCTTCTTGGCTGATATCTGTACGTTGTCGAGTGTCACGTTCTTGATGTGGCTTTCTGGGCGACCAACAAAGAAAATTGCGTTACCATCGCAAACATCAGTTGTCTTCACATTCTGTAGATAAATACCATTATAGGTTGGGGTAGTGCTATCTACAGCTCTTGCATTTGCCTTATCTACGGCAGGATCGCTATTGTAGTTCTTGTCGTAGAAGCAGTCGATAGAGAGAGGGTTCTTAACCTTGGTCATTGTGAAGTTGGTGAACTTCCAGTCTTCCTCACCACCACCACGGAGAGTACCATCACTATTGATACCAGTCTTCATACGGATACCAGCAGTGGTACCATTCATTGTGATGTTATCGAACCATACATGCTTGATGTTTTTAGTATAGCTGCCGATAGAAGCACCATGACCAGTTCCAAAGTCGCAGTTCCAGACATGGATATACTGTGCATCATTGTCACAGACTACATTATCGTCACCATTACTGATGTTACAGTTGTAGATGTTTACGTATGGTCCCCATATTGAGACTCCGTCGGTGTTGTGAGAAGCCTTGCCCTTTCCTGCTTCTGAAGCAGGTTCGCTGATGGTTACGTCATGAATAGTAGCATGACTTGCCTTGCCACTGTTACTGATGGTGATGTTCACACCTGGAGTATTCTGAATCTTGAAGTTGCGGAGCAGGAAGTGCTTGCCCTGTTCGAAGCGAATCATCGCTCCAGGATTGAAGGTTTCGCCATTCTCTCTTGCGAGCCACCAGCGTGCACCCTGACCGTCAATGATGGAAGTTTCACCTTCACCCTCAATAACAACGTCAGTAACATTCTTACCCTTGTTCTTTCCGCCAATAAAGACAGTCTTGTTGTTAGGAGCCTTGCCATATTCCACAAGCTTCAGGGTAGCACCTGCACAAAGGTGGAGTACGGTTTTTGACTTGATGCTGAGCACCTCGGTTGTACTTGTCATCTGGTCTTTACTACCAAACATCCATGTACCAGCAGGAATTACGACCATACCACCAGTAGTAGGAACGGCATCAAGGGCTTTCTGAATAGCCTTGGTGTTGTCTGCTGCCGATGTAGAGGCACCATAGTCTTTGATGTTAAACGTATTTGCTGATGTGATGACTGGCAACTGTGGTAATTCTACTGCTGTCCATCTCTCAGGAGTATTCTGAGCATTTTGCTCAGCGGTGATTCCCGTAAAAGTCTGTGCCTTTGCGAGTACGGGTAATGTCATAAGTGCTGCAAGCACCATGTTTTTGAAAAAAGTCTTGTTCATAAATTAGGCTTATGTTTATTATGAGGCAAAATTACAATTATTCTATATATAATAAGGTGTAAACCTCAGAAAATTATACGAAAACGATTACGTATAAGGGATACTTTTATAGTCTCTTACTCTCAATCTGCGAATTCTGTCTTGTTCTTTGGAAGTAGGGGAGTAGTAATGAAATAAAAAAGTGCAATGCCCACATCGGGCATTGCACTTCCTATGTATTTATGATTTTAATTTCTTGATCTCTTCAATAGATAATCCTGTGGACTTTGCAATAATATCGATTGGAGTGTTGTACGCCAATAGATTTAAAGCAATCTCTTTTTTTTCTTCCACTCTTCCTTC
>CAVACC010000022.1:0-37734 GCA_963587495.1 Clostridia bacterium | reverse complement strand
CTATCTTCGCTTGTATCTCTACTGCTCCTGGTACTTCTCAGGAACGTACTGCACAAGTGGTACAGCAGGTGGACAAGATGTTGGCCAACAACCCTGCCGTAGCTACCCGTAACGCCATCATGGGTTATAGCTTTATCGGTGGCGCTGGTTCTAACCAGGGTACTATCATCGTAAAGCTGAAGCCATTCGA
Source organism: Clostridia bacterium (assembly GCA_963587495.1). GTDB lineage: Bacteria > Bacteroidota > Bacteroidia > Bacteroidales > Bacteroidaceae > Prevotella. The sequence goes on along the minus strand of CAVACC010000022.1, from coordinate 37,544 downwards.
GGACCGTCCTGGTGGATTCTTCCATCGTATCAAGGCGGCTTGTACGGGCGGTGGTATTGAGGCGCTGTTTGTCAACCCTATGGAATACACTTCTGTGTTGGGTATGATCTACAAGCAGACTGCCACTATCAAGGATGCTCAGATTCTCGCCTTCGCTCCACCTATGATCTCTGGTTTCTCTGTACAGAATGGTATTACTATGACTATGCAGGATAAGACGGGTGGCGATCTGAACAGATTCTTTACCAACGTGAAGGCTTTCTTGAAGGAACTGAATGCCCGTCCTGAGATTCAGACTGCGCAGACCCAGTACAACCCTAACTATCCTCAGTACATGGTGGATGTGGATGTTGCCAAGACCAAGCAGGCCGGTATTTCTCCATCTTCAGTATTGGCTGTGATGCAGGGTTACCTCGGTGGTCTTTATGCATCCAACTTCAATGCCTATGGTAAGCTCTACCGTGTCATGATTCAGGCTGGTCCTGAGAACCGCATGCATCCTGACGATTTGAACAAGATTTATGTACGTTGTGCTGATGGCACCATGTCTCCAGTGAGCGAGTTCGTGAACTTGAAGAAGATTTATGGTCCATCCAACATCACACGTTTCAACCTCTTTACCTCAATGGATGTGTCTGTAACTCCTAACAGCGGCTATTCTACCGGTGACGGTATGAAGGCTATTGCCGAGGTGGCTAAGCAGACATTGCCAGAGGGTTATGGTTATGAGTACTCTGGTCTGACACGTTCGGAGGCAGAGTCAAGCAACTCTACAGGTCTTATCTTCGCACTCTGTATCGTATTCGTTTACTTGATTCTGAGTGCTCAGTACGAGAGTTACATCTTGCCTCTGTCGGTAGTGTTGTCTATCCCATTCGGTTTGGCAGGTGCTTTCGTCTTCACCAATATCTTCGGCCATTCCAACGATATCTACATGCAGATTTCGTTGATTATGTTGATCGGTCTGTTGGCTAAGAACGCCATCCTGATTGTACAGTTCGCTCTCGAGCGTCGTCGTACGGGTATGGCTATCAAGTACTCTGCTATCCTGGGTGCCGGTGCACGTCTCCGTCCTATCTTGATGACCTCTCTGGCGATGGTCATTGGTCTGCTGCCTCTGATGTTCGCTTCAGGTGTAGGCAAAAATGGTAACCAGACTTTGGGTGCTGCTGCCGTGGGTGGTATGTTGCTCGGTACTATCTGTCAGATCTTCGTGGTTCCTGCTCTCTTCGCAGTCTTCGAGTGGTTGCAGGAGAAGCTTACTCCTTTGAAGTTTGAGGACGAGTTCAATGCCGAGGCTGCCTCAGAGTTGGAGCAGTATGCCAGTGCAGCTCATCGCAGAAAAGGTGTCGAGAAGAAGTAATAACGTTGTAACTTCAAACGAAACAATGAAAAAGAATTTAAATATTATCATATTGGGTCTGGCAGCGCTCTCATTGAGCAGCTGCAAGACTCTCTACGGAAAGTATGAGCGTCCTGATGTGAAAACTAATGGTGTCGTACGCGATTCAGCTTCTGTATCCGATACGTTGGCTGTGAAGGATACTACATCCTTTGCCAATATTCCTTGGCGCAGCGTCTTTACCGATCCACAGTTGCAGACTCTTATCGAGAAGGGACTTGCCAATAACGCCAATCTCCTCAATGCTGCTTTGAACGTAAAGATGGCTGAGGAGCAGTTGAAGTGTGCCAAGTTGGCTTTCATACCTTCTTTTACATTTACCCCACAGGGAACCATCTCTTCTTGGGACGGTAACAAAGCGACAAAGACTTATAGTCTGCCTGTGAATGCGTCATGGAGTGTTGACCTCTTTGGCAATCTTCTTTCACAGAAGCGCGGTGCTCAGATGGCGCTGTTGCAGATGAAGGACTATCAGGTGTCTGTACAGACGAACCTCGTTGCGAATATTGCCAATATGTACTATTCGCTCCTCATGCTCGACAAGCAGCTCGAGATAGTAAATGATATGGAAGGCCTTACAAAGGACACATGGCAAACAATGCAGTTGCTCAAGGATGCCAAGATGGGTTATCGCTCAACATCGGTACAGGCAGCAGAGTCAAACTATTACTCTGTCCTTGCACAGAAAGCAGATCTGAAGCGACAGATCCGTGAGACAGAGAACTCGCTCAGTCTTCTTCTCGGTGAGCAGGCTCATGCCATCGCACGGGGCAAACTTGAGAATCAGAGTCTTCCTGCCAACTTCTCTACAGGAGTAGGTTTGCAGTTGCTCAACAACCGGGCTGACGTACATGCAGCCGAGATGAACTTGGCGCAGTGCTTCTATGGAGTGGAGACAGCCCGCAGCAAGTTCTATCCTTCTATCAGTATTTCTGGTACTGGTGCCTTTACCAACTCAGCTGGTGCGGGTATCGTAAATCCAGGAAAGTGGCTTCTTTCTGCAGTGGGTTCACTTGTTCAGCCTATCTTCCAGAATGGACGACTCATTGCTGGACTCAAGGTGGCTAAGATGCAGTACGAGCAGGCTTACAACACTTGGCAGGATGCTGTACTGAAGGCTGGCAGCGAGGTAAGCAATGCCCTCGTACTCTACAACTCTTCCGACGAGAAGGGAAGAATCGAGGCTCAGCAGATCGAGGTGCTCAAGCAGAACGTAGAAGACACCCGTAAGTTGATGGGCGAGGCTGGTGGTTCTTATCTTGAGGTTATCCAGGCACAGTCATCATTGCTCAATGTACAGCTCTCTAAGGTGGCTGACGACTTCTACAAAATGCAGGCTGTGGTCAACCTATACTATGCATTGGGTGGTGGAGCCAAGTAATGTTAAGTGTTAAATGTAAAATGTTAGATTATTATGGCAAGTATAATCAGTCCAAAGGCAGAGGTTTCTCCAAAGGCTAAGATTGGAGACAACTGCAAGATATATCCATTCGCCTATATTGAGGACGATGTGGTTATCGGTGACAACTGTACCATCTATCCATTCGTGAGCATCATGAATGGTACTCGCATGGGTAATAATAATAAGGTGTTCCAAGCTGCCGTTATCGCAGCTCTCCCACAGGATTTCAACTTTACCGGTGAAGAGAGTGAAGTAGTGATTGGCGACAACAATACTATCCGTGAGAATGTGGTTATCAACCGAGGTACTCATAAGGGTGGTAAAACAGTGCTTGGCAACAGCAACTTCCTTATGGAAGGTGCCCATATCTCTCACGATACCGTTATAGGCAATAGTTGCGTGTTCGGTTATGGAACCAAGATAGCTGGCGACTGTGTGATAGGTAATGGCGTCATCTACTCTACATCTGTTGTAGAGAATGCCAAGACCAGAGTTGGCGACTTGGCGATGATACAGGCAGGAACAACTTTCTCCAAAGATATTCCACCTTATATTATTGCTGGTGGCAAGCCTGTAAAGTATGCTGGTCCTAACAGTGTTATCATGGAGGCTGCCGATATAGACGTGAAGGTTCGCAAGCATGTTGCAAATGCATACCGACTTGTTTTCCACGGTCAGACATCTCTCTTTGATGCCATCAATCAGATCAAGGATCAGGTGCCAGACGGAGAAGAAGTACGCAATATCATCAAGTTCCTCGAAAGTACAGAGAAAGGTGTCATCACCAAGATGTAAGTTGCGAAAGATATAATAAACGATTTTTTCTTTATACACAAAGGGAGGGTTGACCCATGGGTTGACTCTCCTTTCTTGTGTTAATGTCTATTAAACTTTCGTTTATTCGCACATTTTTTTGTTACTTTGCACCAAATTTGGAATATTATACCCTTTTGGTAAATGAGAAAGAAACAATATAAGCCCAGCAGTCACCGAGGATTGCAGGTGGTAACTCTATGCATAAGCACCGCTATGGTGCTCGTTTTACTCGGACTGGTCATATTCTCCGTACTTATGGGAAGAAATCTCTCCTCCTATGTGAAGGAGAACCTTGTCGTGTCCGTGATGCTCGAACAGGATATGACCAATTCTGAGGTCGTTCAGATGTGTAAACAGCTGAAAGCCAAGCCTTATGTCAAGTCAATCAACTACATTTCGAAGGCGAAGGCTCTCAAGGAAGCCACTCACGACCTTGGAGTTAACCCCAGTGAGTTTGCCGGAGTCAATCCTTTCCAGCCTTCCATTGAGTTGACTGCACAGGCTGACTATGCCAACAATGATTCTCTGAAATGGGTGGCTAAGGAACTGAAAGCTTATCCACGTGTTACAGAGGTGTCTTACCAGCATGACCTGATAGAGCAGGTGAATCAAATGCTGACCAAGATAAGCATCGGATTGCTCATCGTGGCGGCTCTCCTCACGTTTATATCTTTCTCGCTGATCAACAATACCGTAAGGCTCGGCATTTACGCCCGACGTTTCTCGATACACACGATGAAACTTGTTGGAGCCTCATGGGGATTCATCCGACGTCCCTTTGTGAACAGGGCCATATTGATAGGCTTGCTGTCGGCATTGATTGCCAACGGCTTCTTAGGAGGCAGTCTTTATGCGTGGTATGTTCATGAGCCAGAACTGCTCATGGTGATAGGATGGCAGGAACTTGCCATAACGGGTGGAGCTGTCTTCCTTTTCGGAGTCATCATTACTGCCATCTGCGCCAGCATCTCTGTCAACAAATTCCTCAAGATGAAGGCTGGTGACTTGTATAAGATTTAGAATATCGAATATTACACATTATTAATATATATATAATAAATGGATAAGAAGAATTTAGCATTTGACAAAGTTAACTTCATCCTCTTGGCTGTGGGGATGGCTATCGTCATCATTGGTTTTCTCTTGATGAGCGGATCTGGCTCAGACGAGCATACTTTCGATACCGATATCTTCAGCACACGCCGTATTGTAGTAGCACCAGTAGTTACTCTGTTTGGGTTTCTTTCTATTATTTATGCTGTCATTCGTAAACCAAAAGACAACAAGTAATATTTATATCCCGATACATACACATTATTCAATAATAAAAAATAGTATTTATCAATGAATTGGTTTGAAGCCTTGGTGTTAGGTCTTATTCAGGGACTTACAGAATATTTGCCAGTTAGTAGTAGCGGTCATTTGGCTATTGGTGCCTATTTGTTTGGTATTGACGGTGAGGCTAATCTGGGTTTTACTGTCTTGGTGCACGTTGCCACAGTTATGAGTACTCTGGTGGTACTCTGGAAAGAGATCGACTGGATTTTGAAAGGACTCTTTAAGTTCCAGATGAACGAGGAGACCAAATATGCGCTCAATATCGTAGTCTCTATGATTCCTGTGGGCGTCGTTGGTGTCTTCTTCAAGGATGAAGTCGAAAAAATTTTCGGTTCCGGACTGCTCATAGTCGGATGCATGTTGCTCGTAACTGCTCTGCTCCTTGCTTTCTCTTATTATGCCAAACCACGCCAGCGTGAGAATATAAGCCTTTGGCATGCATTTGTCATTGGTCTGGGACAGGCTTTGGCTGTTTTGCCAGGTCTTTCCCGCTCTGGTACCACCATCGCAACAGGTCTTTTGTTGGGCAATAAGAAGGAGAAGATGGCACAATTCTCTTTCCTCATGGTCATTCCTCCCATACTTGGCGAGGCGTTGCTCGACCTGATCAAAGGACTGAAAGGAGAGGAAACACTTGGCGGTGTTGACACCTTGCCTATGATTATTGGCTTTGTGGCTGCCTTTGTTTCAGGCTGTCTTGCCTGCAAATGGATGATCAATATTGTCAAGAAAGGCAAGCTCATCTACTTTGGCATCTATTGCGCTATAGCAGGTTTGGCCACCATTCTTTTCTCTCTTCTTTAATCAGTAACGACAAATCTTTTGCCAGACATGAATTTCCAGACAGGAGAAATCATTGCCATCGACAAGCCTTATCATATGTCAAGCTTTGGGGCTTTGGCACATATCAGATACGTACTTTCCAAGTTCTTGCACCATAAGGTGAAGATAGGACATGCTGGCACGCTCGACCCCTTGGCTACAGGCGTGCTCGTGCTTTGCACAGGAAAAAAGACCAAGGAGATAGAGCAGCTGCAGACTCATACCAAGGAGTACACAGCGACGCTTCAGTTGGGAGCCACGACAGCCAGCTACGATCTCGAACATACGGTCAATCATACTTATCCCACCCGTCATATTACCCGACAGCTCATAGAGGAAACGTTGCCTCAGTTTGTCGGTGACATTCAGCAGGTGCCGCCTACTTATAGTGCTGTCAAGGTCAATGGCGATAGAGCCTATGCCTTGCGCAGGGCGGGAGAGAATGTGATGCTCAAACCAAAGAGCGTTCGTATAGACGAGATAGAACTTACCCATTACGACGACGAGACCAAGCAACTCGGTTTGCGCGTAGTATGTGGTAAGGGAACTTACATACGCTCCTTGGCTCGCGACTTAGGTCGGGCACTTGGAAGCGGAGCCTTTCTTACTGAGTTGAGAAGAACCCGAGTGGGCGACTTTACTGTCGACAACTGTGTGAGTTTCGAAAATTTCAGGGAATGGCTCGAACAACAGGAAATAGAAGACATCCATCAAGTTTGATATTTCCAGAATAGTAATAGAATATAATTAGTAACCATTAGAAAGGAGACAAATATAACATGAAACTGTCACAATTCAACTTTAAGTTGCCTGAGGCACAAGTGGCGCTTTATCCCCACAAGACCAAGCGTATCGTCAAGACATCTACCGGAGAGGAACGTACCTTTGAGGTAACCCGTCGTGATGAGGCGCGTATGATGGTTCTACACAAAAAGTCGGAAACCATAGATATGTACCGCAAGGATGCTAACGGAAACCCTATCGAAGGCGAGTTTATTGAGTTCAAGGACATCGTCAACTATTTCGATGAGGGAGATACGTTTGTATTCAACAACACCAAGGTGTTCCCTGCACGACTCTATGGTACCAAAGAGAAGACCGATGCCAAGATTGAGGTGTTCCTGCTCAGAGAGTTGAATGAGGAGATGCGACTCTGGGATGTGCTCGTAGAACCAGCCCGTAAGATTCGTATAGGAAATAAACTCTTCTTTGATGATGTCAACGAGATGGTGGCTGAGGTAATCGACAATACCACCAGCCGTGGACGTACTCTTCGCTTCCTCTATGACGAGGACGGTCAGCACGATGTCTTCAAACGCTCGCTCTTTGCTTTGGGCGAGGCTCCATTGCCACGTTATATTATCGACAATCGCGAGGTACACCATGCCACAGAGGAAGATATGGAAGACTTCCAGTGTGTTTTTGCTGAGAAGGAAGGTGCCGTAACAGCACCAGCCACAGGTCTTCATTTCTCGCGCGAGCTCATGAAACGTATGGAGATCAGAGGCATCAACTCTGCATTTATTACCTTGCATTGTGGATTGGGCAACTTCCATGAAATCGAGGTGGAAGACCTTACCAAGCACAAGATGGACTCCGAACAGATGCATATCGGCAAGGAGGCTTGCGAACTGGTCAACGACACCAAGCGTGCTGGTCATCATGTTTGCGCCATCGGAACAAGTGTGGTCAAGGCTACAGAGACTGCTGTGGGTACAGATGGAATGATGAAGGAGTTTGACGGATGGACCAATAAGTTTATCTTCCCTCCTTATGAGTTCGGACTGGCCGACAGTATGGTGGCCAACTTCTATCATCCAGAATCTACGTTGATGATGAGTACTGCTGCATTTGGAGGTTACGACCTTGTTTATGAAGCCTATATGAAGGCTTTGAAGAATGGCTATATGTTTGGTTGCTTCGGCGACTCTCTGCTCATTCTCAACGACTAATCTTTGTGATAGTCGAGGCTGTTAATGACTTCGTTTCTTTTAGGCGAAGCATCGTTCAATAACATATTTATGTATACATGCATAGAGTATATCTGAGTCTCGGATCCAATTTAGGCAACCGCAAGCGTAACATCCGCGAGGCTCTTGAAAAGATAGGAGAGCTGATTGGTGACGTAGAGCGCCAGTCAGCTCTATACGAAACTAAGCCGTGGGGCTTTTCTTCGCCCAACGACTTTATCAATGCATGTGTCTGTGTGCTCACTCCTTTGGCGCCTCGCCAGTTGCTTGAGGCTACTCAGAAGGTGGAGCAAGAGATGGGCCGTACGCTCAAGTCTGTGAATGGTGAATATCACGACCGGATTATAGATATTGACATTCTTCTGTACGATGATCTTCATATCGACCAGCCCGACCTGAAAATTCCTCATCCCCTGATGGAGGAAAGAGATTTTGTCATGATTCCTTTAAGGGAAATCATGTCTCTATAATAGAATTACCATAGGAAAAATATTAAAATAGGAAGATATATGGAAGAGACAAGTAAATTGCAAGTGTTGAAATGCCCGGCATGCAATGCTAAGCTAACATACTTCTTTGAATTTGAGCAGGTTATAACATGCCCTGTTTGTCATAACCGTATGAATAGCCATGTACTTCAGACGGTTGAAGCGCACATGCCTTTGCGTTATGTGTCGCCTACTATTGATGTAGATGGTTTTAAGCACTTGATGGCGCAAACTTTGGTTGATATCGACTTTGTTCCATGCGATGTTTTCCAGGCCATCGATGCCAAGGAGGTATTCTGTATCTATCTGCCTATGTATCTTTATGAGGGTACCTATCAGGTGGCTTGGAGCGGAATTGGTCCAGATCAACAGCAACTTAATGGGAACGCTAAGGGTAAGTTGGCTTATTTATACTTAGCCAATGATAGACAAGGTGATCTTCCAAAGGAACTTCGCGATTTTACCACTTGTTTGCCTTACGATGCTGAGGCTTTGAGTTCTTTCGAGGTTGGGCACATCGATGCAACTGATAGTCATGTTCTCGCAACCTTGTCTACAATTACTGCTGAGGCAGTGTGGAAGAAGTGGGAAACGAAATTAACAGATAAGCTGGCAAAGAGTACGGTGCATGACCAAATAGGTAACCAAAAGGTTCGCAAGTTGAAGATTTCTCCCACTGTTGAACTGACCAATCTGGGAGAACCTCTCTTTGTACCTTTCTATTTCTCTTATTACACATATAACAATCGTCGCTATTGTTTTATAGCTGACGGTCAGGGTAAGCACCTGTCTTATAATAATCCCATTGACAAGCGCGAGAGTAGTTATGCGAGAAACTGTAAGGTTCTCATGCTCATCGTAAAATGGATGTGGATGTTGGCAGTGTTGGTATGGGCTGTTTACGACTACCGTTTTGCCATGGGGTATTTGGTAGTTTGGGCTATAGGAAAAATAATCGTTGACAGGGTGATAAAACAGTTGATAAGCCGTCGTCTCAAGATTTCTAAGACGAAACGTCAGGCTGATGCTGAACATTTTTAGGTTCTTATATAACAAACTGAAAAATCTCATCAATCTTACAAAGAGTGATGGGATTTTAAGACTATGTTAGTCTTATATTCCTTTCAATTGCGTCTTCCATAGTGGATGATGTGTGAAGAGGGTTCATTTCTATGGTTTCCTTTATAGGGGAAAGAAAGCGATTCTATCTTTCCTTTATAAAGGATTTTTTATTGCTGTTCGCTAAAACTACAAATGACACTGCTGCATTTTCCTCAAATATGATCTCTAACAAGGCACAAGACGAATGAAGCTACTGGACTTCAACGAAATCCTGCTGCTTCGAGACGTGTGCATATTTTTGACTGATAATCATTGGAGTTGCTAACAGATGTGACCCGAAAGGCATTATTTGAGTGTGAGATTACGCCAAAGGCAACAGAGGAAGAACAGCACAACAAGGAAAATGCTGAACTTCTTGGGGCTTTTATATCCAGAGGGAGAACTTAATCCTGAAACGACTATTTCCAAAATGGAAACAGTCGTAAATGGAGGTATCGTGGCGAGGTTAACGAACTTATCGACTTCTATTCTCTTGATGCAATCATCGCCGTAGGCTATCGCGTGTCTTCTCTGAAAGCCACACGTTTCCGCCAATGGGCAACAAAGATTCTCAATGAGTATATAAAGAAGGGCTTCGCTATGGACGATGAGCGGTTGAAACAAGGAACGGCGGTGTTTGGCAAAGACTACTTCCGCGAATTGCTTGAACGAGTGCGTTCTATTCGTGCGAGTGAACGCCGCATTTGGCAACAGATTACGGACATCTAACCGCAATTCGCCCACCACACGCGATTTTTATGCGATGATACAAAACCGCTTCCACTTTGCCATCACAGGGCAGACGACCGCTGAGATTATCTACTCTAAGGCTGACCATACGAAAGACCACATGGGATTGACTACATGGAAGAATGCACCAGACGGGCGTGTCTTAAAATCGGACGTATCTATTGCCAAGAACTACTTGCAAGAAAAGGAAATCCGACAATTGGAGCGTGCTGTTACTGGTTTCTTTGACTATATAGAAGACCTCATTGAGCGTGAAAACACGTTCAATATGTCACAGTTCTCCGCAAGCGTCAATGAATTCTTGACTTTCAGACGTTATCAGATATTGGCCCGATAAAGGCAAAATTTCGGCAGCACAAGCCAAGAAGAAAGCGGAAGAAGAATATGACATATTCAATAAGACACAACGAATTGACTCTGACTTTGATATGGAGGTGAGAGGGTTGCTGGATAAGGAATGATACAATTTTGCGAGTGCACTTGCCATATTGATTTTAACAATGGTGCAAGTTTTACTTGTATAATTAGAATATTATGGAATTAAAGAAGTACAGAAGAAAAGGAGTAATTCCTATTGGTTGGAAAGAAATCAAACTTGGTGATGTTTTTCGTACATCTTCAGGTGCAACGCCTTTAACAACAGTACTCAGCTATTATGAAGGAGGTAATATACCATGGATAAATAGTGGCGAATTAGTATCTCCTTAATATTTATAGCACTTCCAACTATATAACGCAAAAAGGGTTTGATAATTCGAGTACGGAAATTTATCCAAAAGGAACTATACTTGTGGCAATGTATGGAGCTACTGCAGGAAAAGCCTCTATGTTAAAAATTACGGCATGTACAAATCAAGCTATTTGTGCGATACTGCCAAATGATGATTATTGCCCCGAATTTATAAAATACAATATAGATACATTATATGAGCATTTAGTTGGGCTTAGTTCTGGTTCTGCAAGAGACAATCCTATTTTATCTTTTTTCGGTACATGTTGAGAAAAAGTACTCATAAAAGTTGTTTGTTTCAAATAAAATGATTAGTTTTGCATTTGTGATAGCGTAAAGTTATGTCATCTTTTACTTAACTAACAATTTTTGATTTGATGGAACATCAATCTTTACAAAATGCCTATAAGCATCAAAGTATAAGCGAGCAGGTTGGCTTGCAGCGAGAAGAGGTGGGAAACCAGATCTCTTTTTGTCCAAATTGTGCGGGGGTAATTAGCCCAAATATGCGTTTTTGCGAGGAGTGTGGTTATTCGCTTCTTGCAAAAGAATGTCCTCATTGTCATAAACCTGTAAGTGCTGGAATGGCGTTATGTCCGCATTGTATGCACCCAGTCAATGCAACTCGTTGTTCTTTTTGTGGAGAAGCGAAAGAGGCAGATGATCTCTTTTGTACGAATTGCGGAAATCCATCACAAGGTATCGAGTGCCCTCAATGCAAGACCTTGAATTTTAGAAGTTTTTGCAGAGTATGTAACACTCCGCTCAACGAAATGGCACACCAAGCTGTTGAGGAGGCGAAGAATGACCTTCGTATGCAAAAGGTTTGGCAGTTGGCACGGGAGTTGGTGGATATGCAAGATAGTATATTGTCTGTGCCAGAAACAACTGAGGCCGACGAGGTATCTGTCGACGTGTTGAGCGATGAAGATAAGCAACTTTTGAATAAATATCGTAATCTGTTTTCTCATTTGGAAAATGCGCCTATATCCGATGATGACAAATCGATTCATAGAGACTGTAAAAGCCCAAATGTAAAAAAAGAAACTTCCAAGCAACATAAAAGTGTCCCTTCTTTGGCGGATTTACAAAAGAAAATCGAAGAGATGAAAGCTGCTATGGCATCCATCTTTCCAGACCCTAATGCCACTCCAGAAGTGCAACGTAATTTTATCTGTGCAAGAAAAATACAGATAAGTGAAAAAGTAAAAACGTGTTGGGTTTGTAACTATTGTGGTTGTAGACATAATCAGCCTTCTGAGTGTGTAAGAGAGGAACTTGGTGGTGAGTGGGAATATATAATTAAAACCACAGAAGCGGAAATTTTGACTTGACAATTATTAATCTTAAAGCATAATAAAAATGAATCCTTTGAATGAAATCAATACGATGGTGCCAGGTGCTACTGCAGTGCCTGAAGCAACCTCTGTGCCAGAATCTACGGCGATTCCTGAAGCAACAGAAGTCCCAATGTCGGAAACAGCGATTCCTAATGCTACAGCCGTTCCTAATGCTACGGCCGTTCCTGGTGGAACAAGTGATATTGCTCCTGCGACTCCAAAGGAAGAGCCGAAGTTTGAAACAATAGAATTGACGAGTATGGGGCAGAGTAGCTCCAAGCAATATACGTATGAAAAGTTGTTGTCTGCAAGTTCAGGCGAAGCTTTTGTCTATTTGGTAAAGCGAAATGACGAACTTTTCGTGTTGAAGATATACAAGCCTAATCGCCATCCTAACCATGATGTGTTGGAGGAGATTATGACCAAGACAAGAGGAGCGGGCAGCCCTTTGGTCAGCATTAGTTCGCATGGCTTGTGGACAGACCCTAAAACGGGATGGACGCATGACTTTGAAGTGATGCAATATTGTGAAGGTGGCTCGTTGGCTGAAGTAAATTTCAAGGGCAAGGAGGAGGAGTTTAAGCGTGTTGCTTTGGAAATGGCAATCGCTATAGACTTCTGTCATCGTCATCACATCTTGCATCGGGACGTAAAGCCTGGTAACTTCTTGTTTGTTGACAAGGAACGCAAGCACTTGGTCTTGTCGGATTTCGGCATAGCTATGATGCTGGATGATGAAGGAAATATGATTTATGACAAGCATCGCCAACTTATAGAGGAAGCTCGCTCGGTAGTCTATGCTGCTCCTGAAATGTATATGCAGATGCAGAGTTTTTCGCCCGTGGTGACCACTAAGGCAGACTTCTATTCCTTAGGTATGACACTTGTCGCCCTATGGAAAGGTGAAGGCTTCTTGATAGGAAAGGAGCAGGAACTTGTGACCATGAAGCAAGAGAACAAACTTCCTTATCCTACTCTTCAGGAAATATCCGAGCATACACTTTCACTCATGATGGCATTGACACGTAATAATGTGAAGGAGCGTGCAGGTATGGCTGAGATTGAGGAATGGGCAAAAGGCAGGGTGATATTCCAAATTAATCCTAACGGACGTACCGATTTCCGTATTCCGTTCAATGTAAAAGAAGGATTGGTGGCAAATAGTTTGCAGGATTTGGCTAAGATGATGGGTGAGAACCCGGATTTGGCAAAACGTTATCTGTATCAAGACCAGATAGGCAGTTGGCTGAAAGAATACGATATGTTCCCTGAGGCTGCGAGATTAGAGGAGATAACGGAAAACATCTATCCTGACAATAGGGATTCGGGATTGTATGCGGCACGGTTGGTTATAGACCCAGATACTCCTTATGTAGGTAAGGAGGGAAAGGTTGTGCCTCTGAGTCAAATAGGTGAGGAAATATATGCTCATTTTGCGGAATACTGCGAGGAACTTAAAGATGAGCAGCATATCTTGTGGGTATATTTGCATACTGTTGTGGGGCAGGACTCTTTGCCTTCTTCGCCAGAGGATGTTTGGGAAAACCCTTTGGTATATACAGCATTGCTGATGTATCGCTTGACACCTGGTCTTCCTTATCTGCTGTATCGCTTACCTCCCGAACTCCCTGTTATGGCAAATCTGGATGACGAAAAGGTAATCGAAATCAATAGTCTTGACGAGCTCTTGTCAAAGGTAAATGACTTAACGACCGAAGAAGCGAAAAGGTTGCTCGAACCTGATTTTATGGCTTGGTTGTCAGAACGAGACTTGGCGAAGTTCATGATGGTTAAGAGTAAGTTAAGTGAATATGAGAACGCTGCGGATTCCGTCAAAGGATGGTTGATGCTTTATACGATAGCGTTTGACTGTGGCTTTGACTTCAAAAAAGTAAATGAAGGATCGGAACTGGTGACACCTTCTGATTTTGCGGAGCTATTGGTAAAAGAATATGATAATCAAGACGTTCTTTTTGTATGTAACTATGAGGGACAGCTTATTAGTCATATAGATGAGAAACGCTTGGACGCTTATTTCTATTCTCGTCCAAAATATGCAAAGTATCCTAACTATATTTGCGAGTGTCTGGACTTAAAGTCTGCGTCAAATTCTAAACGTTATGGTCCTTATAATGAAGAATTGGCAAGAATGAAGGCTGTTACGGGTATATCTGGAAAGGTGCCTACGATAACTGTTGCTAAAGTGAAGTTTAGCTCGTTGAATGATATAGATAGTCACTTTATGGATGTGTTCAATATGTCGGAGAAGGAGCAGAACAGGTTGGCAGATTGGTGCGCTTTGTTCTTCCAGGAGGATCCTTTTACAGATTATAAGAAACGTTCCTATTATGACTTGACATGGGATTATTACAAGTTTATATCTTCCAAACTAACGAGTAGCAAGTATTATAAGCAAGGTTTGCTTGCTGATTCGAAAGTGAATGGTGCAAAAGAACGCATGGAGAGGCAATGGGATAAACTGGAGCCTCTCAAGAAGATAACGAAAAATTTTTGCATTTTGCCTCTTGTGGTTATCAGTATTGTCTTTGCTGTTCTTTCTCTTTATGCTGGCAAGTCATTCTTTGATGAGGTCATGGTCGATGTCGGTGAGGGAGTGGGCTTTATCGCTGCGATTATCGTAGGTATCATTGGACTGTATCTTGCAAGTTGGCCTGGTGGCTTGATCGGTGCTCTCTTAGGTTACTTTATCATTTCATGGTTCTGTAGGGCATTCGGTTTCTTGTTCCCATGGGTGATGGTGGCTTATTGTTGGTACTTGGCATACCAAGCATACCACATGGTCAAGAATGGATTTGTAAAAGATATTGATCCAGACGACGCAAAACTGATAGATGCTGGAAAACGTGTGATAATGGGAGAAGCTTTCGACTCTAAGAAGAAACTCCTGGGCGACAGTGAGGACTATCCTGTAAATGTGTATTGTGAAAGTGCCAATGTTGCGGAGAGTAGCCGTCCTAAGTTGTATAAGAAAGCAATGGTATTGTTCGCTTTGGCTCTTGGTTCGTTACTATTATGCTTTGTCATTGGAAGTAAGGCTGTGCAAAAGCATCGTCATGACAAGTATGTGGCAGAAATGGAGGAAAAGGCGGAAGCAGAGAATGCCGAGAGCCTTCAAGATACTCCTTATAACGAGGCAGAGGATAATGTAGAAGCTGAGAAGGAAGAAACTTCTACTTTGGGGGAAGAACAGTTCTTGCAGAGAATGTGTGGAACCTATGAATTTCAAAATGACGGCAAATATACACTTGTTGTTGATATTACTGACGATAGGAAGACAGTCTTGGCAGATTTGACGATAGAGGGGGACGAGACCACATCCTATAAATTGCAGGCAGAGGTCAACCCAGATGACAAAGAAAATTATATATTCTATGTCTTGGATGAAAATGGAGCAAAAATGGACAATGACTATTATGAGATGAAGTTCTATGAGCCAAAGGAAAGCAATATGACTATAGAATATAACCACAAGAAAGATGGTGTTGAGACCAACAGTGGAATACTCTCTAAAGTGAAGGATCCACAAGGTAATAGCGTGGAGTAAAACTTTTTTGGAAAAGTAAGATGAAATGTACTAAATGCAATAAAGATAATCGGCCAATTGCTCGTTTTTGCAAATGGTGTGGGACTGCTATCATTGTACCAGATGAACAGGTGGCTATTGATAGAAAGCCAAATCGCAAGGACGAGGAATTTGGTTTCGATTCTCTGATAGGCAAAAGCGAGATAGTGCGCTTATTGCGGGATGTTGTAGGTAAGGCTCGCTCCATGGATGTTAGATGCCGTCGTTTCAATATGAAACAAAGGATGAACTTGAGCTTTGTTGTCACGGGTGAGTCAGGAACTGGCAAGTTGACGGTTGCTAAGACAATTGGATATGAATTGTATCATAATGGGCTTATATCCAAAGAAGCCCCTGTCGTTATATCACCTGTTGATTATCCACAGTTTATAAAAAACTTGGATAAGAATGAGGAAACGTATGGAGCATGTGTAATCATTGTTAAGGATGCGCATAAGTTGGTGAATGATATTGGTGGAAAGCAAGTTGAGCAGATAGACAGTATCTTGAAATATGTAAGGAGTTGGCGTGAAGACCCTACTAAGCCTGTTGTGGTATTCACAGGGTTGGAAAGGCTGAAGGAGTTTTTCGACAATAACCCTGCTACAGCTGCCGAGATAGACTACTTCTATGACTTGCCTTCGCTTCGTGCCAAGGATATGGCTGACATAACGGCTTTTCTTCTGAAACATAAGTATCATTTAGCTATGACAGAGGAGGCTAAGGAGAAGTTGTGTCGTATCTTCAACAATGATTTGCGCCATCCAAATGAACAGTTACGTCCACAAGGCCATAATGCTGCATCGAAAGCATACGAGATAGATTTGGCTGCTTGTCAGTTGGGGTTCCATGTGAAGGAGGTTGATGTGAATCTCGTAGAGGGCACAGAATATTGTCCGAAGACGTATGAGGACATTAAAAAAGAGTTCGAGAAATATGTTGGGATAGAGGAAGTGAAAAAAACTGTTGAGGAGATTGCTTATAATATAGAGGAGCAAAGGCGCATGAGAGGCGAAGATGCTGTCATCAAACTCACAGACCATTACCAGTTCCTTGGAAATCCTGGCACAGGAAAGACGACAATGGCTCGTCTTTTTGCGGAGGCTCTTAATGCATTGGGGGCATTGCCTATAGGTCAACTTGTAGAGGTAAGTCGTGCGGATTTGGTTTCTAATTATGTGGGTGATACGGCAAAGCGTGTGATGGCAAAGTTTGATGAGGCTATGGGGGGAGTGCTTTTCATAGATGAGGCTTACTCGCTAAAGAATTCAGAGAACGATAATTTTGGTCAAGAAGCTATAGATACGATTATCACTTGTGCCGAGAATCGTCGAGGAAAATTGGTTGTTATTATAGCTGGTTACACCAAAGAAATGGGTGAGTTCATGGAAGCAAATTCTGGATTAGCTTCGCGTTTCAACAAGGTCGTCAATTTTCCAGATTATAATGGAGCGCAGTTGACTCAGATATTTAAGGGTATGTTGAAGCATTCGGAAGAACATTATGTGTTGTCTTCTGATGCAGAAATCCAAGTAGGCAACTTCTTTGACAGAATGTATCAAGGGAGAGTGAGAACGTTTGGAAATGCTCGTGAAGTGCGAAATGTTTTCAATAGAGCTGTCTCTTCTTTGCGCTCTCGTATGGTCGAGGCAAGGAAAAACGGAAGTTATCATGAGGGTGAGGAGAGAATCATCACAATGAATGATATTGAAGGCGAGGAGACAGGTAAGATTCTTAGTGTAGATGAGGTGTTGGCTTCTTTGGATGACATCATTGGTATGGACCAAGTCAAGGAACAGTTGAAGTCTATTGCTAAAAAAGTAAGGAATGAAAGAAGGCGTGCAGAAATGGGAGCAGGAAATGCCTCGCTTACCAATATCCATATAGCAATAACTGGTAACCCTGGAACTGGTAAGACGATGATTGCCAAACGTTTGGGACAAGTGTTCCGAGCTATGGGTATTCTCTCTAAAGGTCATATTGTGGAACGTGAACGCAAGACTTTGCTCAATAGTTATGCTAATTCGGCAGGTATCAATATGGACAAGGCGGTGGATGAAGCTATGGGCGGTATCTTGTTTATTGATGAGGCTTATAATTTGATTCCAATGAACACGCCAGGACAGAAAGATTCCGACGGTATTGCTGCTGTAGAAGCATTGATGACTCGTATGTCTAATGATGCAGGTAAGTTTGTTACGGTTATTGCAGGATATAAGCAAGAAATAGAGGAGTTTATAGCTAATGCAAATCCAGGCTTGGCTCGGCGTTTTACCCATCGTATCCATATAGAAGACTATTCTGCAGATGATTTAGTTAAGATATTCAAGCAGCAAGTTGATAAGGGACAGTATCATCTGACACCAGCTGCCGAGACTTTGTTGACGAGAAAAATAGAAGAGATGGTTACGACTAAGAGCAAAAATTTTGGTAATGCTGGCACCATCATATCTTTGTTTAATGAAACAATCAGTCGTCAGGCAGACCGATTGCCTTATGATGCTACGTTGGAACAACTTGCTACAATAGAGGCGGAAGATATACCTTACAATCCACCAAAGAAAGTGAATATGTCTGAATGTATGAAGGAGTTGGATTCCCTTGTGGGACTGAAAGCGGTGAAGGAAGCCGTCAGAGAAATGGCGGACACTTTGGTAATAGAGCAGATGAGGGCAAAGGAAAGTGGAAAGTCTGTCAAAATCAACTTGGATCATTATTTATTTGTTGGTAATCCTGGTACGGGAAAGACTACTGTGGCTCGTATCATGGGCAATATATTCTATTCCTTGGGACTATTGCCGTCTAATAAGGTTGTGGAAGTGACAAGTAAAGATTTGATAGCGCAATATGTCGGTCAAACTGCCGAGAAAACGGCTCAACAGATAGAGCGTTCCTTGGGTGGTATCTTCTTTATTGATGAAGCTTATTCCCTTTGTGATAGTGGATTTGGCAAGGATGCGATGCCTGTGCTCTTAACCAAGTTGCTTGATTATAAAGGACGTTTCGTTAGTATTGCTGCTGGTTATCCTAAAGAGATGAAACAGTGGCTGGCAACAAATTCAGGTTTGGAGTCTCGTTATACGAGAACTATTCACTTCGAGGACTATACTGCGGAAGAGTTGGCGGAAATTTTTAGGAAAATTGTGCTGAAGAATGAGATGCGCATGACGCAGCAGGCTGATGATGCGATGTGCAGATACTTTTCTGATTTGGTATATAATAAGACTGCGCACTTTGCTAATGCTCGTGAGGTAAACAACTATTATGATAGAGTAAAACTCAATCAAGGTAGGCGGTTGCGTAAACGTATATATCTACCAAACTTTGATAGGGCGGATTTGCATGTCTTTGAAGCGGATGATATGTTGGTAGAAGATTAATGAAATAAAGTTGTAAATATGGCTAAATGTTATAAGTGTGGTGCAGATATAGATGCTGATAGTCTGTTCTGTGACCAATGCGGGCAAGTACAATATGTCTGTCCTAACTGTCATATCGTTGGCAAGGGACCAGGCAAGTGTTGTGGAAAATGCGGTAGTAAGTTGGTTGAAGCTACTGAAGGGGAGAGTGTTGCCCAAGAGGTTGTTCAAAAGGATACTACATCTGCTTATTCAAGCACAGTGGCATCGCCGACTCCTTCTGTTCAGCAACCAACTTGCCTGTTTTGTCGTGCAGAGAATATCAAGTTACCATTGTTGGATGGTGCCGTCATAGGTAGAACAAATGGCAATTATGTTTCTGCCCTCTCTAAATGTATATACATATCGGGAACTCATGCAAGATTAAGAAAATTGTCTGATAGTAGATGGGAAATCACAGACTTAGGTTCTCGAAATGGAACCAAGGTTAATGGGATGCCATGTTCGCCAGTGGGAACTTTTTGCATGGGTGATTTAGTTAGAATTGCTTCCTATTATGACTTTATGGTAGAATAGAAAGTAAGAGTCGTTCATTTTTATATTGTGATTTAGATGAAGATAAAGTATGAGGTCGTTAGCGATAAAGGATTGTTGCGGTCAAATAATGAAGATATGGCTCTTGTGTTCGGCGAACTCGTAAGAGATAACTCCGTGTCATTTGCTTTTGAATTGACACCGAATATTCCATTTGCGGCAATTGTGGCAGATGGGATGGGAGGAATGAATGGCGGAGAAGTTGCCTCAGAAATGGCTGCAACTTCTTTTAATGATTTCGTGGAGTTGCTTCCTGTAGACTTGGAAAACAATGCTGTAATTTTGCGTTTAAAAAAGTGGGCAAGAGACGTCGATGCAGAAATAAAGCAAAAAGGCGAGCGAATCCCTTCTTTGCGAAATATGGGAACCACTTTTACGGGATTGTTGGCTTATGGTAATAGCCTCTTTGTCATGAATGTGGGTGACAGTCGAACTTATCGTTATCGGTATGAATGTATGAAACAATTGACAGATGATCATTCCGAAAGAGCAAGGTTGGGTGATGATAGCATCCCAAGTAATTTAATCTATAATGCGTTAGGAACAGGTACGGCGTTCATGGATGTAAAGTCTATGAAGTTAGTCGTTGGTGATCGATATGTAATCTGTTCAGATGGTTTGTCAGACTTGGTTTCTAATGAAAGTATCCATGAATTGTTGAAGAACAGCTGTGGGGCACGACAGTATGTCCAAGCTGCTTTGCAAGCTGGTGGTAAAGATAATGTCACGGTTGTGACGGTGGAAGTAATATAACAAAATCATAGTTATTTTTTATGAGTAATTATCTATTTAGTTTTCCAAGAGGACTCTTCGTGGTGTTGTTCTCTTTGTTATGTACTTGTTCTTGGGCTGGACCGAGAAGTTATTCGCAAGCCAAAGCTATTGCCGAGAAAAAGGCGGCTGAAATGGGCTTGCAAGTTGTGGACGATGGAGCACAAGGAAACCTTGCTAAGGAGATGTCGGGTGTTGTGGAGAAACAAAGCCCATACTACGTGTTCTCAAATGCTGAGGCTAAGGGCTTTGTCATCGTCTCTGGCGATGATAGATTCCCAGAGATTGTAGGCTATTCTGATCAAGGTACATACGATGAAGCACAACTTCCTGATAACTTCAAAAGCTACATGAATGCTTATCGGGCAATGGTTGAGGCTGTGGACAAAGGCAATGTGGCGGCAACTCGCCAGTTGAAGGAAGTGGAAAGTTTGCGTTCGTCAGTAACATCAACGGCGATTTCTCCTTTGTTGGGAAATATCGCTTGGGGACAAGGTGGTCCTTACAATGACTTTTGTCCTGGTGATGATAATGAGAGTTGTTATACGTATCCTGCAGGATGCGTGGCAACGGCGATGGCGCAAATCATGAAGTATTATAGGTGTCCTGCGGCATTGCAAGCCGATATACCTTCCTATACGACTAAAACCTTAGGACTGTCTATTGCTAAAAGAAGTAAGGAGGACGAAAAGTATAACTGGGACAATATGTTGGATAAGTATGTTAGTGGAGAGTATACTTCTTCTCAACGTATGGAAGTGGCTTCTTTGTTTATAGATTGTGGATTTGCTGTAAAAATGGACTATGCACCGTCAGGTTCTTCTGCGAACATCACGCCTTATGTGCTATCCCACTATTTTGGTTATGATGCTGACTTGATGCAGGATGTCAGTCGCTCCAGTTTTACGCAAGCACAGTGGAATGCGCTTATAGACAATGAATTGGCAGCAAAACGACCGATATTGTATTCTGGTCAGTCTTCTACTGGTGGGCATGAATTTATTTGTGATGGCTCTGATGGGAATGGATTGTATCATATCAACTGGGGATGGAATGGTAGTCTGAATGGCTATTTTGACTTGACTGTACTGAATGCCAACTATGAAGGTGCTTCGTCAAGTACTTCTACTGATGGTTATAATCGTGATTGTAGTATGATTATAGGCATACAACCAGACAATGGGGTAAAGGATGAACCATTGGCTGTGTTTGCTCCGATTACCTTATATGATTACAAGGGAAAAGTGAACCTATCTATCACTTCGGATACTCGAAACAATGCTTCGGATGCTTTTGCAGGAGAGGTGACATATTGTTTTGGGAATTTGAGCTCTGATGATTTCGCAGGTTATTTGGCCTTGGGTGTAAAGGACAAAGATGGAAATATCCAGTTGGTATCGTCTTCTGCGAAGGTGAATATTCCTGGTGTTACAACAGAGGGAAGAGGAAGCTTCGCTCTTTGCCCTTTGGATTTCAACTATGCTTTTCCTATTGGTAATACGACCATTTATGGTGTATATAGTAAGGATGGAAAGCAATGGGATATTTGTGGTAATGCAGCTCATGGGGCTTTTGTTGTGACTGCTACTGCTAATAATTTAACGAGAATGTCTTCCCCTTTTACTGTAAGTGTTGAGTTGGGGGAGGAAAACGACAAGTTGGTTAGTGCTATGGAAAATGTCTTCAATGTGGTGATAACAAATAATTTGGACTATGAATATGATGGCTTTGTCGATGTTTATAGCAATAGCACTAACGAGTGTCCTGCGACGAGTACAACAAGTTTGTATGTCACAGTTCCTGCTCATGGCACAATCATTCGCAAAGTTGTGGTTACGCCAACAGCTGGTTCGCTTTATTTTTGGGTAAAGGATGCTGATTATGGTAATCAACTACTTGTAGATGCCAAGTTTTTCACTGTAGAGCATACTTCAACCCCAGTCTTGTATCTGATAAGTTCCACAAGTAATGCGGATGACAACGACTTGGAGACGGAGAAGTCTTATCAGAACGGTTGTGACATCATAGCTACGCCACGAGTTCATGATGATAAGGTTACATTTACTTTTGGAATCAAGAATACTGGTGCAACTGCCACTTTGCGATATGTTGCAGGTGGCTGGTGCTGTGGTTATAAATGGCCTCAAAAGTCTCTTCACAAGAAGGATATTGAGTTTCCTGGCGATGGAGCGATTACTTATATCCAAGAAACCTTTACGCTTGATGAAGTAGGAGAAAACTTTATGTATGGAGACATTGAAGTTTGGGATGGTGGTGGACATAATGTCTTGAGTTATGATAAATGGCCTGTAAGGCAATATTGGTATGTTACCAAGAAGTTCTGGTTTGATGGCTATAAAGGTCGAGTCTTGGTTTATCTGACAGGAGAGTCATCTTCTATTTCTTCTGTTGAAGTACAGAATGGTTGCCAAGTAGAATGTGGCAAGGGCTTTATTTCGGTATTGTCTGCAAAGGTAGAGAAGTTAAGTGTTCATGCCTTGGATGGTCGCTGTGTAAAGACTTTCCTTACAGAACCTAATGTTCGTCAAACGATTAGTCTGCCTTCTAGTGTCTATATAATAAAAGGTAAGAAAGTCGTTGTACGGTAAAAAATATACAAAATTTCCTTTATAAAGGAAAGAAAATAGCAAAAAGTTTCCTTTATAGGGGAAACTTTTAGTGAAAATCCTTCCTCTATAAAGGAAATATATAAAGAAAATATACGAAAAAATCCCATCGCTCGTGAGAGTGATGGGATTTTTAAATGCCTTTCAGCAAAAAGTGCTTGGGGATTACTTGCGGAGACCGAGGGCCTTGATGATGGCACGGTAGCGATTGATATCGCGGTCGTACAAGTAGTCGAGCAAAGCGCGACGCTTTCCTACAAGCTGTGTCAATGCACGTGTTGTAGTATAATCTTTACGGTTCTGCTTAACATGTTCCGTCAAATGAGCAATACGGTATGAGAACAATGCTATCTGGCTCTCAGCTGAACCAGTATCAGAGTTAGACTTTCCGTACTTGCTAAAGATCTCTTCTTTTTTTGCTTTGTCTAAATACATAGCTGTAATACTTAATTTAATAAAATATGAATATGTTTAATTTTGCGCATCTGATGACCTTCCTCACGGTGGTTTCATTAAAAATGCGGTGCAAAGGTACAACTTTTTGGCGAATTATGCAAACATTTCGGGATTTTTTTGTAATTTTGCACCCAAATTTAAGTATTTAAGGTAAAAATTAAAATGCAAGACATTAGAAACATTGCAGTTATTGCACACGTTGACCATGGTAAGACTACCCTGGTAGACAAGATGATGCTCGCTGGCAAACTCTTCCGTGATGGCCAGGATAACAGTGGCGAAGTTCTCGACTCCAACGACTTGGAGCGTGAGCGTGGTATAACCATTCTTTCAAAGAATGTGTCTATTAATTGGAAAGGTACTAAAATCAATATCCTCGATACTCCTGGTCACTCTGATTTTGGTGGCGAGGTAGAGCGTGTACTCAATATGGCGGACGGCTGTCTGCTTCTTGTCGACGCTTTCGAGGGTCCTATGCCTCAGACTCGTTTTGTGCTGCAGAAGGCTTTGCAGTTGGGTTTGAAGCCTATCGTTGTAGTTAATAAGGTGGATAAGCCTAACTGCCGTCCTGAGGAAGTTTACGAGATGGTGTTCGACCTGATGTGCGACCTCAACGCTACTGAGGAACAGCTCGACTTCCCTGTAGTCTATGGCTCTGCCAAAAATGGCTGGATGGCTGAAGATTGGAAGACTCCTACCGACAATATCGACTATCTGCTCGATAAGATTGTAGAGGTCATTCCTGCTCCTAAGCAGTTGGAGGGTACACCTCAGCTTCTCATCACCTCTTTGGATTACAGTTCTTATACGGGTCGTATCGCAGTGGGCCGCGTACACCGTGGTACCTTGAAGGATGGTATGAATATCACTATCTGCCATCGCGACGGAACTCAAGAGAAGACTAAGATCAAGGAACTCCACACTTTCGAAGGTATGGGGCACCAGAAGACCGACCATGTGGATTCTGGTGATATCTGTGCCGTTATCGGTTTGGAGAAGTTCGAGATTGGCGATACCATCTGCGACTTCGAGAATCCTGAGCCTCTTCCTCCTATTGCTGTCGACGAGCCTACCATGAGTATGCTCTTCACCATCAACGACTCACCTTTCTTCGGCAAGGAAGGCAAGTTCTGTACCTCTCGTCACATTCAGGACCGTCTGAACAAGGAGTTGGAGAAGAACCTTGCCCTTCGTGTACAGCCTTACGAGGATACTACTGATAAGTGGATTGTCAGCGGCCGTGGTGTGCTCCATCTCTCTGTGCTTATCGAGACCATGCGTCGTGAGGGCTATGAGCTTCAGGTTGGTCAGCCACAGGTTATTTATAAGGAGATCGATGGTGTGAAGTGCGAGCCTGTAGAGGAGTTGACCATCAATGTTCCCGAGGAGTTTGCCTCTAAGATGATTGATATGGTGACACGTCGTAAGGGCGATATGACCTCTATGCTCAACATGGGCGACCGTGTGGATATCGAGTTCGATATTCCTTCACGTGGTATCATCGGTCTTCGTACCAATGTGCTGACAGCTTCTCAGGGCGAGGCCATTATGGCACACCGCTTCAAGGAGTATCAGCCTTATAAGGGCGAGATCAGCCGCCGCAGCAATGGTAGCATGATAGCTCTGGAGACAGGTACAGCCTATGCTTACGCCATAGATAAGCTTCAGGACCGTGGTAAGTTCTTCATCGACCCAGGTGAGGAGGTTTATGCAGGTCAGGTA
This sequence comes from Clostridia bacterium, assembly GCA_963587495.1. Lineage (GTDB taxonomy): Bacteria > Bacteroidota > Bacteroidia > Bacteroidales > Bacteroidaceae > Prevotella. The sequence continues at coordinate 12,273 of CAVACC010000022.1, read as the reverse complement.
GTGGGTGAGCACGTCCACGAGAACGACTTGGTCATCAATGTTACTAAGGCCAAGCAGTTGACCAACGTCCGTGCGTCGGGTTCTGACGACAAGGCCCGCGTGATTCCTAAGACCGTGATGAGTCTTGAGGAGTGTCTTGAGTACATCCGCGAGGACGAGTATGTGGAGGTCACACCTAAGAATATGCGTATGCGCAAGGTCATCCTTGACCACTTGGAGCGCAAGCGCAGCAACAAAGATTAAGCTATAGCTTTAATATAAATGGAGTTAAAAAATCCTCTTGAAGTCAGCCTTGGTTGACCAAGGAGGATTTTTTTCTTTTCGCTAAGACAGGTCCGTATGATGAAGTTTTTTTCGTTTTTCAGGAAGTTTGCTTTGCCCTGCTCCCTTGTCTTGGGAGCCTTGGGTTATTTGATTTTTGCCTATATTCCCTTCTTGCAGCCATTGGGCGATGCGGTGGGTCCACGCCTTGTAGAGCTTATGCCGGTGGTGCTTTTTGCCCTGCTGTATGTTACCTTCTGTAAGATAGAAATCAAGGAGATGAAACCCAAGGCATGGCATTTCGTGTTGCAGCTCATCCGCACTTCTTTAGCATTGCTGATGGTGATTGCCATCTGGCTTTTTGGTAAGAATTATGAGACGAAGGTCATCCTCGAGGGAGCCTTTATTTGTTTCATCTGTCCTACGGCAGCTGCCGTGGCGGTGGTGACCGAGAAGTTGGGAGGCAGCATAGGCTCGCTCACCACCTATACCGTGATAGCCAACATTTTCACGATGATTATCATTCCTTCTCTGTTCCCGATGGTAGAGAAGGGAGCCGATGTGTCGTTTCTTTATATGAGTATGATGGTGTTCCGCAATGTCACTACCGTGCTGGTGGTTCCCTTGTTGCTTGCCCTTCTGAGCCGCAAGTTCCTGCCCCGCTTTGTCGATAAGGTGAAGAGTGTGAAAGACTTGGGATTCTATATGTGGTGTTTCAACCTGACGATACTCATGGGTGAAACTCTGCGCAACTTCCTTCATGCCACCGTTTCGGGTTGGATACTTGCCCTGTTGCTTATCGTTCCCTTGGTGGTATGTCTTGTTCAGTTTGCCATAGGCAAGGCTGTGGGACGTCATTGGAATGCCAGCATCAGTGCCGGACAGGCTTTGGGTCAGAAGAATACAATCGTGGGTATCTGGCTCACCCTTACTTTCCTCAATCCTTTGGCAGCCGTGGCTCCTGGTGCCTATGTGATATGGCAGAACCTGGTCAATGGCTGGCAACTATGGTATAAGGAGAAGTATGGCAAACTGAAATGGTAAAAGGTAATGAGACGTTAGAAATCGTAACAACTCAGCACCCCTATAGCCACGAGCAATTACTTTAATACTATACAAATTGTTTCGAACTGTATGGTTGGACGCCCTACCATACAGGTCGAATTGTTTTTTGTTAGTTTATAAATCTATGTTCTAAAGTTTAGAACACAAGTCCGATAGTTTAGAACTTAAGTTCGAAAGTTTAGAACATAAGTTCGATAGTTTAGAACATAGATTTTTAGGGCTAAAAAGAACATTTATATTGTGATAGCTTCTCTAACTTCTGAATCCTGTGATAACTATTTAGTCCTGTGTAGGATAGATCAAGTTTTCTTCCTTGATGCAGTCGAGCACTTCTTCGAGGTACTTCTTCGATTCGTACTTTGCCATAGGAAGGTCGTGGAGCAGATAGTTGCCACAGTCTTTTGCAGCCTGTCCGGGAATCTCTCCCTCAAAGTCGGCAATGAACTTAAAGGTGCGTTTCATCAACTCTACGATGTCCTTGCTCTCCAAGTCGCCACGTATCAGCAGGTAGTTTCCTGTAAGACAACCCATTGGCCCCCAATAGATAATACGGTCTTTCCACTCTTCGTCATTGCGTAGATAGGTAGCTGCCAGATGCTCTATGGTATGAATGGCACCGTTGTGCAGACAGGGTTCCTGGTTGGGAACCTTCATGCGAATGTCGAAGGTGGTTACTGTTTCTCCGCCTACCTCGTCCTTTCGGCTGACGTAGATGCCGCGGAGCAATTTGTTGTGATTGATAGTGAAACTGGGTATCTTGTTCATTTCTTTTTAATGTTTGGTATTTAATGTTAAGTGTTTCTTCACTCTTCGTTCTTCACTTCTAAAGTCTTTCCAGGAAAGCCTTGGTGACTTGGAAGGAACCCTCAGCCATTTTGGCCCAGAAGTCGAAGTACTGCTGAGCCTTGGTGTCCTTGAGAGGCACATCGCTGATGATGCGGAAGGAGATGAAAGGAGTCTGATAGATATGACAGGTCTGAGCGATGGAACAACTCTCCATATCCACAGCCATAGCCTGTGGAAAATGGTCGAGGATGGAGCGCATCTTCTCCTTGCTGTCTACAAACCACTCGCCGCTGACTATCTGTCCGGCATGAATCTTAGGGTGGATGTTGCCCGGATCGTCATTAACCGAGAGTGCTTTCTCTACATATTCTGATGGCGTGGCAAAGGTGGCAGGCATACCGAGAATCTGTCCGAAGGCACATTCCTCACCGCAGTATGCGTCATGGTAGACGCATTCGGTAGAGACCACTACCTCAGTAACGTTGAGGCTGATGTCGGCTCCACCTGCCACACCCGTCGAGATGACGAGGTCGGGATGATAGCCGTCTATCATCTCCACGGCACCTATGGCACTGTTCACCTTTCCTATGCCGCATTGCTGCATGATGACTTCGTTGCCTCCGATGGTTCCTGTCACGAAGTCTTTATGGTTTCTGTGCTCAGTCTTGCTGTCGCTGAGCAGCGTTTTGAGTTGCGCGAACTCCTTGTCCATCGCAACGATAATTCCTATTTTCATACTGTAAAATGCTATTTGGAACAAATTAGGATGCAAAAATACAAAAAATATCTTATCTGTAGCATTCCTTATAAGAGAAAATTACTATCTTTGCACGAGAAAATATAAACGTTTATATAAGATAATGAAATTTTTGAAGAAATATCTGCTTGACATTTTAGCAGTGGTCATGTTTGCGGTTATCTCTTTCGTGTATTTTATGCCGGCCGACATAGACGGGCGCATCCTGTATCGTCATGATGCCTCTGCCGGTGTGGGCGCAGGACAGGAGAGATCGCAGTTCGAGAAGAAAACTGGTGAGGAAACACGTTGGACCAACTCCATCTTCGGAGGTATGCCGACCTATCAGATGGCACCTTCCTATAAGAGTGGTGCGGTGCTGAAACAGGCTTCCAACTTCTATCATCTGTGGTTGCCCGAAAATGTGTGGTATGTCTTTGCCTACCTCTTAGGATTCTATATCCTGCTGAGGGCTTTCGATTTCCGACAGTCGTTGGCAGCTTTGGGCTCCGTCATCTGGGCATTCTCGTCCTACTTCTTTATCATCATTGCGGCAGGACACATCTGGAAGGTGATGGCTTTGGCTTATCTGCCTCCGATGATAGCCGGTATCGTGTTGGCTTACAGGGGCAAATACCTCTGGGGACTGCTTGTCACTGCCATCTTTACCGCCTTTGAGGTCTATGCCAACCATGTGCAGATGACTTATTATTATCTCTTTATCATCCTCTTCATGGTGATCGCCTTCCTGGTGGACGCCATCCGCAAGAAGGAGATGGTACGTTTCGGCAAGGCGACAGCGGTTTGCTTCGCCGGTGCTGCCATCGGTATCTGTCTCAACCTGTCCAACCTGTATCACACATGGCAGTATGGACAGGAGACCATGCGCGGAAAGAGTGAGCTGGTAAAGAAGAATGCTGCCAATCAGACCGACAGCGGACTGGACCGCGACTATATCACACAGTGGAGTTATGGTATCGACGAAACCTGGACACTCCTCATCCCTAATGCCAAGGGTGGAGCCTCTGTGCCATTGAGCCAGAGCCAGACAGCCATGGAGAAAGCCGATCCCAACTTCATGGAGGTATACCAGCAGTTGGGCCAGTACTGGGGCGATCAGCCAGGCACCAGTGGCCCGGTATATGTAGGAGCCTTTGTGATGATGCTCTTCATTCTGGGACTCTTTATCGTGAAGGGTCCTATGAAGTGGGCACTCTTGGCAGCCACCATTCTGAGCATCCTCCTCTCTTGGGGCAGGAACTTCATGCCATTTACCGATTTCTTCCTCGACTATGTGCCGATGTATGCCAAGTTCCGAACCGTGGCTTCCATCCTCGTGATAGCCGAGTTTACCATTCCTCTCTTGGCAATGATGGCATTGAAGCGCATTGTGGATGAGCCCGAGCTGCTTGCCAAGAAGATGAAGCTCGTATACGTCAGCTTCGGACTGACAGCCGGTTTCTGTGCCCTCTTTGCCTTGATGCCGGGCACATTCTTCAGCGACTTTGTGTCGGCAGGCGAGTATCATGCCCTGCAGCAGATTCCTGAGGAGTATCGCATACCATTGATGAGCAATCTGACAGAGATGCGACAGGCAGTCTTCTCTGCCGACTGTTGGCGCTCGTTCTGGATCATCGTCATCGGTACAGCCTTCCTCTTCCTTTACAAGATGAGAAAAGTGGGTGCCGAGGTGATGATAGCCGGTATTGCCATCCTGTGCCTCGTAGATATGTGGTTGGTCAACAAGCGTTACCTTTACGACGATATGTTTGTGGAGCAGACAGTACGCAATGCTCCTCAGCGCATGACCGAGACCGACAAACTTATCCTGCGCGACAAGTCGCTCGACTACCGTGTGCTCAATCTCGCATCGAATACTTTCAATGAGAACGAGACCTCTTACTATCACAAGAGTATCGGAGGCTATAGCGCTGCCAAGCTGCGCCGCTATCAGGAGATGATAGATACCTATATCGCCAACGAGAAGAACAAGGTATGGAACAGCGTGGCTGAGGCTGGAGGCGATATGACCAAGGTGAAGGGCGACAGCCTCTTCCCTGTGCTCAATATGCTCAACACCAAGTATTTCATCATGCCTCTGCAGGCAGGACAGACGGTGCCTGTGCAGAACCTTTATGCCTACGGCAACGCATGGTTTGTTGACAAGGTGAACTATGTGAACAATGCCAACGAGGAGATAGCCGGTGTGGGCAAGTACAATCTGCGTCATGAGGCTGTGGCTGATGCCAAGTTCAAGGAGCAGTTGGGACAGAGTGTTCCGCAGGACGATACATCTATTGTCAGACTGACACAATACAAACCCAACAATCTGGTCTACGAGGTCAACTCCAACAAGGGTGGAGTCGTGGTGTTCTCTGAGATCTACTATCCTGGATGGACAGCCACTGTCGACGGACAGACCGCAGAGCTGGGACGTGTGAACTATATTCTTCGTGCCATTCAGGTGAAGCCTGGCAAGCATACGGTGGTGCTCGATTTCCATCCCGCTTCGCTCCGCAAGACCGAGACGGTGGCTTATGTAGGGTATGGCATCCTCGTACTCCTTATTATAATAGGTATAGTAGTGGAGATGAAGAAGAGAAAGAAGGAAGATGCAGTTTAGGACAGAGGTAGATATAGCGAAGGCCGACTTCGAGATACAGCCGGCAGAGCGTATGCTCTTTGTGGGCAGTTGCTTTGCCGATCGCTTGGGGCATCGCTTCGTGGAGAACCGCTTCCGGGCTACGGTCAATCCCTTTGGGGTGATGTACAATCCGGCAAGCATCCTGCATACGGTAGAGAAAAGTCTGCAGGTCAGTCCGCGTGTGGCGGTCTTCACCTTAGGCACCAACCATGTCTATGTGCTCAAGGAGACGGGCGAGATAGTGGACAACTGCCAGAAGCGGCCGCAACGCCTTTTCGATGAGCGTGAGCTTTCGGTAGACGAGTGTGCCGACTACCTGCAGCAGGCTGTCGACTTGCTGAAGGATGCCAGGCAGAAGAGCGGGCAGGGTGGGGAAGATTTGAAGGTCATCATCACCGTGAGCCCCATCCGATATGCCAAGTATGGTTTTCATGGCAGCCAGCTCTCCAAGGCCACCCTGCTGCTTGCCGCCGACCGGTTGGTGAGGCAGAATCCAGGCATCGTGAGCTATTTCCCAGCCTATGAGCTGATGAACGACGAGCTGCGCGACTACCGTTTCTACGAGGAAGACATGCTCCATCCTTCCAGTCAGGCGGTGGAGTTTATCTGGCAGCGCTTCCGTGCCGCCTACTTCGGCAGGGCGGCAGAACAGTTCCTCGAAGACTGGCGCCCCATTCGTGAGGCCCTCGGTCATAAGCCCTTCCATCCCGACAGCGAGGCGCACCAGCGCTTCCTTGCCAAGACGGAGGAAATGGAAAGAAGATTCAATGAGAAATATTTTAATTCATAGAATATGACATACACTATTGAAAAGGTAACCACACTGATAGGTGCGCGTCGTTATGGTGACAGAGACGGCAATGTAGGGTTTATCCTTACCGACAGCCGTTCGCTCTGTTTTCCGGAGGAAACTCTGTTTTTCGCTCTCAAGTCAGAGCGTAATGACGGTCACAACTATATTCCAGAGTTGTATCGCCGTGGTGTTAGAAATTTCGTAGTTTCCCAGGTTCCTAAGGGATATGCCTCCGATTATCCGGAGGCCAACTTCCTCAAGGTGGTCAACACGTTGGAGGCTCTCCAGCGCCTGGCAGAACGTCATCGTGATGAGTTCAACATTCCTATCGTGGGCATTACGGGCTCCAATGGCAAGACGATGGTCAAGGAGTGGCTCCATCAGCTGCTCTCGCCCAGCATGTTTGTCACACGAAGCCCACGCAGCTACAATTCCCAGATAGGTGTGCCCCTCTCTGTATGGTTGCTCAACGAGCAGACTCAGGTGGGAGTCTTCGAGGCTGGTATCAGTCAGCCCGGCGAGATGCTGGCGCTTCGCGACATCATCCAGCCCACCATTGCTGTGCTTACCTACTTGGGCGCAGCCCATCAGGAGAATTTCGAGTCGTTGGAGGCTAAGTGCCGTGAGAAGATCATCCTCTTCCATGATGCCGAGACCATCGTCTATAATGGCGACGACGAGACAGTGAGTGGAGTGGTCAACGAGTATAAGGACTATAAGGGCGAGAAGCTCTTCTGGTCGTTCCGTGACACCAAGGCTCCTTTCTTTGTGAAGAAGGTGGAGAAGAAGGGCAACCTCTCTATCATCACCTATATATATAAAGGTGAGGAAGACAGTTATTCGCTGCCTTTCATCGATGAGGCTTCCGTCACCAACTCTATCATTGCCGCAGTCGTCTCACGCCGCCTGGGTCTTTCGGCTGAGGAGCTCGACAAGCGCATGGCATTGCTCGAGCCTGTCGCCATGCGATTGGAGGTGAAGGAGGGACAGCATGGCTGCACCCTTATCAACGACAGCTACAACTCGGATATCAACTCGCTCGACATCGCTCTCGACTTCATGAGCCGCCGTCCCGACCATAAAGGCCGCCGACATACCTTGATACTGAGCGACATCTTCCAGAGTGGTGAGTCGGCAAAGGACCTGTATCACGAGGTGAGCGATCTGTGTCGCAAGCGTGGTGTGGTCAAGTTTATCGGCATCGGTCCTCAGCTCTTTGAGCAGAGCGATGAGATTCAGATATCAGAGAAGTTCTTCTTCAGCAATGTGGAGGAGTTTATCGACAGCGAGGTGTTCAAGTCTTTGCGCGATGAGGTCATCCTGCTCAAGGGCGCACGCCAGTTTGGTTTCGACCAGCTCACCGAGCTCTTGGTACGCAAGGTGCATGAGACCACGCTCGAGGTGAACCTCAATGCCGTGGTAGCCAACCTGAACTACTATCGCTCGTTTATGAAGCCCGAGACCAAGTTGGTCTGCATGATCAAGGCCGACGGCTATGGAGCGGGAGCAGTGGAAATAGCCAAGACCCTACAGGATCACCGTGTGGACTATCTTGCCGTGGCTGTTGCCGATGAAGGTGTGACGCTTCGCAAGAACGGCATCACCAGCAATATCATGATCATGAATCCTGAGATGACCGCCTTCAAGACCATGTTCGATTATGATCTTGAGCCCGAGGTTTACTCTTTCCGTCTGCTTGATGCCCTTATCAAGGCTGCTGAGAAGGAGGGTGTCACTGGTTTCCCTGTACATATCAAGTTGGATACCGGCATGCACCGCCTGGGCTTCGACCCCGAGAACGATATGGAGGAGCTGATAGGCAGACTGAAACATCAGAACGCCATCATCCCTCGCAGCGTGTTCTCTCACTTCGTGGGAAGCGATGACGACAGCTTCGATGCGTTCTCTGCCCATCAGTTCGAGCTCTTCGACAAGGGCAGCAAGCAGCTGCAGGCTGCCTTCGACCATAAGATATTGCGTCATATCTGCAATTCGGCGGGTATCGAGCATTTCCCAGAGCGCCAGTTGGACATGTGCCGTTTGGGATTGGGACTCTATGGCATCAACTCTCGCAACAATGAGACCATCAACTGCGTGAGCACGCTGAAGACCACCATTCTGCAGATGCACCACATCAAGGCAGGTGAAAGTGTTGGATACAGCCGCAAGACGATTCTGGACAAGGACAGCATCATCGCTGCCATCCCTATCGGTTATGCCGATGGCTTGAACCGCCGTTTGGGCAACCGTCATGCTTTCTGTCTTGTCAACGGACAAAAGGCAGAGTATGTTGGCAACATCTGTATGGATGTGGCGATGATCGATGTGACGGGCATCGACTGCAAGGAGGGCGACAGCGTGGAGATTTTTGGTGAGCATCTGCCTGTCCAGACTCTCAGCGATATCCTGGAGACCATTCCTTACGAGGTGCTGACCACCGTCAGCAATCGTGTGAAGAGGGTATATTATCAGGATTAACTTCCCAAAATGTATAAAAAGGTTGAGGAGCATGTCGAAAGGCATGCTCCTTTTTTTGCTTTTTTATGCGTCGATTTATGTGTATATTATGTTTCGTATGTGTATTTTATGATAATTTTGGGTTTAAAATACGTTAAAAGATTGGTTTGATTGGTTGAACGAAAGGGCAATTTGTATAATTTTGCCAATGAAAAAATTAACTACGCGAACAAAAACGCCTCTTTAGAGAGGCTTCGAGATAAGTAAAAGAGAACTTCTGATAACATTGATTAGTTCTAAACAGTAATGGATGAATTCGTGTCAAAAAAGGATAATGAATTCTGATATGATGTAAATGATGCAATCTCGTAGATGGATAAACTTACAAAAACTGTAATTAAATATAAATAAAAAAATAAGTTTAAGATGGTAAAGAATCTATTAAAAAAAGTTTGCCTTGTTGTATCTGTCCTCTTAGGATTGGGTAGCAACGTACAGGCACAGGAGACTTCTGTTACATTCAATGTTTCAGATGAGGGCAAGACTTTGACTATTTCTGGTCAGGGGGATTTAACTACGTATAGTGGTGATGTAACTGTTACTACTTTCGCTGCTGCTGCTAATGGTAAAGTTAGCCAGTATTCTTGGAGTAGTGATATTGCGGGACAGACATATCATCCTGCAACTCCGTATTATACTTTTAATTCTGAGACAAATAAATGGGATGTTATCAGTGATAATGAATCTTATTTTGCAGAACACCCTACTTATCTTGAGAATAAGGTGCAGAAAATTTCTTTTGCTCAAATGTTGGCAAATCAGTTGAAGAATAATTATGAAACAGTAATATTTGTTAATGATGAACCAACAACTCCTATGTATGTTGATGAAGAAATCCTGCAGAAATTCTTCTATACAGTAGATGAATATAATGCTACTAATAAGTATCTGAAGACCCTTGATTTGGGGGCTGTAACCTGTAAGAATTTCTCTTCAAATTTTTTGTTTAAGGCGACAGACAGTTATCCCAACGCAACTAACCTTGTACTGGAAAGCCTTACTTTGCCTTTGAATGAAACTAAAATTGTTCCTTCGTCGGTAATTTCCAAATTGAGTTCTTCTCAATATAGTTTGAAGATAGTGATTGTACCCGAAGGATATGAAAAGTTAGATAAGCAATGCTTTTCTGAAAAATCTTCGGAGGCGGTGTATACACCAGTTTTAGGAAAGACTTTCTCTCTTCCGTCTACTTTGTTGGAGATAGGAGATGATGCTTTTCGTGGATGTGATTTCAGCGAAATAACTCTTCCTGAGAATCTGAAAACTATTGGTAAATATGCTTTTACTAGTACAGGTTTGACAAGTATTACATTCCCTGAGAATCTTGACAAGATAGATGATGGCGCTTTCTATGGTTTGAATATTACCAATCTTGTATTCAATGAGAAACTGCGCTTCATTGGTAATTCTGCCTTTGCTCTGCATTCTGAGCAGACAGAAACTGTATTGATGATTCCTGCCGGCGTGAAGTATATTGGTCCTTTCGCCTTCAACTTCCGTCAGTATCAAGATGTTTACTTCCAGGGTACTAAGGCTCCTCTGATGCCAGTAGGTAAAGCTACCTTTAATTCTGACTGGGGTGAAGGTACAGCTTTCTCTGCACACACCTTGATGGGTAATAGTGGATTCGACCCTCTTCCAGGTAATTTGCGTGATGATGCATATGGAGAAGGCTTTGCTAACCGTGAGAACTACAAAAGTAGTGGTGGAGTTTACTTCTGTATCATGCATTATCCTTCTTCTACATCAGATGAAGATGCCAAAGACTTTACGGATACTTCTCGTACGTATGAAACATGCCCTGAAGATGGTACTTGGGATCATGCCAATATTCCTCTTACAGTAGGACAGGAAGGCGAAAATCCTGTATTCAAGGCTGGAATGACGAATGCTCAATATATTGGTACAAAAGTTGACTATGGTTATCAGGATACTTACTTGGGACGTCAGTATATTTGGCCAAGCCAAAGCCAGTGGGTTCGTTCTTATATTGTCAACTCCTATGGTTATAATTGGGATGGCGTGACCGAATATCGCTCTAAACTTATAGAAGAAGATTATGCCACACTGAAAGAAGCAGGCTTTGTAGTAGGCACGGATGAGGGTCAGTATTCTGAGGACGAACTTTGCAAGATAGCCCACATGGGTACACGTCGCTTTGTCTTGGTAAACGGCGATAGCAAGTCAACTCCTGAATACAAGATTACGATGAAGCCAGGTCAGTGGTGGACACTCTGTGTTCCTTTCAATATGACCAAGAAGCAGGTACTTGATACCTTCGGCAGTGATACTCAGCTCTGCCTCTTTAATAAGGTGACACGCGATCTCGGTGTTAATGGCAAGAATAAGATTGTGCTTTACTTTACTCAGGACGTTTTGAACCATAGCACAAAGAATACTGATGGAACCAAGATGAAGGGTGCTAACGGAATGTGGAGTGCGGATATTGCTACTGCGAAAGACAATGTAGCAGATGACGATGTTGTACTCTGGGCACACGAGTCGTATATGATCAAGCCATACAATGGTGAGCAGTCTGACCAGGATGCAGTCTTTGTAGTAAAGAACTATGAGGCAGTAGAGGGTAATCCTCTGCCAACTGTTGTTGAGTCTACTACCGCAGAACAGGCGAGACAGGCATCAAACCCAACCAAGGAGTATCGTTTCGTCGGTAACTACTTGGGTAACGAGAATGCTAAAGCTGCCAAGGTGACCATCCCTCAGTATAGCTATGTATATGCTAAGACAAAGTCTGATCCTGTTTATAAGTTCAGATTTTATACTGGTAATACCTCAACCTGGAAGCCAAACAAGAGTCTGGTACAGACCAACGAACGTAATGGCGGTGTGGATGACTATAACAACTTCTTCGGTATTGACAAGTCGACTTCTCTGCCATCAGGTTCTAAGCAGGCTTCTGTCTTCGGTGGTGAGAATTTCGGCGAGACAACTGGTATCGAGGATGTAACGATTGTTGCAGGTACAGATACATTGACACCTGTCTTCAACCTCGAAGGAAAGATGGTAAGTTCTAATGGTGATGCAGCAGGTTTGCCTGCAGGCATTTATGTCAAGAACGGACAGAAATTGATTGTTAAATAATTAATGAAACGACAAATCATGAAAATGAAATATATTACTCCAGCGATTACCATCATGGAAACCGTCATGGAAACTAATCTTCTCGATGGCTCTATACAAGGAAGTGGAGTGTCTGTATTGCCAGGTGAAGAAAAAAAAGACATCGATGATACCGATGAAGATGTTAATATGGGCTCCAAAGGCTATAATGCCTGGGAAGCATGGGATGAGTTTTAAACCATTTACACTTTTATTTAATAGATTGCATTTATATTTGTGATGAAGGAAGGGTGTTTGTCGATGAGGACAAGCACCCTTTAATCGTATATTGTACGTGTCTTTTTGTAAATATGGTTGACTCCTAAAGTTTCAATTACATGAAAGAATCAT
>CAVACC010000021.1:0-38196 GCA_963587495.1 Clostridia bacterium | reverse complement strand
ATATATATGATTATTAGATAGTTATAGAGTCTATAATAAGGGATTTGGAAAAATCAAATGCTAATTGGAATATTGGAAGAACTGGAATATTGGAAGATTTTCGTCCCTCTGTGTCCCTTTTCTCTCCGAGGCCTGTTTATCTCTTCAGCTACCATTCCACGAGCGTTTGTTGGGTGTGGATGACTTCTAAAAAGGGATTTGTGGAAGTTTTATCTTTACTTTTCTGCGCCGAATATCGGGCGACCGATGTTGCCGTTGGGTGCCTGAACGTGAAGCAGGGCTGCAATAGTGGGGGCGATGTCGGTCATGTAGGTGGGACGGGTGGTGGAACCATGCTGGATGCCCCATCCCATGAAGACCAAGGGGATGTGGGTGTCGTAGGGATTCCAGGTGCCATGGTCGGTTCCTTTCATGCCGTGGTCGTAGTGGTTTGGCTTCAGCACGATGGCTACGCTTCCGCTTCGCTCACGGTTGTAGCCGTTGATGATGCGGTATTTCACTTCGTCGGGGATGCTCGCTGTGACCACCTTCTCCATGTCGCAGGCATACAGCACGTCAGGATCCTGCTGCAGGAGGCTTACTACTCGCTCCTTGACCTTGGATGCGTCGAGACGGGCTGAGCGGATGGCGTCAACGTTGAGGAACACCTGATAGTTCATCACGGTCTTGATGAGGTCGGCTGCCTGTGGATAGTCCTTCGCCAATGCCTCGCGCAGCTTACGGGCTGCAGCCTTGGAATCCCAGCTGCCGGCAGGGATGCGGCGGTCTTGCAGGAAACGGGCGTTGTTCATGGCGCCGTGGTCGGCTGTAAGGAACACGAGATAGTTGCCCCTGCCTATTTTCTGGTCGAGGTAGGCGAGGAAGTCGGCAAGTGCCTGGTCGAGTCTGAGATAGGTGTCTTCGGTCTCGATGGCGTGGGTGCCTGTCTGATGGCCTATGTAGTCGGTGCATGAGCAGCTGATGGCCAGGAGATCGGTCTCCTCGTCGCTGCCTAACTGTTCGCCCTCTATGGCTGCACGGGCAAGGTCGAGTGTAAGGCTGTTGCCGAAGGGGGTGTTTCGGATGATGCCGTAGCCGTATTTTCGGTAGAGTGCCGGCAGGGAGAGGGGCAGTGTGGGGTTCACGCCTTCACGGATGCCGTTCTCGTATGGGGTGTCATCGGCTGTGCTCTCGGCGTATGTAGCCTTGGAGTAGAGGGTGTTCCAGTCGGCTGAGAGGTACTGTTCGGGTAAGTGCTTGTCGTTGAACGCCCGTACCCATTGCGGCAGCTTGTCCATATAGTAGGTGCTGGTGATGAAGCGGCCTGTGGCATCGTCGAACCAGTAGGCGCCGTTGGGGTTGTGGCCTGCCGGGAGGATAGAGGCGCGATCCTTGAGCGACACGCCCACCACCTTGGCTCTGCCATTGGAGGCTATTCGCATCTCGTCGCCAATGGTGGTTGTCCAGAGGTTTCGGGGTGACATGAGGCCTGCATCGCTGGTCGAACCGACGGTCTTAACGGTCTTGTCGTCAGTACAATAGACTTTCTGTCCGTCTTTCACAAAGTTGTTGCCGGCAATGCCGTGTATGGAGGGAACGCTGCCGGTATAGATGCAGGTGTGGCCGATGGCGGTGACGGATGGGACGTAGGGCAGGGCGGTGTTCTCGCAGGTGTAGCCCTCGCGCAGCATTCGGCTGAATCCACCCTCGGTGTAGCGTTTCTGATAGCGGTAGAGATAGTCCCACCTCATCTGGTCGACGACGATGCCCACCACGAGCTTGGGGCGCTGAAGGGTTGAGGACGGTGTGTGGTTTTGTGCAGCCATTCTGCTGCCTGTGAGGAGCGTCATGGCGATGATGCTCATAAATTTGATTCTTTTCATCTTACTATGTGTTTGATTTCTCGGGGCAAAGGTACTTAAAACGTGTTGCAATGGTGTTTCGGGAGTGTGACGAATGTGATAATATCGCGGGATCCCGAAGAGAAATCTCCTGAAAAAATCTTTTTAACTCCATCTTCATTTTTCTATCATATCTTTGAAATATAAAGCTTATAACTTTGCGGTCGGAAAATGGCAGGAAGAAAAGCTGTCGTGGTTCCACAAGACGTTTTTTAAAAAAGATGTAAGAAAGATAAAATGAAGGTAATTTTTGTGATTCAAGGCGAGGGAAGAGGACATCTCACCCAGGCGCTGGCACTCGGACAGATGCTTCGACACGAAGGTCATGAGGTAGTGAAGGTTTTGGTAGGAAAGAGCAAGAACAGGGTGATTCCTGCGTTTTTTGAGAATCAGATAGGTTGCGGGATTGAGCAGTTCTACAGTCCCAACTTCCGACCGTCGAAGGATAACCGCAGGTTCAATCTGCTGCGCTCCATCACCTATAATGTCGCCCTGATACCTTCGTATGTGGCGAGCATCAACAGGATGCATAGAGCCATCAGAGCGAGCGGAGCCGACATCATCATCAACTTTTATGAGGTGCTCTGCGGTATTACCTGCAAGCTCTTCCGTATGGGCATTCCCATGGTCTGCGTGGCTCACCAGTATCTCTTTCTGCATCCCGATTTCAAGATGCCAGGCAAGTCACTCCTGCCCGAGAGCATGCTTAAGCTGTTCACCCGCATCACATGCGTAGGCGCAACCGCCAAGCTGGCCCTGTCCATACGTCAGTATGATGACGACGAGAAGCAAGCCATCAAAGTGGTGCCGCCATTGCTCCGCAGGGAGGTGAAGACCACAATCCGCCATCATGGCAACTATGTCATGGGCTATATGCTCAACACGGGATTCGCAGAGGATGTGAGGGCGTGGCACGCGAAACACCCACACACTCATCTGCACTTCTTCTGGGACAAGTCCGACGCTCCTGAGGAGCTGAAGGTGGACGACACGCTCACTTTCCATCGGCTCGACGACGTGAAGTTCCTGAGGATGATGGCTGGCTGCAGGGCTTACGCCACCACGGCAGGATTTGAGAGCGTCTGCGAGGCGCTGTATATGGGCAAACCCAGCATGCTGATTCCGGCTCATGTGGAGCAGGAATGCAACGCCATAGATGCCGAGAGGGAGATGGCGGGAGTGATGAGCAACGATTTCGACATCGACAAGCTGAAGGCTTTCGCTCACGACTATGAGGAGGATGTGGAGTTCAGAATGTGGGAAAACCACGCCGACAGCCGTATCATGGCAGCCATAGAAAACACTTACGAAGCATATTATCATAGAAAGGAGAACAGAGCTTATGAAAAGGAAAAGGATGATTCCCTTGTTGCTGCTTCTGCCGCTGCTGTTTCTGCTCGCAGTGCATGGGCAGGATAGCAGAAAAGAGGAGCCAAGGGTGGTGGTGATAGCCATTGACGGACTGAGATGGCAGGAAGTTTTTGAGGGTGCACGCCGCGACAGTCTGATGCCTTTCCTGTGGAAGATGGGGGAGGAAAAGGGCTGCATGATGGGCAACCGCAACAGAAAGTCGAGGATGGAGGTGGAAAACGGTATCTGGAAATCGTATGCCGGTTACAGCGAGATGCTATGTGGTGTGACCGACGACGAGCATATCTTCGACAACAGAAAACAATACAACCCCCATCGGTCGGTGCTGGAAATGGCTGCCGCATCGCCCGACTACAGGGACAGGGTGAGTGCCGTGGCAAGCTGGGACGTAATGCCTTACATCCTGAACATACGCCGAAGTGAACTGTCCGTTGACTTCCGCTCGAAACACAGGGTGAGTGCACAGGTGAGGCGAGACAGCGTAACCCTGCACCGTGCCCTGAAGACACTGGGCGACAAGCATCCAAAACTACTCTTTGTGGAGTTCTGCGAGACCGACTACTATGCGCATCATGGCAAGTGGAAAGAGTATCTTGATGCAGCCCACAGGAACGACCAGTATATCAGAGAACTGTGGCAATACTGCCAGGGCGACGAATTCTATCGTGGCAACACCACCTTTATCATTACCTGCGACCACGGCAGGGGAACGAGCCTGGGCACTCATGCCAACCGTGGCGAGGTGGACCCGCAGGCGTCGTGGGCAGAGCATGGCAAGAAGATAGAGGGAAGCAACCAAACCTGGTTGGTGGCTTTCGGCAAGAGCATACAGCATCTGGGCGAAATGGAGGGCGGACGCATTGTCTACACCAGCCAAGTAGCGCCTACTATCGCCAATATTCTGAATGTTCCGTTCATGGCAGACAGGCAGAAAAAAATGCCTGAGCCTATTCATAAGATTTTGAAGTAAAAAATAATATGATTGGATTATTCAACGAATGTTTTCCACCCGTCATGGATGGAGTGTCGCTCACAGTAAGCAACCTGGCACGCTGCCTGTATCAGCAGGGGAAAGACGTGGCTGTAATTACACCGGAAATGCCTGGTATCGACGAGGCTCAGTTGCCTTATCAGGTCTTACAGTACCATTCGGTTCCTGTGCCGGGACGCCGGCCTTACCGTTATGGTTTCCCCCTGTTCGATCTGAAGTTCCAGAAGCAGTTTGCTGCCCATAGCTATGAGGTGTTTCATGCCCACTGCCCTTTCTCCTCGGGCGACTATGCCCTGAAGATGGCGAAGAAGATAGGCGTGCCCTTGGTGGCAACCTTCCACTCCAAATATCGAGACGACTTTGAACGGGTGATTCCCAACAAGACCATTGTGGACTATCTTGTAGGCAAGGTGGTGAAGTTCTACGAGAGTGCCGACGAGGTGTGGGTGCCGCAGGCTTCGGTGGGTGAAACTTTGCGGGAGTATGGATATAAGGGCAGTTTTGAGGTGGTGGACAACGGCACCGAGTTTGCAGGTACATCTTATTCTGCCGACCTGCAGCGCGAGGCGAAGAACGAGCTCTATGTGAATGCAGACGAACCCTTGCTGCTCTTCGTGGGACAGCACATCTGGGAGAAGAACGTGAAGCTCATCATCGAGGCTTTGACCATGATCAGGGACATGCCTTTTCATGCTCTGTTTGTGGGCGATGGCTATGCGCGCGATGAGATGCAGGCGCTGGCAGAACGACAAGGACTTACGGGCCGTCAGGACTACAGGCAGGACCGACTCACCTTCCTGGGAAGTGTGCAGTCGAGAGAACTGATGAAAACCATCTATGCAGCTGCCGACCTCTTCCTTTTTCCTTCGGTCTACGACAATGCGCCATTAGTGGTGAGAGAGGCAGCCTCGCTACATACGCCCTCCTTGGTGACAAGGGGCAGCAACACGGCTGAACTGATACGCGACGGATTCAATGGATTTCTCGCCGACAATGATGTGAATGCCTTCGCCAACCGCCTGCGTTATATTTTGGAACGGCCCATCACCATGACATGGGCTGCAAGAGGCGCTGCCAACACGTTGGTGCGACCCTGGGAGAGCATTGCAGAAGAAGTGGTTGACCGATATCAACATTTAATTGACCGACAACAAAATAGATGGGTTATTTAAGCGTTATTGTATAGAGGAGGAGCTAATCAGAAGATTCTTCTCAAGAGATTTCTTAGGAGTTAAAGGAGTTTTTCCAGAAGTTAAGAAGTTAACTCCTTAGTGAGGGTGAAAAAGACAAAGGAACAGATATGAAGAAATGGCATTTGTGGTTGGCGGCATCCATAGGATTGGTGGTTATCGCAGGAATGATGATCAGAGAGTTCGATGTGGATGCATTGAGCAATATCGACTTGTCTCCGGGATTCTTTCTCGGAGTAGGGATGGCTGTGGGGCTTTTCGCCTTACAGAACCTGATGCTCAGTCTGCGGTTTCAGCATCTCTGCCATCGCAGGCTGTCGCTCATGCAGAGCTTTCGGGTCAACGTGCTCTGCGAGTTCACCTCGGCTGTTACTCCCTCGGCTGTAGGCGGCAGCGGACTGGCTTTTGTGTATCTGAACCGCGAGGGTGTGACAATGGGAAGAAGCATCTTCACCATGTTTGCTGCCCTCCTGGCCGACGAGGCTTTCCTGGCCGTGAGCTGCTGTCTGCTGTATTTCCTCGTGCCCTCGCATCTGCTCTTCAGTATGGCAGACGGAGTGGATGTGTCGGCCGATGCTGCCAATGAATGGGTCAAGGGCGGCGTGCAGGTGGTCTTCATCGTGAGCACGCTCATCGTAGCCGTATGGACAGCCATTCTGTATGTGCTGCTCCTTCATCGCCCCCAGTGTTTGGGATGGGTGCTGAAGGCTTGTTGCAAGATTCCTGTGTTGCGCCGATTCCTGCCCAAGGTGGAGAAATTCTCTTCCGACATGACTCTGGCTTCGGAGGAAGCCCGAAAGGAGGGATGGCGGTTCTGGCTGCTGCTGATGGGCTATACTTCATTGGCTTGGTTGGCACGATTTGCCATCGTCGTGGCTATCCTGCTGGCTTTTCAATGCCATGGCAACATGCTCATGGCTTGGTGCCGCCAGTGGGTGATGTGGATGATTTCCATCCTGAGTCCTACGCCTGGAGGAAGCGGTGTGGCTGAGCTGATGTTCCGCCTGTATTACTCCGACTATCTGCCCGAAGCATCGGTTGCCATCCTTGCCGCCATGCTCTGGAGAGCTGTCTTCTATTATCCCTTCTTAGTGATGGGAACCCTGGCGCTGCCCAAGTGGATAGGCAGAAATGGCAACCGTCAGAAGTTGAGGTAGAGGCGGGCGCTGAGCGCGGTGAAGTTGCCGTCGTCGTTGTGGATGAACTGGAAGGAAGGCTGCACGGCTATGGCCTTGGTAAGTTGTCGCTTCCAGGTGAGTTCCAGCGAGTATTCATCGCCTTGCTGGAATCGGGCATACTGTCCCGACACACCGCACTCGTTCTTCGCGTCACGATAGGCGCCGCCTATCTCTGCGTAGCGGTAGCAGGCGTTCTTGTGGCTTGAATTCTCTGAATATTGCACCATGCACGAGATGCTTTTCTCGCCCGATGTCCACAGCTTCTGTTCTCCATACAGCCACCAGGCAAAGGTGGTTCGCGCCGAAGAAGTCTCTTCCGGTGAAGTTCCGTTAGGTGTATTCTCATCCATCGAAGTTCCATTCACGGAAGTTCCATTTGTCTCAGTCATTGTTGAGCCTGTTTTGCTTTCTGTGACGAAGGGTTGCTGTCGGGTGTGGACAGCTATGCCGGCATAATATTCTCCGCTGCGATGGGCGTACTCTATCTGCGACATGTTGAATATGCCGTCAGTCTTGGGCTTTATCAAGAACGGATTGTCGTGGGCTGTCCTGCCATTGTAGCCCGTTCCGTTGTAAAGGCTGTTGCGGAAAGTCCATCCCTTCTTGGTGATGTCGAAGTAAAGGGTGAGTCCCGAAAAGGGATAGTTGGCTATAGGATAGCTGGCAGCCACCGTGGGGAATATGCCACAGGAGCTGTTGGTAAAGAGTGCCGTGATAGGGGATGTGAAGAAGTCTTCGTTCACATTCCTCACACCTATAAACAGATGGCCCGAGTTCCACTGGTGCATGAAGCCTAAGACGGCAATGGCCGCCAGCATGTTGTCGGCATCGATGTTGGAGAATCCCTGCCAGTCGCCAATGACGTTTTCGCCGGTCTTGGCGAGGTGGAGCGTGGCTGCCTCAATGGTGTTTCTGTCGCTTCCTAAAGGAACACTCAGGTCAAGGCGCAACTGGTTGACCCAGTTGGTGTTCTTGTTCATGTCCCATTGCCATTCTGTCGTATATTGTCCGCTCAAGTCCTGTGCCTGTAGCAGACTGTTGGCTATACATCCTAAAATAATCAAATATATTCTCTTCATTCTTAATGTTTTTGTATTCTTTGTATCTTTATAGTCTTTCTTCTTGCATAGAATCTTGTTTCTGTCTTTCTTCTTGCGTCTCATGGTTGGAGTGTTGGGGCATTGCCCCAGAGTTTTGGTTGTTCTTGTTTTTGCGTTTGCAAAGATACTATGATTTTGTTTTTCCTACAATACTTAAAAATTGGTATTCTTCCTTTTTAGTTTCTTTATTTAGAATCCGTCTAATACCAACAAATGGGGATTAGACGGATTCTAAATAGTGTTTTTTCGCTTTACAGCACTTTCGTTCCCCTAATTTCTCTTCGCTTCCCTCCTAACTTCTCCATTAGCGAGAGCCGAGCTGCGTGTTAATGATTTCTATTTCTCCGAAGTCGATCATGGCATTGAAGAGTCTTATCTTTTCTGCCTTCATGAGGTCGTCGGGAGTAAGGTCTTTCTCGGTGATGGCGCCTTGGTCTAAGAGAAAGGCACGCTTGGTGCCGGCAAGCAGGGGATGGGCAGGAGTAAGCCATTGATGCCCGTGTAGAATCCACGTCCGTAACCTTCCGCCTCGTGGATAATCTGCATGGTTTTGTCCTTGGGAGCGCCCGTGATGGAGCCTGCGGGCAACTGGGTTGCCAATTTTTTATGAAATAATGTAGGACAGCGCAAAGAATAACTTTGCCGAATGAGAACTAATTGGGAGATGGTGGTGGAAAATGTTTCTGTGATACTTGAAAAGTAGGGATAAAAAAAAGCGATGACCTTCACAGGCTACCGCTCCAAATCTTCAATAGGTATTAGTTCCTTTTAAGGTAAAAAGATTGTTTTCAGGATAACGATGGCAAAGATACGGCCTTTTCTTGATACGACCAAATATTTTCTTGTTTATTTTTTGATGTTTTTATTGTGTGGGCACACAATTCGCTTTATTAACGCATTTTAACTATAAAAAATGCGCAATCGTTTACATTAGGCTCCTTTTTGATAATTTTAAGTTAGTGACTTTTAAGTTGGCAGGTGTTATGAAAAAGAAAATAAAAAAGTGCAAAAGCCGTTGTTCACGACTCTTGCACCTTATTTGAAAAAAAACTCCAGAGAAATCTCCTTACTGCTTGTTGTTTTTGATCTTCTCCACGTAGGCGTCGATGACAGCCACGGCTGTGATGTTGACGATGTCCTGAACACTTCCCTCTGAATCGGTGAAATGGATTGGCTTGTTAAGACCCATCTGGATAGGACCAATAATCTCGGCTTCTGGGTTGAGAGCCTGCAGGAGCTTGTAAGAAGCGTTGGCGCTGCTCAGGTTAGGGAACACCAATGTGTTGACATCCTTGCCCTTGAGACGAGAGAATGGATATTTCTCGTCGCGCAACTGCTTGTTGAGTGCGTAGTTGACCTGCATCTCACCGTCGATGGCGAGGTCGGGGTAAGTTTTCTGCATCTCTGCCACAGCCTTGTGAACCTTGACAGGTGAACCTGCAGCATCGGTACCGAAGTTGGAGTAGCTCAGCATGGCGATGACAGGTTCCTCATTGAAGAACTTCACGGTGTGAGCCGACAACTTGGCGATATCGGTAAGCACGTCCTCATCGGGGTGACGGTTGATCAATGTATCAGCGATATAGAATACTCCCTTCTGGGTGTTGAGAATGTGCATGGTGCCGAAGGTCTTGAACTCAGGTCGGATACCGATGACTTCCTTTGCCACCTTGATCGTGTTGGAGTACTTGGTGTAAAGACCGGTGATGAAGGCATCAGCGTCGCCTTGCTCCACGAGTGACATTCCGAAGTAGTTGCGCTCATACATCTTGTCGTAAGCCTCCTCGAAAGTGTAACCCTCGCGGGCACGCTTCTCTGCCAGGTGTTTGGCAAAGGTGGCACGACGGCCCTGCTCATTGTCTGCACGCATATCGATAATCTCGATGTCGCTCAAGTCGAGCTTCAGGCGAGAGGCCACACGGTTCAGACGGTCGGGGTTGCCCAACAGGATAGGCTGGCAAATACCTTCGGCCTTGGCCTGTACGGCAGCTTTCAGCATGGTGGGGTTGCCGCCTTCGGCAAATACCACGCGCTGAGGGTGCAGGCGGGCTGTGTCGTGCAACTTGCGTGTGAGCTTGGTCTCCTGTCCCAAAAGCTCACGCAGGTGCTGTTTGTAACCTTCCCAGTCGGTGATAGGTGTGCGGGCTACGCCGCTTTCCATGGCAGCTTTGGCTACTGCTGCACTCACCTCTGTGATAAGGCGTGGGTCTACTGGCTTTGGAATGAAGTATTTAGGACCGAAGGTCAGATCGTTGACATGGTAAACATCGTTCACCACATCAGGAACAGGCTGCTTGGCCAGGTCGGCGATGGCATGTACGGCAGCCATTTTCATCTCTTCGTTGATGGCACGTGCGTGAACATCGAGCGCACCACGGAAGATGTATGGGAATCCGATTACATTGTTGATCTGGTTAGGATAGTCGCTGCGGCCTGTTGACATCAGTACGTCTGGACGGCTTGCCATGGCATCTTCGTAGCTGATTTCTGGTACAGGGTTGGCCAGGGCGAAGACGATAGGAGAGTCCGCCATCGAGCGAATCATGTCCTGAGAGAGGACGTTACCCTTGCTGAGTCCTACGAATACGTCGGCACCCTTCACGGCTTCCTCGAGAGTGTGAACATCACGACGGTCGGTAGCGAAGAGCTTCTTCTGCTCGGTCAGGTTCTCACGGTCGCTGGTGATGACGCCCTTGGAGTCGAGCATCACAATATTCTTTACCTGTGCGCCCAAAGCCACATAGAGCTTGGTACAGCTGATGGCTGCTGCTCCGGCTCCGTTGACAACGATCTTTACGTCGGCAATATTCTTGCCTGCCACCTCAAGGGCATTCTTCAGACCTGCAGCCGAGATGATGGCTGTGCCATGCTGATCGTCGTGCATCACAGGGATGTCGAGGGTGCGCTTGAGTCTGTCCTCTATATAGAAGCATTGTGGCGCCTTGATGTCCTCAAGGTTGATTCCTCCGAAGGTAGGAGCAATCTTTTCTACTGCCTCGCAGAATTTCTCGGGGTCTTTCTCTGCCACCTCGATGTCGAACACGTCGATACCACCGTAAATCTTAAACAGCAGACCCTTGCCTTCCATTACTGGCTTGCCACTCATGGCGCCAATGTCTCCAAGTCCCAGTACGGCTGTTCCGTTGCTGATAACTGCCACTAAGTTGCCTTTGTCTGTGTACTTGTAGACTGAGTCCGGGTTTTGCTGGATTTCCAAACATGGGTAGGCTACACCAGGAGAGTAAGCCAAACTCAAGTCGGTTTGGGTGTGATAAGGTTTGGTTGGCTTCACCTCGATCTTGCCAGGTCGATTGTTCTCGTGATAGGCGAGAGCTGCCTCTTTAGAAATTTTTACCATAATTATATAGCGGTTTAAAGTTTTATATTCTTACAAAAATTATGCTTTTTGTGCACAATCTCATATTTTTTGTGCAAAGGTAATAAAAAACTAATGAATAATGGTAGGTTTCTTTGATTTTTTTTGTAACTTTGCGAATAAAAAAAGTCGAAACAAGAAAGAAAACATTCGAATACTGCAATGAATATAACAAATGACTATAGGCGTGAACTGAAAAGCAAAATTATCGAATACGCCATGAATGAGTTTCGCCAGAGGGGAATTAAAGCTGTGAAAATGGATGAGATTTCTCGTGGCCTTCATGTGTCTAAGCGGACTGTGTACGAGATTTTTGGTGACAAGGAGGAACTGTTGTTGGCTGGAATAAGGGCTCAGAATGAGGAACTTAGAAGAATGCTTGATCAATTTGCTTCTGAGAATAATCACAATGTGATCGATATCATTTGTTATTTCTATCGGGTGCAGATGGAGCTATGCGAGCAGGTGGGCGTCAAGTTCTATGAGGAAATACAGCACATGCCTCGTGTGGTGGCTTACATGAAGTCTGTGCACGAACATGAGGTGGAGGACAGAATGCGCTTTTATGAGTGTGGCGTGAAGGAGGGCTTGTTCCGTAGTGATATTGACTATCCTTTTATCTCGAATGTGGGGCACATTACCATGAACGAGATTATGCACCTTCAGCTTTACCGCATGTATTCCATGCAGACCATCTTCGACAATTTCTTTATGGTCATCGTTCGGGGAATCTGCACCGAGCGGGGACTCGAATTGCTTAACAGAGGAATGGGGCACGCATAGCAGCGGAGCCCTTTTTTCTTGCCCTTTTCTTTCTGCTGTTTTTTCCGTCTCTGTCTTAAATAGTTTTGTTCGTTTTTTTAGCAAGTTTGGCAGTTGTTGAAATAATATCGAATTATTTGTCCTTGTACAGCCATGACAGTATTTTGTTGATGGTGCGACTGTAGAAACGAAACCATCTGTACTTGGAAACAGGCTTTCCTCCGAAACTGAGAATAAACTCCCGAAAAGGATTCTTATACCAGGGCAAACCTACATCCATAAAGTAGATGTGGGAATAACCATGCTCGTAGGCATACTGTATGGCGTTCCATACTGCCACGGTGTCAGGGTGGAGCATGGCGTAGGTCTTTCGTTTGGCAGCTAAAAAGCACAGGTAGGCATTTCCGCCAGAATAGACACAGGCGCAGCCACCAATATCTTTTTCTCCATAGGTGGTAAGGAAAATCCTGGCATTGGGGCTCTTTGCCATTTCCTGGAAATATCGCTCGTTGGGAATATGTCGGCGAGGCTTGAAGCGGTAGTATCGTTTCAGCAGTTGATGGAACGAGTGAATGTCTTCCTGGCTGGTTATTGCATGCGTAATGATGCTCTTGTCTTTCAGCTTTTTGATGCGCTGCTGCATTTTTTCGGAGAGTCTTTCCTCGGGCGCCTTGCTGTGGAGTGAGTTGTGGACCTCCTGCCAAGCAATGGGGAAGTAGCCTTGCTGTCTGAAAGTGCGGTAGCCAAACATTTTCTTTCTGATGCCAGAGAATTCTATGTATAGACACAGTCGGCGGTCGAGCCGTTGGGTAATGGCCTGCAGCATCTTGCTGAAGAGCTCCTCCTTGTCGGCATCGTCGGCATAGACTCCTTCTTCGTGCGCGTGCGCGTGTGTATATATATAAGGAGGGAACCAGTTGCCCTTTCTGTTTACTGCCACGAGAAGCTGCGCCAAAGTCCGCCCCTCTTTGTTGGAAACGACAACCATATAGGGAGTGCAGCCGGGAGTCTGTTCGTAGATAATAAACAACTCACGGCTATGAAAGTAGTTGCCTTCGAGAAGAGTTGGCAAGTCTTTCGATTTTGTATAAATATCAATACAACATTCGTTCACATGGCAAAAATAATAAATTATTTCTAAAAAAGCAAGTATGATGCCTCTCATATCCAGTCTTTTTAGTATTTTTGCACTATTATGAAAGTAATATTGATTGGAGCAGGCCGGTTAGCCACTAATTTGGGCAAGGCTCTCTTGGAGGCAGGACACGATATCCTGCAGGTTTACAGTCGCACGATGGAGTCGGCCAGCGCCTTGGCAACGCTTGCTGGTGGGGCTCCTGTTACCGAAATCGAAAAGGTGCGCAATGATGCTGATGTGTATATTATCTCAGTGAAGGACAGCGTGTTGCCCGACCTCGTGCAGTCGCTCTGTTCGGGCAGGAGTACGAAGGTCTTTCTTCATACCGCAGGTTCGGTCAATATGGACGTGTTTGCCGGCATGGCGCTTCACTATGGTGTTTTCTATCCCATGCAGTCGTTCTCGAAAGAGAAGACGGTTTCTTTCCATGATATTCCCTGTTTTGTAGAGGCCAATGACGACTACGCCCACGATGTGCTGATGCAGTTGGCTCAGAGTCTGACGACCAAAATCTATCAGCTTTCGAGTGAGGACAGAAAGTATCTTCATCTCTCTGCTGTTTTTGCATGCAACTTTGTAAACCATTGTTATGCTGTAAGTTATGATATTCTGAAGAAGCATGGGATTCCTTTTGATGTGATGCTTCCGCTTATCGACGAGACTGCTCGTAAGGTGCATGTGCTTACGCCTCAAGAGGCTCAGACGGGGCCTGCTGTCAGGTACGACCAGAATGTGATTCGTGCGCAGTCTTCGCTCTTGCGCGACAATCCCTTGCTCAAGGATATCTACGAGCGCATGAGTATGAACATCCACAGAATGAGCGAGGAGAAGTAAACAGAATACGATTATGATCAATTATGATTTGACAAAGATAAAGACCGTGATATTTGATGTCGACGGCGTGCTTTCTCGGCAGACTATTACTCTCTCTGCCGCGGGAGAACCTCTGCGTACAGTAAACATACAGGATGGTTATTCCATTCAGTTGGCTCAGAAATTGGGGCTTCGTATCGCCATCATAACAGGCGGTACCACTGAGGCTGTACGCAAGCGTTATGCAGGACTCGGAGTGGAGGATATTTTTATGGGTTGTGCTGTTAAGGTCACTACTTATAAGGATTTCCTCATCCGTTATGGCCTGCAGGATGAGGAAGTTATCTATGTGGGTGACGATATTCCTGATTACGAAATCATGCGCCTTTGCGGTTGTCCTTGTTGTCCTGCCGATGCTTGTCCCGACATTAAGGGTATTTCCGCCTATGTGTCTTCGCGCAAAGGAGGCGAAGGTGTGGGACGCGACATTATAGAACAGGTGTTGCGGGCACAGAACAAATGGCTTTCCGATGCCAAGGCGTTCGGATGGTAGAGAGTTAAGGAGTTTGATAAGAATGTTTTGACGTTCACAATTCCGGGTGTTAAAGAAGACAAGATAGATGGAATATAAAATCATATTGGCGAGCAATTCGCCTCGCCGCAAGGAACTTTTGGCAGGGCTCGACATTCCTTTCGAGGTAAAGGTGGTACAGGGCATAGACGAGAGTTTTCCCGATACGCTGAATGCGTACGATACGGCTCAATATATAGCCCATAAGAAGGCGGCTGCCTATCAATCACTTCTTGAAGAAGGCGATGATAACCTGCTGGTTCTCACCGCCGATACGGTGGTGATAGCACCATCTGAAGGCTTTCTGAACGACAAGGAATGCAAGGGTGTTATCTTAGGTAAGCCTCACGATGCAGAAGAGGCTTGCAGCATGTTACGTATGTTGAGTGGAAAGACCCATCATGTGGTGACGGGAGTTTGTCTCACCACACGTGATCAGCAACGTCAGTTTTCCGTAGTGACCGAGGTGAGTTTCAAAAAGCTTGACGAGCAGGAAATCAACTATTATGTAGATCATTACAAACCCTTCGACAAGGCTGGTGCTTATGGCATTCAGGAATGGATAGGCTACGTGGGCTGTGTGGGACTCAAAGGCAGTTATTTCAATGTGATGGGACTGCCCGTGCAGCGCATTTATGAGGAACTCAGAAATATGGAGAATTTGAAGAAATGAGGCAGAATCTCGTGGCTGGAGCAGGATGTTCTTGCAGCCTAACTGGAGCAATTTAGATTTTTTAAAATAAGATTTTCCTCTATGTCGTAAATAATAAGTATCTTTGTGCGTTTTATGTAACTAACGAGTATTATGACAGACGACGTAAAGGTTCGGGTGAAGAAGGTCTTGGACGATTATTTAGAGGCCTGTCAACACCGTAAAACCCCTGAGCGTTATGCTATTTTGGATGCTGTGTACAGCATTGACAAGCATTTTACGCTGGAAGAATTGGGGGAGTATTTATCAAAGAGTGGCTTTCGCGTAAGCCGTGCTACGCTTTACAATACGATTCATCTCCTGGTAGAGTTGAAGCTCGTCGTAAGGCATGGACTTGCGCAAGGCACTAAGTACGAAGCGTCTTTAGGGCGCGAGAATCATGTGCACCAAGTGTGTACGGTTTGCGGAGGTGTGACCGATATTGACGCACCTTTAGTGACTCAGGCCATTGGACAGACGCAGTTGCACGATTTCCGGTGTGATGAGTTTGCACTCTATATCTACGGACTCTGTGCAGCCTGCCAGGAGAAGCAGAAGGGCAAGGCAGCCAGTAAGTGAACATGGTTGAGAAACTTGAATAAAAACAATATATAAAAATGAACACAGGTAAAGTTGATGTCCTGCTCGGATTGCAGTGGGGCGACGAAGGTAAGGGAAAGGTGGTTGACGTATTGACCCCTAAGTATGATGTCATTGCACGTTTTCAGGGAGGTCCTAATGCTGGTCATACCTTGGAGTTCGAAGGTCAGAAGTATGTTCTTCGCTCCATCCCATCAGGTATTTTCCAGGGTGGCAAGGTAAACATCATCGGTAATGGTGTGGTGTTGGCTCCCGACCTTTTCATGCAGGAGGCCAAGGATCTTGAGAAGAGCGGTCACGACCTGAAGAGCCGTCTTTACATCTCTAAGAAAGCACATCTCATTATGCCTACTCATCGTGTGCTCGATGCTGCCATCGAAGCCTCTAAGGGTAAGAACAAGGTGGGAACTACAGGCAAGGGCATTGGTCCTACTTATACTGATAAGGTGAGCCGTACCGGCTTGCGTGTTGGCGACATCCTGGATAACTTTGAGGCTAAGTATGAGGCTCATAAGGCAAAGCATCTCAAGCAGATTGCATCGCTCGGTTATACTGATTTCGATATCACAGAAGTAGAGAAGACCTGGATGGAAGGTATTGAATACCTTAAGCAGTTCCGTATGGTAGACAGCGAGGTGGAAATCAACAAGGTGCTGCGTTCTGGAAAGGACATTCTTTGCGAGGGTGCTCAGGGAACCATGCTTGATGTTGACTTCGGTTCTTATCCTTTTGTCACTTCTTCCAACACTATCTGTGCTGGAGCTTGCATCGGCTTGGGTATCGGTCCTAACAAGATAGGTAATGTATATGGTATCATGAAAGCTTACTGCACACGTGTGGGTGCTGGTCCTTTCCCAACAGAGCTCTTTGACGAGACTGGTGCCAAGATTCGTGACCTGGGTCATGAGTATGGTGCGGTGACTGGTCGTGAGCGCCGTTGTGGTTGGTGCGACTTGGTACAGCTGAAATACTCCGTCATGGTGAATGGCGTTACCGAGCTGATCATGATGAAGAGCGACGTACTCGACAGCTTCGAGACTATCAAGGCTTGTGTGGCTTATAAGTTGAAGGATGGCACTGTGACAACCGATTTCCCATACGAGATTGACGATGTGGAGCCTGTTTACAAGGAATTCAAGGGCTGGAACACCGACATGACCCAGTTTACTTCCGAGGACGAGTTCCCACAGGAGTTCAAGGACTATATAGCCTTCGTAGAGGATTTCCTCGAGACACGTATCGGCATCATCTCTATCGGTCCTGACCGTGCTCAGACCATCGTACGTAAATAATTTGATAGTGTTTAATGTTTAGTGTTGATGTTTCACTTTGAGGGTAAAACATTGCGTTAGGCATTAAACATTAAACTTTTAACAACATACAGAATTAAATGGCTCAGAAACCAAGTATTCCAAAGGGTACACGTGACTTCGGACCTGTCGAGATGGCTAAGCGCAACTACATCTTCGACACCATCAAAGAAGTCTATGCCCTTTATGGATTTCAACAGATAGAAACCCCAGCGATGGAAACACTTCAGACGCTGATGGGTAAATATGGCGAAGAGGGCGACAAACTGCTCTTCAAGATTCTCAATTCTGGCGACTATATGAACAAGGTGAGCGACGAGGATCTTCATTCTCTCAACTCACTGAAGTTGGCAGCTAAACTCTGCGAGAAGGGTTTGCGCTACGACCTTACTGTTCCTTTCGCACGCTATGTGGTACAGCATCGCGAGGAGTTGCAGTTGCCTTTCAAGCGCTATCAGATTCAGCCAGTATGGCGAGCAGACCGACCACAGAAGGGGCGTTATCGTGAATTCTATCAGTGTGATGCTGACGTGGTAGGTTCCGACTCTTTGCTCAACGAGGTGGAGCTGATGCAGATTGTCGACACCGTGTTCACTAAGTTCGGCGTACGTGTGTGCATCAAGATCAACAACCGAAAGATTCTTACCGGTATTGCTGAGGTGATAGGCGAGGCAGAGAAAATCGTAGACATCACAGTTGCCATAGACAAGCTCGACAAGATAGGACTCGAGAAGGTGAACGAGGAACTGCGTAATGACGGAATCTCAGAGGAAGCCATCGAGAAGTTGCAGCCTATCATCTCACTTTCTGGCTCTAACGAGGAAAA
This sequence comes from Clostridia bacterium, assembly GCA_963587495.1. GTDB lineage: Bacteria > Bacteroidota > Bacteroidia > Bacteroidales > Bacteroidaceae > Prevotella. The sequence continues at coordinate 20,399 of CAVACC010000021.1, read as the reverse complement.
ACTGGAGGTCATCTCACAGGTGCTCGCGGGTTCAGAAACAGGACTGAATGGTGTAGAGGAGACTCGCTTTATCCTTGATACGTTGAAGGCTGTTGGTCTGAACAACGAGATAGAGCTCGATCTTACCTTGGCACGAGGCTTAAACTATTATACAGGTGCCATCTTCGAGGTGAAGGCGCTCGATACACCTATGGGAAGCATCACGGGTGGTGGTCGTTACGACAACCTTACTGGAATCTTCGGACTCCCTGGTCTCAGTGGTGTAGGTATCAGCTTTGGCGCCGACCGTATATACGATGTGCTGAATGCACTCGATCTCTATCCAAAGGAGGCTGTCAATTCTACTCAGGTGTTGTTCATCAATTTTGGCGAGACCGAGACTGCATATTGTCTGCCCATCGTGGGCAAGCTTCGCCATGCAGGAATCCGTTCAGAAATCTTCCCCGACAAGGCGAAGATGAAGAAACAGATGAGCTACGCCAATGCCAAGAACATTCCGTTTGTAGTACTTGCAGGTGAGAATGAAATGGCTGCAGGCAAAGTGACTCTCAAGAACATGGAAAGCGGCGAGCAGACCCTCGTAACAGCCGAGGAGCTGATTGCTGCCGTGAAGTAGGAGAGAGGCGATTGTCCTTTACATTGAAAACAATAAGTAAATTACTTTTTACATAGCCCTCTGGTGTGAGGGCATAACTATTTCATGTCCATGGGCTGCGTGAGTAGGTCATGGATTTTTTACTCTAATAAAACTAATAACAGAACAAAAAAATATGAAGAAAAAACTATCACTTTTATTATGTCTTGCAATGACGCTGTTTGTCATGACGTCGAGCACAAAGACTACAACTATCTTTGTTATTGGCGACTCTACTGCAGCCGAGAAATCCAACTTCAAGGATAATCCTGAGCGCGGCTGGGGAATGGTGCTGCAGGGCTTTTTTGACGACAAGATCTTGGTTGACAATCATGCTGTGAATGGTCGCAGTTCCAAGAGTTTTATCAACGAGGGACGTTGGCAGAAGGTTCTTGACAAACTGAAGCCAGGCGACTATGTGTTCATCCAGTTTGGTCATAACGACGAAAAGCCTAAGGCCGACCGTCATACTGATCCGGGTTCAACTTTCGATGCCAACTTGCGTCGTTTCGTTGAGGAAACTCGTCAGAAGGGCGGTATCCCTGTATTGTTCAACTCTGTGGTTCGTCGTTGCTGGTATGCTGAGAACCTGAAGAATGACGACGACGAGAAGCTTCGCAAGACTGTGTTCGATGGAGAAGAGAAAATCAACAGCGACACCCTTATCGATACACATGGAGCCTATGTCGTAGCCCCACGCCGTGTTGCTCAGGAGTTGAATGTTCCCTTTGTTGATGCTACAAAGATCACGCACGACATAGAGACCTCACTCGGTATTAAGGGCAGCCGCAGTTTGCACATGTGGTACAAGCCAGGTGAGATTCCCAGCATTCCTAAGGGTCGTATGGACAATACCCACTATAATGTTTATGGCGCACGCATCATAGCTGGAGCCTTGGCAGATGCCATTGGCAAGGCTGTTCCTGCACTCGGAAAGCATGTCCGTCACTACGATTATGTGGTTTCAGCCGAAGGTCGCGGCAATTTCATGACCCTCCAGGATGCTGTAAATGCTGTGCCCACAGGCAAGAAGACCACTATACTCATCCTTGGTGGTAAGTGGAACAAACCCACTGGCACTCAGGGCAAAAAGATAAAGTACGTGAAGTACTGGGGTGCTAAGGTGAAGTAAGTGCTTCATCCTTTACTGCAGGGAAATGATGGCAGAGTTTTCTCTGTCCTGCATTTCCTTTCTTTTGCATTCTTTTTACCTCAAAAAGGCCTGCGCCCTGAAGAACTAAGACGCAATCAGAATCTTGTGCTTTAGCTCTTCAGGGCACATCTTATCTTAACTGGAGCAAGAACTTAGTTTAACGAGCACAGGAAGTTAACTTAATCTGGACAAGAAGTTAACTTAATCTGGACAAGAAGTTAACTTAATCTGATGTCAACACAGGTTAGAACGCCATCGTCATCCGATAAAAATAAGCTTCTTTCTCATTAAAGATGCATGTACTCCTTAAAGATGTACGTTCTTCCCCAGAAGAAAGCATGACTACATGTCAATCTTAGCCATGTTGAAAGATGAGATTTTTCCGTCGGGTGAGACAGTGGCGGTAATCTTGAATGAGCCTTCCTGTGTGCTGCCGTCTGTGCGGCTTACATCCTCACGGGCTGTGAAAACCACCTGATACTCGTATTCCTCGTCGCCAATCTCGCGCTTCTTGATTTGATAGTCGTTGTTGAGACGCCAGTTCAGGTTGGTGACTTCTTCTTTATACAACTTGTGCATAAAGGTGAGTACGTCGTTCTTGGTGGCGGCAGTCTTGCCTAAGAGTGAAGACAGGACGTCTTCGCAGGTAGAGGTGAGTCCGTCCTCGTTGCGCGAGTTGATGCTCTGGAAGAACTTGCGGAACAGACTGCTAACCATCTGGCTCTCCTCGGGCTGTAGGTCGCGGCTCAAGGCTTTTTTCATGGCGTTCTCTGCCTCTTCGATGTGTGAGCCGTCGGTGTGCTGGTCGAGGTAAATCTGATAGGCTTCAGCCGTGTCAGCTTTCTTTGCTACTTGCCAGTCGATGGAGTCGATTTTATTCCATGCCTCCTGTCTGTGGGGCGAGTTGGGGTATTTCTGCAAGTAGGCTTCTATTGCCTCTTTCGAACCGCTTACCACGGCGTTGGTCCAGTCGTTGTCTATGGTTTTGAGGGCGTTGAGATGCGACATGATGGAGTCGATATGAGCCTGGTCGGCATCCTTGTAGGTGTCGAGATAGCTCTGCAGAACGTCCGGATCATTGCTCTGCATGGCGTATTCGTAGGCTTCCTCTTCCTGTTGCTGGTTGGCGTTGTGGTAGAAATAAAAGAGTGTGCCACAAACGATGAGTGCAAAGATGAACGAGCAAATCCAGATGGTGCGGTTGGACTTCTTTTCCTGTTTGTCCTTGTTGGCAGCTGGTGATTCCGGAACGGGAGGAATGTCTGTGCCTGGTTGAATTGTAGGAACTGGAGGTGTTGTTGCTCCTGTCTGAGCTGTTGGGACAGAAGGAGTGGCAACGCTTCTTGGATTAGGACAATGACAGTTGGGACACATATTCAGATTGCTGAAATATGCCGTGCCGCAGTTGGTACAAGTGGTAATCTTGCCAGCTATCTCTACGCCACAAGTAGGGCATGTGGGAGCTTTATCGCTTACGGTGTGTCCGCATTCAGGACATTTTATAATCGCCATTTTTATTATGTTTTTTAGTTGAGTGTTTATTTTTATAAAGGATAAGTTCCAGGAGTAAAGAAGTTAAGGAGTTAAAACAACAGTCTTTTTGCTGGGGATGTCAGGCATTTGTCTCCGAACTTACCATAGCCCCATTCTGTATTGAAATGTATTTGGTTTTAACTTTTCTAACTGCTTTTTTTATTTTGCATACTTGGAAAGTTGAGTCCTTGTATTGATAGGGAAATGTTTATCGGTGCCGGAATCTGATTTCCCTAAGCCTGTGGTTGCCCATGAACCGACTTTTGTCCACATATCCGTTGACTCCATTGAGCCGGCCTTTACCCGTGTACTGCCACATTTCGAAGTCGCGTCCGTCCTTAAGGACGGGAGTGCGTTTAGTGTACTGCGCTATCATGAGCTTATAGCTGTCGAGTTTGCCAAGTAGGTAATGGTCGTAGAAGTTAGCACCAGTATAGATGAGAGGCTTCTGCTTGTATGCTTTCTCTACGAGCAACAGGAACTTGAATAGGGAGTCGCAGAACTCCTCTGTGTCCAGTCCACTCTTGGTCTCGACGTCTATCATGGGGAGCAAGTCCTGATCGCCAGGACGGCATTGAGCCATGAAGTTCTCGAGCTGTGTCTGCTGTGGAATACGAGCACGATAGAAATGGTAAGAGCCAACCTTGAGCCCGTATCTGTGGGCAAGGTCTATATTCTGTTTGTATTTGCTGTCTACATTGGTTCCACCCTCTGTCGCCTTAAGATAGACGTACGCCATTTTGGTGTTGTCGCCTACCGTCTCCCAAAACACATTTCCCTGGTAATGACTGAGGTCGATGCCATGCACATGCTGGCAAGTATCCTCGCACTGTACGAGTTGTGCGTGGGTACTGAGGGTGAGTAGGGTGGTGATAATAGTTATGATGATTTTCTTCATAACTGCAAAGTTACTAAAAAACATGCTATCTGCCACAGAAGAGCGTGATTTTTTAGATATATTTTACTCTTCGATTTCAGAAAGTGAGCGGAATACCTTGTGTGTAAAGTTGCTGATAGTCTCGATGGGGGCATAGGTAATGTAGCGCATGCTTCGTCTGAGGTTCTTGCGCATGGTGCCTCCGGTGGTGCGTACAAATCCTGTGGCGGTCTGTTCGAACTCGATGTCTTTTGTCTCCTGCGTGTTGTAATAGAGTGAGCGCAGGGTGAGTTTATAGGCGCCTTTTTCCACTCTGTGTACAAATGGAATTTCGTCTTTCTCGAAGTCGAAGAAGGTGATGAGCACGCTGCCTTCCAGTTGAGCCATGCGCTGGATGTGGAGTTTGCGCAGCCAGGATTCGAGTTTGATGAAGTCTACCTTGTCTCCTCTTGTTCTGAGGTATTGTCCCAACTGTATAATGCCTCTTATACTGATTCCATTGGCGAGAATGCCGTTGATGTTGCTTACCAGTAAGCGCAACAGATAGAGTGTCTCAATGGAGGTGTCGATGGAGTGGCGTTCCTCTTTTTGAATCTTGATGAGTCGTCGGTTCAGGAAACCATTGTTCATCAATACTGCTCCGGCAGGAACGGCATTGAGATTTTTCATCATCTGGGCTATCTTCTTTTTCTTGAAGACAGTCATAGGCTCCAGTTCTTCTTTGGCTCCGAAGTTGTCGGTGCGTAACTGGGCGAAAAGGTTGCGCTGCAAAAAGTCCATTCTTTTACTATATTTTTAGGGGTGTAGGTAATTATTTAATTTTGCAAGTTCAGAAGTTATCAAAGAGTTAAGCTAACCTCTTTTCTTTATCAGCTGTAGCGGCGTGGGTATCTTAACAGGATGGCCATTAGTGCAGCAACACCTATGGCCATGGGGTAGTAGAGATAGGGCAGGATGTCGATGGGGCTGATGTGCGCCAGTCCTGCTGCCAGTAGCATCTGTACGCCGTACGGGATGAGTCCCTGTACGCAGCACGAGAAGGTGTCGAGGATGCTTGCAGCCTTTCGGTTGTCAACTCCGAACTTGTCGCCTATCTTCTTGGATATATTTCCCACGGTGAGAATCGCCACGGTATTGTTGGCCGTACAGAGGTTGACGAACGACACGAGGGCAGCAATCGAGAGTTCGGCTCCCCGCTTGTTCTTGACGTGAGCCGTAATTTTGTCGATGATAAAGTTGATACCTCCGTTCTCTCTGATGGTTTCGAGCATTCCACCAGCCATCATTGCAATGATGACGAGCTCGCCCATGCTGATGACTCCGTTGCCCATGGCCGAGAACCATCCGAAGAGGTCGTAAGAGCCAGATATTCCCATGAGGTTTTCGATGATGCCTATGGCTCCGCAAAGGAGTGTTCCCATGGTGAGAACCGCCATCACATTCATGCCGGCAATGGCTGTGACAAGAACCAGAAGATAAGGAATTACCTTGATGTATTCCACCTCAGCCACTTGTGTAGGAGCCTTGGTTTCTGCTCCCATGATAGCGTAGACGATGAGTATGATGATGGCTGCGGGAACGACAATGAGTGAGTTGATGCGGAACTTGTCGCTCATGCGGCATTCCTGCGTCTGCGTGGCTATCACGGTGGTATCGGAGATGAAGGAGAGGTTGTCGCCAAAGTAGGCTCCACCCACAATGACAGCTACGGTAAGCCCCAGGTTGGCATCTACCGAATGTGCCAGTCCTGCAGCAATAGGAACGAGTGCTACTACTGTGCCCACACTTGTTCCGATGGAAAGAGAGATGAAACAAGCCGCCAGAAAGAGTCCTGGCAGAATCATGCTGGCAGGAAGTATGCTGAGAGCCAGGTTCACGGTGGCGTCGACAGCCCCCATGGCCTTGGCAGATGCAGCAAACGCTCCTGCCAGCACATAGATCCAGAGCATAAGCATCAGATTACTGGCTCCGGCTCCACGGCTGTAGGTGTCGATGCGCTTCTTGATGGGCAGTCCTCCTGATATTGCCACAGCATAGATGCTGGAAATCATGAAAGCCACCGTAAGCGACAGGTTGTCGCCCGAGCCGTTGCTCCTTACCGAATGGATGGTAAAGACGGCTATAAGAAGTATCAACAGAAACAATGGCGAGAGTGCCAGTAATCCTTTCTTATTGCTCATTTTTCAGTCTGTTTATTCACTATATTTACAGCGTTACGCCGTTCTTGAAGATAGAGATTTCGCGATAGCCGTTGTACTCGTTGCGTGCTTCCTCGCCATTGGCTACAGCGATAATCTTGTCGATGAACTTGCGTACCAAGTCCTTCATTTCAGTACCTTCTACCAGTTCGCCAGCGTTGAAGTCAATCCAGTTGGGCTTGTTGTGGTAGAGGTTGCTGTTGGTGGAAATCTTCATGGTTGGTACGAAGGTGCCGAATGGCGTACCGCGACCTGTGGTGAAGAGCACCAACTGACAGCCTGCAGAAGCAAGGGCTGTGGAAGCTACGAGGTCGTTGCCTGGTGCAGAGAGAAGGTTCAGACCCGTTGTCTCCAAACGGTCACCATACTGGAGCACGCCGCTGACGGGAGCGCGTCCGCACTTCTGTGTGCAACCGAGAGCCTTGTCCTCGAGTGTAGAAATACCGCCAGCCTTGTTGCCAGGAGAAGGATTCTCGCCTACAGGCTCACCATGTGACAGGAAGTATTCCTTGAAGTCGTTGATGAGGTGAACAGTCTTGTCGAAGAGTTCCTTGTTCTCGCAACGGTTCATGAGGATGGTCTCAGCGCCAAACATCTCAGGTACCTCGGTGAGGATAGAAGTTCCGCCCTGTGCCACGAGCCAGTCGGAGAACTCGCCTACCAATGGGTTGGCAGTAATGCCGCTGAATCCATCAGATCCACCGCACTTCAAACCAACGCGCAACTTGCTGACCGAAACCTCCTGTCGTTTGTCTTCCTTGGCCTGAGCATAGAGTTCGCGTAGCAGTTTCATGCCTTCCTCGAGCTCGTCGCCTTCCACTTTCTGAGTTACCAAGAGCTTGATGCGGTCTTTGTCGTAGTCGCCCAGCATCTTCATAAACTCGTCTGGCTGGTTGTTCTCGCACCCCAGGGAGAGAACGAGTACAGCGCCTGCGTTAGGGTGCAGACAGATGTCGCGAAGCACCTTGCGTGTATTCTCGTGGTCGCCCGAAAGTTGAGAGCATCCAAAGTTGTGGTGCCATGCGTGAATGGCGTCGATGCCCTCGCACTTGGTTTCCTGCTTGAGCAGTTCGACAAGTTTCTCGGCAATACCGTTCACACAGCCAACAGTAGGAACGACCCAAATTTCATTGCGCACACCTACCTCGCCATTCTTGCGTACATAACCCTTGAAAGTACGGTTCTCGTTCTCGATGTTCAGGGTTTCCTCTACGGGATTGTAGGTGTATTCCAAAGTTCCGGCAAGGTTGGTCTTGAGGTTGTTCTCGTTGACCCATTCTCCCTGCTTCAGGTCTTTCTTTGCATGACCGATAGGGTAGCCGTATTTCAGGATGTTGGTTCCTTCAGCAGCATCGTCGATGAGGACTTTGTGTCCTGCTGGGGTGTCTTGTAACAAGGTGATGGTCTTGCCGTCAACCTCGATGGTCTCGCCCTGCTTGAATGGACGGAGACAAACCACTACCGAGTCGGCAGGGTTGATTTTGATAAAGCTTGATTGTTTCATTTTTTTGTAGGTTGTTTTTATATTGTTATTTTTTATTTCATATGTGAGGGAGTTCTTAGAGCTGAGTTCTGCGGTAGAAGTCCACGTTCTCCTTCATGAGGAGCTCGATGGGCATGTAGTTTACCGGAGTAACCTTCTTTTTCAGCACGATGGCCTGGAAGAGTGTGTCGATGCACGCATAGCCTTGCATGTAGGCATGCTGTGCAATGAGGAAAGAGATGCTTCCCTCGCGCAGGCAGTGGGCATTCTTCTCCACCATGTCGTACCCCATGATCTGGATGTTGCGTCGGTTGGTCTTCAGCAGGAAGTCGCCCACGATGTGTGCCTTGGATGTCAGGGTGATGCAATGGTGCACCTGTGGGTTGGAAGAGAAGAATTTCTCCAGCATCTTATTGTACTCGGCACGTGTTCCGTTGAGTGGCAGGTCGAGGTCGGTAACTTTCACGTTTGGGTAGTGGTCGTGCATGTAGTGCAGAAACCCCACTTCTCGGTTGTCCTGCTGCTTACTCATCACACGTCCGTCCTTCGTCTGTCGCATAAGCATGATCTCCGTCTCCTTGTTGGCAATCATCATCAGCATCTTGGCAGCAAAATATCCGCTGCAGAAAGAGTCCTGTCCGTAGAACGACAGTGGCTTGAGGTCGGGCATGTAGGAGTCTAAGAGTATGAAGGGAATGTTCAGTTCGTGCAACTGGTCGGTGAACTCGCGTGTGATGTCGAGTGAAGATGGAACCACAACGACACCTTCTGGCTTGGCCTGGATAATCTCGTTGGCTTTCTCTCTGAACGACTCATCGCTGGAGCGTTCGAAGAAACTGATTTCCACGTCGATGTGGAAGTCTCGCCTGGTGTCTTCGCATTTGCGTGCACCTTCTTCGATTTCCTCCCAATAGGCTTCCGACTCGTGCTTGGGCAGCAGCATGTAGAACGTGTACTGCTTGTTGTACGCCAGGGCGCTGGCGTACATGTTGGGCTGGTAGTTCATCTCCTTGAGAGCCTGTTCTACCTTCTTGCGGGCTGGTTCCGAAACATTGGGGCGGTCGTGCAGGACTCTGTCAACAGTTCCTACAGAAACGCCAGCTCTTTCAGCAATGTCTTTGATTCTGATTTTTTCGGCCATTCTCTTTCTTCTTGTTTGTTTTGTTTGCGGCTCGCGCGTACCTTATATATATAATGTACGATTGTGCAAAGCCACAATGTGGATAGTTCTTCTTATTTGTGCATGATGTTGTGTGCGACCACAACAAGTTATTTTGGGGCAAATTTACAATAAAAAATCGAATTGTGCGAATGCACAGCGTGTTTTTTGCTATAAAAACAAAAAAAAAGTCGTTTTTATTTCTTTATTCAAGAAAAAAGGCTTATTTTTGCCACAAGAAACTTCCTCATGGAAGAAATAAAACCGAGAACTTCCTCATAGAAGAAATAAATTCAAGTAATAACAAACAATAAATTAAAAACTATCAAACAACAATGGCAAAAATTGTAACATTAGGTGAGATTATGCTTCGTTTGTCACCAGAAGGCAACGATCGCTTTATTCAGAGTGAGTCATTCCGCATTATTCCTGGCGGTGGTGAGGCCAACGTGGCTGTTAGCGTAGCCAACTATGGTCATGAGGCTTACTTTGTATCTAAGTTGCCAAAGCACGAGATTGGTCAGATTGCTCTGAACGCTCTTCGTCGTTATGGCGTTAATACCGACTTCATTGCCCGTGGCGGTGATCGCGTAGGTCTTTACTATGCAGAGACAGGTGCTTCTATGCGTCCTTCTAAGGTTATCTACGACCGTGCTCACAGCTCAATTGCCGAGGCTGATCCATCTGATTTCGATTTTGATAAGATCATGGAGGGTGCTCAGTGGTTCCACTGGAGCGGTATTACTCCTGCCATCAGCGACAAGGCTGCCGAGTTGACCAAGTTGGCTTGTGAGGCTGCCAAGCGTCATGGTGTGACAGTTTCTGTAGACCTCAACTTCCGCAAGAAGCTCTGGACTTCCGAGAAGGCCATCTCTGTCATGCGTCCTTTGATGCAGTATGTTGACGTTTGTATTGGTAACGAGGAGGATGCTCAGCTTTGCTTGGGCTTCAAGCCAGATGCTGACGTAGAGGGCGGTAAGACCGACGCTGAGGGTTACTATGGTATTTTCCAGGGCATGATGAAGGAGTTTGGCTTCAAGTATGTAGTTTCTACATTGCGTGAGTCACTCTCAGCTACCCGCAACGGCTGGAAGGCTCTTATCTACAATGGTAAGGAGTTCTATCAGAGCAAGCACTACGACATCAACCCAATCATCGACCGTGTAGGTGGTGGTGACTCATTCTCTGGTGGTTTGATCCACGGTTTGCTGACCAAGCCAAATCAGGCTGAGGCTCTCGAGTTTGCTGTTGCAGCTTCTGCTTTGAAGCACACTATCCCTGGCGACTTCAACCTGGTTTCTGCTGACGAGGTAGAGAGCCTGGCTGGTGGTAACGCCAATGGCCGTGTACAGCGATAAATGCCGTGTACAGCGATAAATGAAGTGAAGAGTGATGAATGAAGAATTCATTTGCTCTTCCTGTTTATTATTTAGCACTTAACATTTAACATTAAAATAAAAAAATGGCAAAGTTTAGCAAAATGCAGGTCATGGCAGCCATGAAAGAGACTGGTATGGTTCCTGTATTCTTCAACAAGGATATTGAGATTTGTAAGAACGTCATCAAGGCTTGCTACGAGGGTGGTGTTCGTGTATTCGAGTTTACTAACCGTGGTGACTTCGCTCACGAGATTTTCGGCGAGTTGGTAAAGTGGGCCGACAAAGAGTGTCCAGAGATGATTCTCGGTGCAGGTACAGTGGTTGACGCAGGTACAGCTTCTTTGTACCTCCAGTTGGGTGCCAACTTCATCGTAGGTCCTAACTTCAACCCTGACATTGCTCCTGTCTGCAACCGTCGCTTGGTTCCTTATTCACCAGGTTGTGGTTCAGTAACCGAGATCAACAATGCTCAGGCAGCAGGTTGCGACGTAACAAAGGTATTCCCTGCAGGCAACGTAGGTGGTCCTTCATTCGTTAAGAACGTAATGGCACCTTTGCGTTGGAGCAACATCATGGTAACTGGTGCTGTAGAGCCAACCGAGGAGAACCTTACTCCTTGGATCAAGGCAGGTGTTCTCTGTGTAGGTATGGGTTCTAAGCTCTTCCCTAAGGAGACTGTAGCTGCTGGCGACTGGGCTGCTATTACAGCTAAGTGCCAGGAGGCTTTGGGTTACATCGCAAAGGCTCGCGCTTAAAATGCGTGTATAATATTGGAGATTCGTAGAGTCACATATTATCGTTTATACAGCAGCGCTATCACCTTTCTGATGATAGCGCTGTTTTTCTTTTCAGCTTGTTCGCCGTCGCATAAGGGCGAAGTAGATGAGCTGAATTCTCTTTCTTATGCTTATCATTACCGCAATCTCGATTCTGCCAAGGTTCTGGCACAGAGAGCTTTGAGGCTTGCCGACGACTATCCGGCAGGCTACGCCGAGGCTCACAACAACCTGGCTTTCGTAGCCATTGCCAAGATGGATTATGAGCAGGCCCGCAGACATTTGGTGGAGGTGGAACAGCGCAGCGACAACCAGATAGAGATCCTTATTGCCCACGTACAGAACATGCGCCTTTGTCAGCGCGAGTCACACAATAAGGACTTCTATGCTTATCGCGAGAAAGCGATGCGCCTGCTCCGCCGTATTGGCGAGGAAGCCGACAATCTTCCTCCGCGCGAGCGTAAGCGTGTCCTTTATGCTCATTCCGAGTTCGACATCGTTGCCGCCACCTATTTCTATTATGTAGGTCAGGAGGAACCCATGTTGCAGGCTCTCAACGATATTGATGCAGAAACATTAGAGGCTGATACTGCCCAGTATCTCAACTACTTATACAATATTGGCGCCGGAGGAGCCATCGTTAACGGAACAGCAGAGGAAATCGGGCAGGGCGAGTTCGACTACCTGATGCGCTGCTTTATGCTGTCCTGTTCAGGAACCCCTTACCCCTATTGGCAGGCTAATGCCTTGCAGGCCCTTAGCGAGCATCTGCAGAGTCCCAGTCTGCGCAGTTACCTGATTCGCAACAACAGACCTTCCATCAAGTATCTTAATATTGACCAGGTGCCCGACAGTCTGTTGGCAGGCAACCTGGCCCAGATGGCGCTCAACCTGTTCTCGTCTTACGGCGATGTTTATCAGACAGCAGGAGCTTACCGAACCCTGGCTGAATGCTACTGGGCAATAAACGACTACCGTTCGGCAGAAGACTGTCTCAACCATGCACTCAACGGCAACAAGCGCATCAAGGCAGCACCCGACTTGGTGGCTTCCATTGCCGAGCGCCTCTGTCTGGTCTATTCGGCCATTGACGATAAACCCCACAGCGATTTTTACCGCAACATGTATCTTGATCTGCAGGAGCGCACCCGACAGGACAAGCAGTTGGAAGCTCGAGCAGCCGTGCTCGACAACAATGCTGTGCTGCTCAACTGGATGATAGCATCCGTGATAGGAATGATCGTCCTTGTGGTGTTCCTGCTCTATCTCTTCGACAGAATGCGCCGCAGGAATGTGCACAGTGGTTCCATTACAAAACTGCTTCAACCCTTACAGCAATGGAAGGACAGCAACGCTCAGCGCATCACCGAGTTGAACGACAAGAAGGAGGAGATAGAGGAGGAACTGCAAATGACACTCCTCCACGTGAGGGACAACAAGAAACGCCATTTAGAGCAACGAGCCAAGGTGGCTTTGGTCAACAGCATTACGCCCTTCATCGACCGCATGATTCACGAGGTAGACTGCCTGAACCACCGCGACGAACCCGACTCGGTGAAGCAGGAAAGATATCAGTACATCTCGGAACTGACAGCCAAAATCAACCAGTACAACGAGGTGCTTACTCAGTGGATTCAGATGCGGCAGGGAGCCCTCAATCTCCGCATTACGAGTTTTACGCTCCAGCCCCTGTTCGACATTGTGCAGAAAGGCAAGATGAACTTCGATATGAAGGGCGTAGAACTGGTGGTGGAGCCCACCGAAGCTGTGGTGAAGGCCGACCGTACGTTGACGCTTTTCATGATCAACACCATGGCCGACAATGCCCGCAAGTTCACACCTCAGGGTGGCTGTGTGACGGTGAGTGCCTCGGTGGCTGACGCTTATGTGGAAATCAGCATTTCCGACACAGGAGTAGGCATGGACGACGAGCAGTTGGAGCACGTCTTCGACCGCACTTATACGGGCGGTCATGGTTTTGGACTTCTCAACTGCAAGGGTATTATAGAGAAATACAAGAAGGTGAGCAGCATCTTCTCTGTGAGTTCGATTTCAGCTGAGAGCGAGTTGGGCAAGGGCAGCCGCTTTGTCTTTCGCCTGCCCCGGGGAATAGGCGGACGCATGAAGTCGCTTGTCGTAGGGCTCGTGAGCCTGGTAGGTTTGATGGCGATGACGAGTCAGCCCCAGCAGGTTGCCGCACAAAATGCGCCTCGCCATCAGCACGACGTCGCCACCCATCGTCTCCCGCTCAATCTGCAGCGTGCTGACATCTTCGCCGATTCGGCTTATTTCAGCAACATCAACGGCGAGTATGAGCGCACCCTCCAGTTTGCCGACTCAGCCCGCAGTTACCTCAACCGTCATTACCTGTCGCTTCATCCTGGCGGCAAGGTGCTCATGACAGCCAGTCCGAGCGACGTTCTGCCTGCCGAACTGTTGTGGTACCAGGACAGTCTGCCCACCAATTACTATGTGATTCTCGACCTGCGTAATGAGAGCGCCGTGGCAGCTCTTGCCCTGCACAAGTGGGACCTCTATCGCAGCAACAACAAGGTCTACACCCAGCTCTACCGCGAGATGGGAGCCGACTCCACGCTGCCAGCCTATGTGCGCACCATGCAGCTGTCGGAGAACTCGAAGACCGTGGCCATCGTGCTGCTCATTCTCCTTCTGCTGCAGCTGCCTTTGGCTTACTATTTGCTCTACTATCGCCATGTGCTTACCTTCCGTTTCGCCGTGGAGAAGGTGAATGAAATCAACCGCATTCTGCTGAGCGATGCTACCGACGAGGTGAAGTTGCAGCGCATCCGTCAGACGTGGCACAAGCGGGGAGTGAGACTTCATGGACTGAATGCCCAGTTGGGCGATGTGGTCGACCAGATAGAGCAGGCGCTTCAGGAGAGTATGCGCCGTACGGCAGCCGAGACCAACACCATGGAGATGACCGAAGACGAGCTGCACAAGGCGGAGTACGAGAATGGGCGTCTGCACGTGTCGTGTTTGGTGCTCGACAATTGCCTCTCCACGTTGAAGCACGAGACGATGTATTATCCTTCGCGCATCCGTCAGCTCGTAGAGAGCGACCCTTCCGATGTGCAGTCGCTTCATGAGCTGGTGGACTATTACAAGTCACTCTACACCATGCTCAGCGCCCAGGCGATGGAGCAGGTGGAGATGAATGTGAAGAACGACAAGTTCCTTCGCCAGTATCTTTTCGAGCTTCTCACCTCGGGAGCAGGAAAGGTGGAAGTCAGGGTAGATGACTTGCCCGATTCGCCTTATGCTGTCTGCCGGGTGGAAATGCTGGAAGTGGATTACGATGAGCAGCTTCACCATCGGCTCTTTACTCCTCTGACCCACGACATGAAGTACCTGCTTTGCCGTCAGATTGTTCGTGAAATAGGCGAAGTGACCAATCTGCGTGGTTGCGGAATCTCTGCCAGGGCAAGTGCTGCAGGCAAGCTCATGATCGAAATCATGCTGCCCAAGAGTATGGCTCAGGAGAATCCTCAGGAGTTATTTCCCAGGAGTTGACTCCTGTCCCCATTGAAAACTTCTCAAAAAAGATAAAAAGTAAAAACAATAACAATATGGAACCATTTAAAGTAATCATTGTCGAAGACGTGCCCTTGGAGCTGAAAGGTACAGAGGGAATCTTCAAAAACGAAATTCCTGAAGCCGAGATTATAGGAACGGCTGAAAGCGAAATCAGTTACTGGCGCCTCATCAAGCAGCAGGTGCCCGACCTTGTATTGCTCGATCTCGGACTGGGCGGTTCCACTACCATTGGTGTGGAGATTTGCCGTCAGACCAAGGAGACTTATCCTGCCGTGAAGGTGCTTATCTTTACGGGCGAGATACTGAACGAGAAGCTGTGGGTCGACGTGCTCGATGCAGGCTGCGACGGCATCATCCTGAAGAGTGGCGAGCTGCTGACGCGTGGCGACGTGGCGAGTTGTATGAACGGAAAGAAAATGGTGTTCAACCAGCCCATCCTTCAGAAGATAGTAGACCGCTTCAAGCGAAGTGTCAACAGTCAGCTGATGCGCCAGGAGGCTTTGGTCAACTACGAGATCGACGAGTACGATGAGCGTTTCCTGCGCCATTTGGCGCTGGGCTACACCAAGGAGCAGATTACGGGTC
The DNA here is from genome assembly GCA_963587495.1 of Clostridia bacterium. Lineage (GTDB taxonomy): Bacteria > Bacteroidota > Bacteroidia > Bacteroidales > Bacteroidaceae > Prevotella. The sequence continues at coordinate 5,064 of CAVACC010000021.1, read as the reverse complement.
TTCGCGGAATGCCTTTTGGTGTGAAGAGCTTGGAGAAGCGACAGAACGAGTTGGTTCAGAAACTCTTCCCCGACGGCAACAAGGGTATTGGAATCAACGCCACCCGATTGGTGGTGAGGGCTTTGGAACTTCACATTCTGGACGTAGACAATCTGAAGGCAGATGAGGATTAATAAACTTTTGGCTTGGGTGGCGATGCTGCTTGGCGTAGGTCAGGTGGTGCTTATTCTGACGTCGTGGCTTCTTACGGCTGCGATGCCAGAGAGTTTTCCGCGCTCCCTGCTCAGCGCTGAGGGCATCCGTTGGTTCTTCGGTCGCTTTGTTGGCAACGTGGAGTCTCCCTTGCTGGTGTGGCTTCTGCTTTTTTCTTTCATGCTTGGTGCCCTGCAGCGCAGCGGCATTCTGCATTACCGATCCTCCGAGTACCGCCAGCGCATCGCCATGAGGTTGGCTCTCTTCGAGGGCATTTTCTTTGTGCTGTTGATATTGGCACTTGTGCTGGTTCCTCACGCCATCCTGCTCAATGTGATGGGCGGTCTTTTTCCCAGCAGTTTCTCTGCCTGCATCGTGCCTTACTGTTGTTTTTCCCTGATGGTGATGAGCATTAGTTACGGTGTGATGAGCGACCGCATGAAGGGCGTCGCCTCCGTCTACGAGGCTCTTGTCTCGGGTGTGGGCAAGTTGGGCGGCTTGCTGCTCATCTATGTTATTGGCGCCCAGCTCTACCACAGCATTATCTTCCTCTTCTCAGCCTGAATTCCATCGGGCTTACCCCGTATTTCCGCTTGAAGGCCGTGCAGAAATGGCTTTGGTAATCGTAACCTAATTTGATTCCGATGTCGGCAATCGGAAGACTGGTGTCGAGGAGGTAACGGGAGGCGAGGTCCATGCGATAATCGAAGAGATACTGGAATACCGTGGTGCCAAACTCCTGCTTGAAGGCTTTCTTCAGGGTGCATTCGTTGGTGCCCACCATTGCCGCCAACTCGTGAAGCGAAGGCATTTCCTGATAATGGGTAAGGATGATGTTTTGGGCATCGTGTATCTTGTCACGCAGGCTGATACTGAGGGTTTGGGCGCTTGGCAAGAGACTGGCGGGCAGGAGAAATCCCGAGAGGCAGTCGATAATCTTCGATTCCAGGTATTTGGAGGCTTGGTTGCCTAACAGGCGGGAACGCTGGATGTCTCGTGCCGCCTTGATGACTGCTGCTATGGCGGGCTGGTTGTACTTGATGATGGTCTGGGTGTCGAAGGTTGGGCTGGTTAAAGGGGAGAGCTGCTCAAAAGCCTCCGGGTTGCGCCCGATCAATTCTTCTATGAACTGCTGCGGGATGACCACGTTGAAGATTTCGAATTGGATGCCCTGGTTCAAGTGCGTGTTGGCACCACCTTCGCCGCTTAGAAAACAGAGGCTTGCCTCGCCTGTTTTCCACATCATTTCCTTTTTTGTACCACGACCGCCGTATACTTCTTTCATGCTGCTGCCAAGGGTTGGCATGGAAAAGAGCAGGGCTGGCCGAACCTCGTGCTGTGCGATAAACGTGGCGTTGTTCGCCTTGCCATGATAGTGTTGGTTCATAATGCCAAACTTCTGGTAATGCCACTCCTTGAGCGAAACATCCATTGCATCCGATTCGATGTGGTTGCTCCGTTCCATCCCATGGTTGTCGATGAAGGTAAGGCCGTTTTGCCTTACTTCTCCTTCTATCTTTCCGTCCCTTATTATCTGACAGTCAATCATTAGCTTTACTTTTAGTTGTTTTTTGCTCCGACTTTGCAATTAACCAAGGATTTCGTTGCAAATGTACGATATTCTATGAAAATATGCAAGTTTATTTACAAAAACATAACCTCTTTTATCGAAAAAAAGTCTCTGATGGGGCAAAACCATAGAGATTCTGCAAGCAGAGACTTCGTCTTTTTATAGTTGAACCGAGAGAGTTTCCTATTTTCCTCCCATTCGTCCCACAGCTTCCTGGGCGGAGTTCTCGCCACGGTATTTCTTCTTTGCCTGGTTGAAGCGATAGGTGAGGCGGAGCTGCACGCCTCGGGTGTCTTCCCACTTCTGCTGCTGGAACCGCACGTTGCCATAGGTGCCATCGGTCTTTTGGCGCTTAGTGTTGAAGATGTCGCTCACGTTGAGGCTGAGTGAGAGGCGGTCTTTCAGGAAACTCTTGTAGAGCTGGAAGTCGAAGTTATGCACGCTGCTGATGGCGAGAAAATCGTAGGTGCCGCTGCTTCGGTAGGAGAACGAGAGGTTCATGTACCAGCCCTTTGGAAGGTGGAAGCCGTTGTAGAGGCTGAAGATGTAGTAAGGGTCGTGGAAGCCTTTTTCCTTTCCCATGCTGATGGCCTTGATGAAGCCCTGCTCGATGCCTGCCTGTAGCTGCGGCTCGTAGAAACCCCAGCGATGGCGGTAGCCAAGGAAGCTGCCCCAGTTCCAGCAATGGTCGATGTTGGTCCAGGTGATGTAGCCCGTTTGCGGGTCATTGGAATCGGGTTCGATGATGCTGGTGATGTAATCCTTCACGTAGGTGTAGCTTGCCTGGAGGAAGAGGTCGCCGTAGCTTGCCTGGTATTGGAACTCGTGGCGCTGGGAAGGCTCCAGCTTGCTGTTTCCTACCTGTCTCATATAGCGGTTCGCGTAAACCGTGCCCGTGTTCAGTTCCTGGAAGGATGGGCGGGTTTCTGAGGAGCGGTAGCTCAGCGACTGTGAGAATCTGCCCTCCTGGTGAGTGAGCAGGAGGGAAGGGTAGAGGTTGTTGTAAGAGCGGTGGATGGGCTGTTGCAGATCAGTATTCGCCCCGTTGGCAGCAGTCAGATAGTCGAGTCGGCTGTCCACGTGCTCGTATCTCAGTCCTACTCTTAATGAGAAGGGCTTGAAGTCGAGTGAATACTCGGCGAAGACAGCTGCATGATTCTCCTTGGTGATGCTGTGGGTGGAGGTTCCCTTATCGGCTGGGGTGTAATCGGCGCGCGATTCGCTCTTCACGTAGTTATACTCGGCGCCCATCATCCAGGTTTGCTTGTCGTTGATGGTGTAGTTGGCGCGGGCCTTTGCTCCCCAGATGGTTCCATCGCTTTGAGGCAGGAGGGTGAACTTGTTTCTGGCTTCCCTCTCTGAAATCTCATCCACGAATTGGGCCTGCTCCGTGTGCAGCTTCACGAAATCGCCGAAAAAGTTCAGCTTCCATTTCTCTCCGAACTTGCCCTGGTAGAAGGCGTTTACGTGGTGCTGCCAGTCGTAATAGAGGAACTTGTTGTTGCCCGTTACGTTGTCATCTACGTGATCGTTGGTCATCGCATAGCTCGTCATCTTGAATGGCATCGGCTGATGGATGTTGTAGCCGTCGTATTTCACTCCGATGGTTTGCTTTTCTGTCAGGGCGAGGTCGGCTCCGGCGCTCCAATAGAAATGGTCGTTGTAGCTGTGCTTGCAATCGAGGGTGGAGGAGGCGATGTAGCTGGTGGCGTTATCATCGGTATTGCTTCCTATATTGCTGCCTGCCTGGTTGCCGCTTACGTAATTCGTGGTGATGTCCTGTTCTTTCCAATAACCCTGCCAGTTGGCGTAGCCCAGTTTGCCGTAGTAGGTCATCTTGCCGTGGGTGTAGGTGAGGTCGAGGTCGTGGTTGTTGCTCACGAAGGAGTCGAAGAGAATGCCGGAGTTCTCTACGATGGCGAGTCCTTCGAGGTTTTTCTTGGTGGTGATGAGCAGCACGCAGCCCACGTTGTTGCCGTATTCGGCTCCGGGATGATGAATCACCTTCACCTCTTTTATCTGTGTTACGGGCAGGTTTTCCACCACGCTGTAGTCCTGCACCTTCCTGTCGTTGATGTAGATTTCGGGAGCGCCGCCGATGAAGGCCTGCGGTTTGCCGTCCTTGTTCCTGAACATTCCTGGCAGTTTGGCGAGCACGTCTGTGGTGGTAGGCTCCTTTTCGAGCGAAGTTCCCGCGATGCGCGCCACTATACCCCCGTTCTTCTGTCGGAATTGTGAGCGTGTACCCTTGATGGTTACGGCGTCGAGTTGCTTCTCCCACAGGATGCTGTCCTGGCGCATACGTTCCCTCATCGTTAGGATGCTGTCGGCATCGGCTTTCGTTGTCTGTTCTTTCTGTTGAGCGTGAGTCGCCGTCGGCAGGCTCAACATGAGTAAGCAACCCATTATCAGTTCATTTCTCATCTTTTTTTCTTTTTTTCTTTAACATAAAAATGTCGCAAAATTTTTGCGAATACTACTGCAAAATTACGGATAAGGAAAGAAAGCGATTTTAATATGACGGAATTTTTGCGGGCGCATGCTGTTTTTTTGTGAGCAGTATGCTGTAGTCTTGTCTAAAATGTTTATCTTTGCGGCAGCATGTTGATAAAAATTAAAAACTCTTTCGCAAATGGGGAAGTTTAAGAATTTAAGAAGTTAAAGGAGTTAAGACAAATGCTTTATGGCTCAGTATACAACCCAAAAAGCTGTTGGCTATAACTTCTGACGACCGAAGGGAGTGATAATTATTTAACTTCTATAACTTCCGTACATGCGAAACTTCAGTTAAAAATAAGAAAAGTAGTATGAACATAGAATCAATTCGAGAGTATTGCCTCTCACTCCCCCTCGCAACAGAGGCTTTCCCATTTGATGAGCGAACCTTGGCGTTTCGCATCTTCGATAAGATTTTTGCTTGTGTAGATTTGGAGCGCCCGGAATGGGTTACGATGAAGTGTAATGCCGATTACGCCGTCGAACTCCGGGAAGAGCATTCTGAGATAGAAGGTGCCTGGCATTGGAACAAGAAGTATTGGAACCAGGTGAATCTCTATGGTGGGCTGGAAGATGATTTCATCCAGGGATTGCTTCGCCACAGTTATTCCGAGGTGGTGAAGAAACTCAAGAAACAGGTGCGGATGGAGCATCCGGAAATGATGGAGGTGAAGGAATAGGGAAAATTATTCATTTTTTCTGTAGTTTGGGTAATGTGGGTTTTCTGAATTCTTCGTATCTTTGCACCCATAAATCATAATTATAACTATAAGAAAATGTATATTGAGAAAATAAAGTCGCCAGCC
>CAVACC010000020.1:0-38711 GCA_963587495.1 Clostridia bacterium | reverse complement strand
ATAAATCGCTCATTCTAAGCTATTCGGCAGATTTTAGCGTAATTTTATCAGAAAATCAAAAGAATCAAAGCAACTATGCTAATGGTTGCTCTCTTTCTGCTGATACCACTAAGTGTGGCTGCACAAGAGAGCAACGCAGCATCCTCAACTTCCAACACCTACTACAACAAAGGTGAGGCAGAAACAACGCGCCAACCTCTCAAGCGAATGGCGCTTGTTGGTCACAACTGTATGATCAATCGTCTGGCAGATGGTATTAAAGTCATTTCTGGCTCAAAGAACCTTTCCAACTTATGTGACGAGAATCTTGACAACTACTACACTCTTCCTGGTGTGGCAGACGTTAAGCTGATTAAAGGTCTGCCGATTGTTGGAGTGAAGGACATGAAGCACTATTTCGACAAAGGCACAAAGGCTGGTTTCAAGATTTCTGGCGGAAGTAATGTTCTGAACCTTAATCTGTTAACAGGCAGATACAAAATTTGGTTCTATAAAGACGGGAAAAAAGTTGGAGAATCAGCAATACAACAACCAGGGTTTACCGTATTGAGCCTGTCTATAGGTAGTATAGCCAATAACATTGTAGATATTATAGCTAAAGATGAGCCTACAGAAGATTATGACGAGATTGTACTCGTCGGAGCAGACGGTATCGATGTAAATGCTATCGAAAATCTGAAGATATATTATGCCTTTGTTGGAGAGGGTGATTATCCTTTGACAAACAACAGAATAAAAGAATACGATTCGAATATCGTTTTAACTCCAAAGTCCACTATTAATAGTGAAAAGCTTACAGATGAGGATTTAACTAATGGTGTTTCAAGTATAGATGCCAAAGTAACAGCCAGCAAGACAGGTTATTCTGGAGAAATCTTTCCAACTGGCACAGAAGCCGGATTTGTATTTAAAAGTACTGGTTTGTTGAAAGTAGGTGTGAGCACACATATCCAGCTTCTTGACTCAAAAGGTAATGAGGTTGAAGAAAAGACATTAAGTACTGATATTTTGAAACTTTCCCTTGGTGGCGAACAACAGAGAGTTTCATTTAAATCGACGAAACCTTTCTCTGGTATAAGATTGTATGTCACAGGATTAAATGTAGGCTGGATTACTATCAATTACGCCTTCATTGTTCCCATGACAGAAACTGCAGGACACCAATGCGAGATGAGTCCTGTAGCCAGTCTCGACCTCTGCAACTGCGATTCCCACTATCAGCTAAGATGGGACAAGAAGAACTTCCCTGATGCAGAATGGGATAAAGCAGAACCTTTACCCAAAGGCGTAAAATTCGACAAATCCACCAACACCCTCGACTTCAGCGAGACAGACAGCTACAAGAATGATACTGGCGAAGGGGTGACAGTAAAAATGAAATTGACGAACAAGGATGATGATTGTACCCAGACCATTACTATCAAGTATGGTGGCTCTACCGAGCAGAAGCCAGACGAGAAGAAGGAAACTGTGCTCTACAATACCGACCCCAAAAATCCAGTATATGAACTGGGTGGAGGCACAAACGCAGGCATCAATCTCCTGTCTTTCGTAAAAAACTCTTCCAACATCATCTCGTCAATGCTGAGTAGCTACGCCACCTATTTCGGAGGTGTGTCACTCGGAGATTCTTACCTATGCAGCGTCAAGAAAATAAAGGGCAAAATTTCTGACCAAACAACTGCTCGCCAGGGTAGTGAACGTCAGGTTGGTTTTGTGGTAACAGCCAAGGGTAGTGCACTGAATGCTGACGTACTCAAGATGTTTAACGTCAGACTGTACAACGAAGGCAAAGAGGTAACGGGTGGTGTCACCACATCTGCCATCTCTGCCAACCTGATTGGCAGTCAGGATATGCATAAACTGAGATATTCCATCAAGGTTCCTGCAAGTACTGTCTTCGACGAGATACGCCTCTACTCTTCTGGCCTTCTGAGCGCAAACCTCAGCGTGATGAACATCTACTATGCTTATACTGCCGATGCAGATGTTGTTCTCGACGACCCATTGGCGGGAGCAGAGATTGTATCATTTGAAAAGAATAATGCCACCATTAACGCCGACAGGACACAGTCCGCTGGAGCGGCAAATGCAGGAAACGGATTGCAGAACATCACCAACTGCATCGACGGCTCGTTAGAAACCAAGACCACTTTCCCTGAAGGAGTAAAAGCGGTATCTGGCTCGGTACTTGCTGTAAAGTTGGGTGTTACCGCTTCACGCAACAAACAGCTCGTGGTGGTAGTCAACAAGGAAGCCGTGGGCATAGGACTTAACTTGGCTGGCGCCATCGTTGTAAAAACCTACAAGACAGGAAAGACAGAACCTGTAGAGACCTTCAGCGACTGGAGTGTGCTCGGTGCCAACGTTATCACCTTGGGCGACAAGGGCTACATCTTCATCAATCCAAAGGAAGACTACGATGAGGTGGAAATAACAGAAGGAAATGGCGTAAGTGCCCTCGACGGACTGGCTGTCTACGGACTCTTGCTTCGCAATGATAAGGACGGCGACGGAACTCCCGATGCAGACGAGCCTGTAGAAGACTGCAAGCAGGATTTGGTTTTCCAGGAGACCAAACATCTAAGCGAGAAGAGCCAAAAGAAATACAAGGACAATCTGACCATGTATTTCCAGCGCACATTCGTGCCTGGACAATGGAACTCGCTCACCCTGCCTGTCAACCTGACCAAGGAGCAGTTTACCTATGCCTTTGGAGCGAATGCCCGACTCGCCCAAGCCAACAAGGTCTACGAATCGGCAGGCAAACTCATCATAGGTTTCAGCTTGGTGGAAGAAAACAAGGATGATGCACAAAGCGTATACTTGACTGCCAATACACCTTATATTATATATATGGACAAGACTTCGGTCGAGGACCATCAGAATCAAAACTACGAAACCCTCGATGCGGGCTCCATCAAAGGTGAAATATATGTAGTAGACAAGGGTGATGCTGGTGGCGTCAACTTCACATACGATGCAGACAAAGCCACTAAGCCTGTAAGCACAAGCTTCACAATAGATGCAGGTATCGCCAACAAATGGGGCATGAGCGATTTAGCGTTCTACGGCAGTTATGATCCCGAGCAGGCTCTGGCACAAGACAGCTACATTTGGAACAATGGTAAGATGTATCATCTCACCAAGAACCACAAAATGAAAGGCTATCGCGGCTGGCTCACACCAACCTGGCTCACATCCGATAAGGCTGAAGCCAACGCCAAGTTCATCACCTTCGGTTTTGGCAATGGCGACATTTCAGGCATTGACTTGCCTTCAGCCGATTCCTACACTCACGATACCAAGATTTACAACCTCAATGGTCAGAGAGTAGACAGCATGCTGGGCGTACAGCCAGGCATCTACATCGTAAACGGAAAGAAAATAGTAATAAAATAATTCAACAGCAATCATTATGGAGAAGAAAGAATATATAGCACCAGCTATCACAATCGTAGGTTGTGATATGCGAAACTGTCTTCTGTCTGGTTCCACCAATACAAAATGGGATCCAGATTCTGATGGCGATTTGCCTCCCTTAGACATCTACGACGAAAAGGATGGCAACCTGGATGAAGAAATAACCGGTTAAATGAAACATGATGCAAAAAGCCATGGCAGCGAATGGTGCCATGGCTTTTTTGGAGCTGTACCTCGAAGATGATTGTACTAACCATAGTGGCAACAAAGTTATGGATATCCAACACAACAACTTAGTGACGGGGGAAGACTTGGTACAATTTGAGTGAAATTAGTCGAATATAGCAGATACGGAATATAAAGGATAATTAGCAAGCCAATCCTGCTCTCTATAAGGTGACATGGATAGGCGCATACCTTTTAGTCCCTGATTGCGCTCTACAAAAAGTCGTCCTTAAAAATGTGGAAAATCACAAAAAGTCGTCCTTAAAAGTGTAGAAAATCACAAAAAGTCGTCCTTAAAAATGTATAAAACCACAAAAAGTCGTCCTTAAAAGTGTAGAGAATCACAAAAAGTCGTCCTTAAAAACGTATTTACAGCAGCCATTTCCAGACAGACAGACCCAAAATGAAGGATGAAGAGATTTGATGGAATAACCTATACATAGACTATTACTACTCGATTAATTATATAAAAAAGGCAAATATTGCTTATTTTCTAAATAAAAGCATTAACTTTGCATCAATTTCAAAAAAGTTATATATATGAAAAAGATTGTTTTATTAACAATGTTACTTGTATCTGCAAGCACATTCATGATGGCTCAGGCTCCTGCTGAGCAAGCAAGAGAAAAAGCCAAGGCTTTGATTAAGGGTGGTGTAACAGACATCAGCAAGATTCTCCCTAAACACGAATCTGAGGATGAGGAAGATTTAGATGATGATGACGATTCTACAATAGACCCATTAGAAGGAAAATCGGAAGAATACATCCGAGGCTTTAATGATGCCAGACGAAAGACTTATGAAGAGCAGAAAGCTTCATTTGCAAAAGCTGGTATAGACTTTAATCAAACAGCTCTTAGTAAGCTCAGAATGGATTCTGTTGGTATCTATGCTAATATAGATAACAGTCTTATTGCTATGAAGCATATAGACTTCAAAGAAATAGAAAGAACTGGATATATCAATCCGTTTAAAGACAAGGAACTTATCACGTTCGAAGGTAAGACTTCGCCTTATGCTTTTGCTGGTGGCAAGGCTACTTTTCGCGTTTATTTCACACATGATAGAAATAGTATCTCTGAGTATTATGATATGTTCTCCAGTGACTATAGCATAGACGATTTCTTTGTGGTAAAATTTAAGTCTGTAGGAAAAGGCAGACAAATGACCAGTGCTGTTGTTCATTCCAACAGAATTGAAGGTGCCAAGGAAGATAAAACTGTAAAATTAGAAGTGAAAAAAGTTTCTGATAACGTTTATGACTTGACAGTGGAAGGACAACCTGGAGAATACTGTCTTACCTACAACAACAAGCAAGGTAATACCAGTAATGGGATGAAGAACTCAGGCAGTAAGAAAGTCTTTGATTTCACCATTAAATAAATTGAGTTTAAGGGATGCACCGATTAGCTGCATCCCTTAAACAATTCTATATAGCGAGTATTATCAGTAAATTAGTATATATCCACGTACGCTTATTAGTAAATAGCGCCGCAGCGCTATTAGTAATTACCACGTAAAGATAGCAATAAATTCTGATATTCAAGATGATACGTTATAACTTTTTAGAATTTTTATTGGTCTTGACATTCTACTTTTCTCTAAAAGGAAAAGCATAAAACGTCAAAATATAACCTAATTAATTTGGTGATGCGGCGTTTTCTTCGTATCTTTGCCGCAAAATATGCGGCGTTTTTTAGCAGATAATGCCGCAAGAGTATAAAAACTTCGTTATTAAGATTATTGCATGGAAAAACGACTTAACAGAAAAAATTGCATGGCGCAATATGCCATGTATGCATACTGCATTTTTGCGATACTTTCACTCGTAAACACGGTTTGTGGAAGTCTTGGTGCTGCTGTCAACATTCCATCCTTCTTACTCACCATCAAACAATGGGTATTAATGCTTGCCCCCATAGCATTATGGGGAACATTCAGATTAATACAACCAAGAAACGAGAAGTTGCTGCGACGTTGCTGCGAGGTGATGGTATTTTACTATGTGCTTTCATTCGTCCTGTCAATATGTTTTAAGTTCAGCCTTATACCCATGATACAAAATGGCTTGATAACCCAGACGGCAACTATCCTCACTTGGATAGAAAGCAGCATCGGCTTGCTCTCTGTCATCGCATCCCTGATTGCTGGTTGCCATTTAGGAAGAAAATATAAAGGAAGCATGCACCAACTGGGCACAGCACTGATCCTGGTTTTCATCGTATGGCTGATATGTGTAAACATCCTACCAACCACTATGTTTTATCTATTGGGAATCAGTCATCCAACAGCCTTCACCTGTGTCTATATGTTCTCTGCTTTTTCCAACACACTCGTTTATATATACGCATACTATAGAATGTATCGCGCTATAAACAACTGATTACTATTTAAGAAGTAGGGTTTAATTACTTAATGTATCCTTCCTGCTTTGTTTTTTATCATACTGACTCAACTTTCGCAAATGGGGAAGTTGAGTTATTTATCTTTATAGTGTCCTTCTGCTTTCACTATAAGTACTACAACTTCATTCCTATAGATATCATATATTATTCTATCATGAGCTGTTTGGTATTTCATAGAGATTCCATCCATTGCTGAGCATCTGCTGCACTCTGAAAATGAAGAGTCTCACCATTCTTATATTCTTGACGAGCTTCATCAATATCTTTTTGCAGTTTTACAGAAATTCTATTATTTTTGGCATAGACATCATCCCCCTCCTTGCTATTGACAAGGAAAGTTTTAATTCTCTCAAGTATATTCATGTCGGAAACATTTAATACTTGACGAATTATATCCATCTGTGCTAATTGGATATTTTCTGAATTCATAATTATGATGTTTAAATGTTATAACAGTTGCAAATGTACGATTAAAATCTGTAACCTCAAAGTTTTTTTGCTTTTTATTTACTACTTCCTTTCAAAACTATCAAATTTCTCACTTCTCTTTTCCGTATATTCCCCACATTTTCAGCCTTCTATTAAGCCACAGGTTGGTCATCTATTATGACCAACGCCAGTCGTCTATTATGACCAACGTCGGTCGTCTATTATGGCCCCAAAAGGGAATAAGAAGTGAAAAGAATAGCAAAAATCTATAAAATATCTGTTTATTTTGGTAGAGTCTTTAAATAGCCGTATCTTTGCACTATAAAAACAGCAACAAGATGGCAAAGATATTGATTATAGAAGACGATTTGGCTTTTGGAACCATGATTCAGACATGGCTCAGAAAGAAAGGTTTCGAAGTAGAGAAAGCCACATCGGTTGGTGCTGCCTTGAGGTTGTTGCAGGAAGACAGCCAGCGCGATCTGATTCTCTCTGACCTCAGACTTCCCGACCACGACGGACTCACCACACTGAGATGGCTCCACAAACAGGGCCTTCACATTCCCTTTATCGTCATGACAAGCTATGCAGAGGTGCAGAACGCCGTGCTCGCCATGAAATCGGGAGCCAACGACTATGTGGCTAAACCATTTCATCCCGACATTCTGTTAGAGAAAATCAACGAGGCTATCAAGCAAGCCTCGTCGGCACCTGCTCCGGCAAACTCTCATGCCGCACCGACTCAACAAGAAACACCTCAGCAAACTACCACACAGCCCGACGAAGACGAGACGCCCAAATACATAGAGGGCAAGAGCGAAGCCTCGCAACAGCTATATAGATATGTGTCACTCGTAGCCCCTACGCCTATGTCGGTGCTGATACTCGGAGCAAGCGGCACAGGCAAGGAATATGTGGCGCATCGCATACACGAATTGAGCAGCCGTGCCGACAAGCCCTTCTTCGCCATTGACTGTGGAGCCATACCAAGAGATGTGGCTGCATCCGAATTCTTCGGTCATGTGAAAGGCGCCTTTACAGGAGCCGAACAAGACAAGAAGGGAGCTTTCGAAGTGGCCAACGGAGGAACACTCTTCCTCGACGAGATGGGAAACCTGAGCTATGACGTGCAGGTGCAACTGCTTCGTGCCCTGCAGGAGAGAAAGATAAGACCCGTGGGAGGAACAAAGGAAATCGATATCGACATCCGACTGGTTTGCGCCACCAACGAGAACCTGGCACAGAGAGTGGCTGAGGGACAGTTCCGCGAAGACCTCTTCCACCGCATCAACGAGTTCACCATCTATATGCCCGAACTGAAAGACCGCGGCACAGACCTTTTCCTCTTCGCCAACCTCTTCGTCAAGCATGCCAACAAGGAGTTGGGACGGCACGTGCTCGGGTTCGACGACAAGGCTTCAGAGATGATTGCCTCGTACAGCTGGCCCGGCAACCTGCGCGAGCTCAACAACGTGATGAAGCGTGCCACCTTGTTGACCAAAGGCAACTACATCGGTGCGGCAGAACTCCAGCAGAGCATGAGTCATCTGCAGCAACCCACAGAGACCTTGACTTTGCGAGATGAGCAAACCGAGTTGCAACGCATAGAGGCTGCCTTGAAAACCGCCAATGGCAACAAGAGCAAGGCTGCCCAACTGTTGGGAGTGGACAGAAAAACCCTCTACAACAAAATCAAGAAATATAATCTGTAGTTCTCTGCAACTTCCGTATTTTTTATAAGAACTTCCTTGCTGTATAATGCCCATTCTACAGCTCCTTCGCCCTGTGCCAATTCCCCATTCCCCAATAGAGTTCCACAACTTTTTGGGGAAATTTTCCACACTCTTTCCACACTTTCCACACTTCCCCACTTTTTGGCACAACCATTCCAACAGCTGATTATCAGATACTTAGCAAAAACTCTCCATTTTTGGCACGCTGATTGTGATATTAGTTAGTGAACTCGCAAACGAACTGAATGTTCAACAAGAGTTTCAACAGAGAATAAAAAACAAAAATAAAATATTAACAATTTAAAAAATTACAATTATGAAGAAGTTATTTTTCGCAGTTATCGCAGCAGCATTCGTTTTCGTATCAGCAAACAACGTATTTGCAAGTAACAAAATGATCAGCACATCAGCTTACGAGCCAACTGACACAGTAGCTCCAGCCGACACTACAGAGACTACAACAGACTCTACTACAGAGAAGCCAGCGGAAGCATCTTTGGTAATGTCACTCAGCGACATCGAGCCAACTGACACTGTAGCTCCTGCCGAGACCCCAGCTCCAACAGAGACTCCTGCTGACACAACAAATACTCCAGCCGACTCAACAGCAGAACAGGCTCAGTAAACCGCTCCATCTTCAAAAAACAGTATACATGCAGCTTTTAAAATGAAAATATCTTGTCTTCTCTTCCGAAGGCAAGATATTTTTTTGTATTTTTGCAACATGATAAAAAACAATATTCCTCTCAAAGTAGCCTTAGGATATGCTGCCGTGGCCGTGGTGATGGCCCTGGCAGTAGCGCTCGTATACAGCAACACGCAGTCTATCCTGAACATCGACAAGGCTTCGCGCGACTATACCCACAAGCGCAATATGGCCGACAGCCTGGTGTACAGCCTGCTCGACGTGAGCAACAACGAACGTTCCATCTATATGGAGACATCGGGAAACTGGGAGGAACTCAACCACTCCATCTCGGAAGCCAAGGCGCAGACTCTCAAACTCAAGGCGCTGGAAAAGGACTCCCTGCAGAAAGCACGCATGGACACCCTCGTCAGTCTGCTCAACCTGAAGCAAGTCAACCTGAAGCAACTCCGGAGAGTGTTGAGAGCCAACAACCATGAGAGCTTCCTCAACGAGAAGGTGAGCAAACTGAGCAGCGGAAAAGACTCGGTAGTGGTGCACCCCAAGACCGCACAAACCCATGAGAACAAAAGGACAACCGTTGAGGTGGTGAAGACCAGAAAAGGCTTCTTCCGCCGACTCGCCGACGCCTTCAAGAAAGGCGCCACCGACACCATAGCCATACACAATGATGTCAACCAAACTACAACCGACTCGATTTCCACACCTGTCGACATCGCCGAAGAAGTGGCAGAGGTGCTGTCGCAGATAGGACATGAAGACAAACAGCACACCGAAAAGAAGGAGAAAGCGGTAAACAGAGAGGTGAGCGAACTGCAGAGAGTGAACGCACAACTTGCCGAACGTACTTCCCACTTGCTCAACACCATCCGCCAAAGCGAGATGCAGTCCATGCAGCAGGCTTTAGGCAAAGCCCTCAAAGCCCGCCAGTCACTCCTGTGGCAGATCACCCTTATGGCTTTGCTTGCCATGACCGCCGCCGTAGTCTTGCTGTGCTACATCTTCAAAGACACCAAGAAGGAACGCATCTATCGTGAGAACTTGGAAGAGGCCAACACCGAGATTCAGCGCATCATGAACCAACGCGAAAGACTCCTTCTTACCATCACCCACGACATCAAGGCTCCCGTGGCTTCCATTTCGGGCTTCATCGACCTGATGAGAGAACATGTGAGCGACGAGAAAGGCATGAACTATATCGACAACATAGCCAGTTCTGCCAGCCATCTTTCAAGATTAGTGGCTTCGCTCCTCGACTATCACAAGTTGGAGAACGGACTGCTGGAGCTCCATCCCTCCAGTTTCTCGCCAGCCTCGCTCATACAGCAATGCACCGAAGGCATGAGGATGCAGGCTGAGAAGAAGAACCTGATGCTAAGTTTCTCTTATCAGGACGAGGCTGCCAAGCAGAAAGGATTAGCTGCCGATGCCGTAATCACCTATCAGGCAGATGCTTTCCGCATCCGTCAGGTATTGGACAACCTCATCAGCAACGCCATCAAGTACACCGCAAAAGGAAAGGTTACTGTCACAACTCTCGTCAAGCCAGCCCCATCGGCAGGCATCTGCCACCTTATTATAAAGGTAAAGGATACGGGCATGGGCATGACTTCCGAGGAATGCCGAAAAGTATTCCAGGCTTTCACACGTCTCAAGGATGCACAGGGCATAGAAGGCACAGGCTTGGGACTGTCCATCACCCATGAACTCGTCACTCTCTTGGGCGGACAGATCAGTCTGCAATCAGAGAAAGGCATCGGCTCCACCTTTGCCATCACCCTTCCTATCAGGCAGAATCCTCCTTCCGTTCAGGAAACCTCATCGGGCGAAGCTGCCGAAAAGCAGCCGGCAAGTATCAGCTCCGCGGGCTCCGAACTGTCATCAGCGAACCAGCAGCCCCTTGCCAACCATAAGATTCTAATCCTCGACGACGACCGTCTGCAGCTGCAACTGCTCCAGGAGATGCTGCACCGCAAGGCAAAAGCCGACTGGCAGATATTTGCCTGTCAGCATGTTACCGAGGCACTTACCATTCTGCACGACGAGCAGCCCGCCCTGATGCTGATGGATATAGAAATGCCAGAGATGAACGGAACGGAGATCATCCGCATGATCAATCACAGCCACATGAAGGTGATTGCCATGACAGCCCACGACATCAGCATCAAGGAAGAGCTGACGGAGGCTGGCTTCGACGACTGCCTGTTCAAGCCCTTCCGTCCTGAAGCCTTGGAGAGTTTGTTGGCTCCTACAGCCCGAGAAGCTGCAACAGAAGAGCCTGCAGCTGAAGAAGCAACTGCAGAAGAGCCTGCCGCCGATGTATCTGCCCGTGAAAGGCTGTCTTCACTTTTGATCTTTGCCGGAGGCGACAAGGAAGCAGAGATGGAGATTGTGAAAACTGTGACGGCAGAGATGGAAACTTACCGGGAAGAGTTGGACAAGTACTTGCCTGCTGCCGAAAAGGAAGAAGAGGCACAGGCGAAACTCAGTCAGGAGGACAAGCAGGATGTGGCAAGAATTGCTCACAAACTGCAACCCATAGCCCAGATGTTGCAGGCAGAATGTCAACAGCAGTTGTTGGCTCTCTCGCCCGAACATATCAGCGAACAAGAGGACAAAAAAATCCGAGCATACATCCAGGCAGTCTTCGACGACTTAGGAAATATGCTCGGAGAGTTAAGAAATATTCTTTCTGAGTAATCGTTCTTACAGTTCCACATTGTCAATGTGGAATTTCATCAGTCCTGCAGGCACCTTCACCATGACCTCATCGCCGGCTTTCTTGCCCAAGAGAGCCTGTGCGATAGGCGACTTGATAGAGATTTTCCCACTATGAAGGTCAGCCTCGTGAGGATTCACTATGGTGTAAGTCATGCTGCACTTATTGGCCACATTGGTAATCTTCACCTTGCTCAACAGTCCCACCTTGTCGCTTTGCAGTCGCGACTTGTCTATTACGCGTGCATTCTCCAGAATCTTCTGCTTGAAACTGATTCTGCTCAACAGCTTGCCCTGCTCTCGCTTGGCAGCATGATACTCAAAGTTCTCGCTGAGGTCGCCCTTGTCGCGAGCCTCGGCTATGGCGTCACGCACAGCAGGCAGTTCCACCTTTACCATGTGTTGAAGTTCAGCCACGAGCTCATCGTAGCCTTCCTGAGACATATATTCCATAATGCTTTTTTTTCTTTTTGTTTTATTCTTCGGCGTGCAAAGGTACGGAGAAATCATGAAAAAGCCAAGACTTTGCCAAAGTTTTACGTAAAAAGAAAGCCGTGCATAAATATTCACAAGCATACTGCACTTAACTGCGAAAAAATTATTTCCCAGTTAGGAAAAAATATTTTCCCAGTTGGGCAGATTCTTTTTCCCAACTGAGAAGCCGTTTTTTGGCAATTCTTGTATGAATATACAGTATAAACATACATTTTGTTTCTGCGTTAGGTCACTTACACGAGCGGAGTCATATAAACAGGCAGCAGCAAAGTCTGCTCATCTTTTTGTAAGTCCTTAGTATATATAAGGTATCTCTGCCCAATCCGGTCGGAGAATTTCCTGCAGAACGCATCAAGCGACGCATGGGTTTTATAACCAGACGACTTCACCTCTATCGGACATAGTTTGTTGCCACGAGAAAGAAGGAAATCAATCTCATAGAAATGAGTCTTGTCTTTTGGAAAAGTATAATAAAACAGTCTGTCGCCCGAAGCCCTCAGCATCTGTGCCACTAAGTTTTCATACACATATCCCATATTGGCAGAGAGCTTGTCACTCAAAAGTTTATTGTAGATAATATTTTCCGTAAAATCCTTGTCCCAAAACGCCAAAGTAACAAAGAGACCAGTATCACCCACATAGAGTTTGTACTTTCCATAATCCATCGTCAACGACATTCCTACATGAGGATCGTCCGCATGATAAGCTATATTGATGGTCTTGCTATCTTCCAGACAAAGCAACAATTCATCTATCTTGTCAGAAGGTATATTACCTACCACAGGAGTCGGTTGATAACGCATCAAGTTCCTGCTCAGCTGTGATGGTATCGACATAAAGAGTTTAGAGATACGACCTGTAGGGTCTATCTTTCGAAAATCATCAGCATAAAGTTGGATTATCTGACGTTTTACAAAATCTACATTTTGCAAATTCTTCGTATCAAGATACTCATTGACAGCCTGTGGCATTCCCCCCACAAGCATATACAAACGAAGGTCGCGCATCTTCATACGATTAATCCCCTCACCCAATGACATTCTTTTCTCAAAAACTTGCTTTAGCAACGACATCCCCGTTTCGTCACCCAATGCCCATCTGAATTCCTCATAATCCATTGGGAACATTTCTACACGATGCTCCTCACTCGGGATATTAATATCTTTGGTATTTTTGTGAATACTTATGAGCGAACCTGTCTCTATATAATCATAACGTCCATCTTTCACCAAGTACTTGATAGCCTGACGTGCCTTGGGACACTGCTGGACTTCATCGAAGACTATTACCGACTCATGTTCATAAAGAGATGTCTGATAAATATTCTGAAGATACAGAAAGATATAATCTAAATCCATCAAGTTTTCAAACAAGTCCTTAACATCTTGCGAAGCCTCATTAAAATCTATCAAGATATAAGAACTATACTCCTTTTTGGCAAATTCCTCTACGATAGTAGATTTACCAATACGCCGAGCTCCTTCCAAAAGGAGAGCACTTCTCCCCTTGGAAGTAGTCTTCCATTCCAACATTTTCCCATAGACTTTTCGTCTGAATTTTCTCTCCGACATAATTATTCACCTAATTAGTTCATTTTCAGCTGCAAATATACATAAAAAGATTATATTACCAAAATCTTTTCTGCCAAATTATAGTCTCATACCAAAATCTTTTCTGCTAAATTATAGTCTCATACCAAAATTTTCCGCAAAATTACAAACAAGGCTCATGCGAGCGCACGAAAAAAAGAGGGTGCGTCATGAAATAATGACACACCCTCTTACTATAATGAATGAAGTTTATTGTGTTTACTTGATAACAACCTTTCTTGTAGTACCATCAGCCATCTTGATGATGTTGATACCCTTCTGCAAGCTGTTGATCTTCACACCATTGATCGTGTAGATACCTGCAGCAGCATTTACTGCTGGACGGTTCTCAATATTCTCGATGCCAGTTGCTACACCAGTACCCTTTCTTGAGATACCCAAGACTGTGATAATACCTGCACCACCATAGGTCTTTGTGAACTCAACACTCTTCATTTCCTTAGACTTATCAGTCTTCATAGTGTACTCATAGAGACGAATCTTGCCTGTATCGATATCATCTTTGTAATATGGAAGGCTCTGTTTTGTGATAATACGACCCAAACCATATACAGCTTCGCTACCTGATGGAGATTCAGCATACCAATCCTGAGGAGTGAAACGGTCATTATAACCATGACTACCGTCTGTGTAATATGGACAAGCCACAAGACTACCAGAACCATTGGTTGAAACAACGAGGATGTAAAGTTCCTCACACTTCTCTGGAGTCACGAAGTTCAGATTACCAGTTGAGAAGTTAGATCTGAGAGTGAGAGCATTCTTCTGACTGAAGTCTGCCATCTGGAACTGAGTTCCCTTCGCTGTTGTTACGATACCATCGCTGCCACAAAGTGCACCTTCCTTCTGAACACCATCAGTATAGAATACCCAACCCTGATTGTCAAGAATATCGTCACTGAAACTCTTAGAAGGCTTACCCTCTGCGATAACATCTACATTCCAACCTGTCACTGCAACAGGAGCAACTGCTGGCATAGCTACTGCAAACTGCTCATAAGCCTCAACCTCAGCCATAGATGGATAGAAGAATGCGTTCAAGTTACAGATCACTGCAATATACTTAGTCTCCTCGAAATCTGGGAGGATATACTCCAACTCAGAAACCTCACCGAGATCAGAGAATGTCTTCACGCGCTTCAAGTTAGCAAGATCGTTACCTACAGCGATACTGATCTCCTTGTTTACGAGACCTTCTTCATCGTTATCATTTGTACCCTTGTTGTTGTTAGGGAGATGAATAGTAACCTTAGAGAGATTCCAAGACTTGCCTTCTGGAGCAGTAAAGATAGCCCATGTATCATCTCTATGGGTTGAAGGGTTCTCGATAGATACAAGTGCATCCTCCACCTTGTTGCCATCGGTCAAGCCTGTGATGTCGAACTTGTCGAATGCAACACCGAATCCGTAGTCACCCGTATAGTGACGAACCTCAGCGGTAGCACCTGTCAAGATGTTTGGCTGTGTCTTAGAGTCGACGCTAATGTCAACAACACGCTCCTTGTATGAACCACCATTGTCAACAGTGATAGTAACTTTCTCAACACCCATCTTCATACCTGCTGTTACAGGGATAGTGAATGTGCAGTTAGCCTGATCCTCTGTGATAGCACCCACTTTCAAACCAGCGCTTGACTTCACGCGGCAAGAGAAATTAGGATCTCTTGGATCACCATTCAAGTCGTAAGTTACTACGATGTTCTGTGTCTCACCGGCGTTCATCTTCATCTCAGAAGAAGGAACCGAAAGAGACATATTGTTGTCCTCAGAACCGAATACCTGGAACTCCCAAATACGGAGAGTACCGTTAGCCTCAGGAATCAACTTCACGTAACGTGCCTTGAAAGGAGGAATGTAGTCGGTCTTGATGCTCTCGTTTACACGGTTTTCTGCATCAACCACTGTTGTCCAGGTCTCACCGTCGTTAGACAACTGAATCTTATAGTTGTTAATCTGGTCAACACCATACTCAGGACCTGAGTTACCATCGTAGATACGGAAACCATAGATACGATATGCGCTCTGGCAATCGAAGATAGCCCAACGGTCGCTCTGCAATGTACACCACTTACCGCTTGTCTCTTGTGGATAAACTTCACCATCGATAATCTTCCAAGGTGTCTCAGTACTATTAGTAGAGTTAGAGAATTTAACCACAGTCTTGTTCTGTACTACGTTGTAAACAGTTGCAGCGTCTTCTTTAGCAATAACGTCGATAACTTGCTTAGTGGTTTCAGATGTACCAACAACGTTAGTAACCTTTACAGTAACTTTCATCTTACCTGGCTTCTTAGCTACTACGAAGATTGTCTCCTCATTAGTAGCAGTACCTGGCTTGAACTCCAAGCCCTCTGGCAGGATCCACTCCCAAGAGGTAGGCTTACCTGTACCCTTAGCTGTGATAGATGTAGATTCACCTACTTCGAGGTAACTCTTACCCAAAGAGAAGGTAACTACAGGAGCTGTACCCTTAGGATAGTCGAGCTTGATGCTCTTAGCAGGCTGCTGCTTCATATCCTTCATTACAGGAACTACTTCCATCTCGAGGAAATTATCTACGCCATTACGAACGAATGTAGGAACATAGAAAGCCTCGCCACGGGTCTGACCTACCAAGATGCGCTCGCCATCGTCATGCTTCTTATAGATATCGAAGTGATCGAAGTCGTCATTATAGGTATAATCCCATGTCAGACGAACATCATTCTTTTCTGCACCGAGAGTAGTTGTAGATGCAAGGTTCTCAACGTCAACGCTTGCAGGAGCATAACCTGCTGGCAACACTGCGAGCTCACCGAGTTTCAACTGATAGTAAGGAACCTCTGTCTCACTCTTCATGTTGAGGGCAATCATATAGATGGTCTTGCCATTGAGTGTAGCCAAGTCATAGTCGGCGATGGTCCAGCCATTCTTCTCTGTTACAGTAGCATCGGTCAAAGTCACGTCAGGAGTTGTAGAACTCTCTGTAGCCAACTTCATCTCTACACAACCAGGAGTAGTAGTCTTGTAAACAATACGGAGAGTACCACCTGCTGTTACAGGAATCATCGTCTTGTAGAGACGCATGAGGTGATCACCTGTTGTCAAGCTACCGCTCACCTCGATACTTGAACCATAGTTGTAAGCATCATCCCAGTTGATAGAAGCAGTCAAGTTGCCCTTGTTCTCAATCCACCAACGCCATGTAGGCATGATGCTCTGTACACCACTATGATACCAGTCT
Organism: Clostridia bacterium; assembly: GCA_963587495.1. GTDB lineage: Bacteria > Bacteroidota > Bacteroidia > Bacteroidales > Bacteroidaceae > Prevotella. The sequence continues at coordinate 21,804 of CAVACC010000020.1, read as the reverse complement.
TGTGTACCTTCTATCTTACCCTCTACGAAGCGATGCTTACCTACACCTACGCAGAATGAGCTGACGAAAGGCATCTGGGTGATAGCAGAACGCTCCAATACGCGGTTGGAAATACCAGGCCAAGATGTGGTAGATGTGACTGTTGGGTCACCTTCCTGATTTACCCACATCTGCTCCTCATTTTTAAAGGTTTTCTGAATAGCAGCATATGCGCTTGGACCTGTATCATCACTACCAAGAAGGTTCTTTACATTATCCTTCCAGATACGCTCCTCTGGGCAGAACAAGTCAATAGAACCTACGTGGCCGGTCGTTGGCATAGATCTGTTGAGATAATAACCGAATCCAGTATGACCGCTACTTACCACCTGGATACCAGCATAAATCTTAGAGAAAGTCTCTTCCTCTGTACAGCCCAGCTGGCTTGCCTGGCCACGATAATCACCATTAGCTCCATACTCCAAGAACTGAGAAGTATTCTTATGTGACTTCAGAATGGTTGGACTTGGTGAACCAGATGCATTATACCACTGGATTTCCATGTGGCTATTGCCGTCTGCATCAGCGAGTGCATTAAACTCTTTGATGAAACCAGCCCATTCTGAGATAGTAGAGCCACCAGACTCCTGGTTGATAAACCAACCATCGAAGCCCATATACTTAGCGATTTCATACAATTTCTTGGCAAAGATGTAAGAGCCATTCTCCTTGGTAAGCATTTCACGAACCCAAGCCTGGTTTCCTCCGAAAGCATAAGGAGGGAAGAATATCTGACCGAGAGATTTCACACCACTCTGGTGAGCAGCATCGGTAGATGGTGCTGGTGGAGGAATAATGATACCCTCGCTGGCAGAACCTGCCCAATAAACGAGTTTATCCATATACTGCCAGTAAGTAGGCTGATATCCCAAGAAGTTGTTAGCGCCCTGAGATGGGCATGAACTACATGTAGGGAAAAGAATGGTTGCGTTACATACCTGTCCCTCATAGAACTGATTTGCATTGGCTCTCATCAAGGTAGGCTCCTTGAAGCGTTTTGCCAATGGCACCTTAGAGCGGTTAAACTTAGCATTTTTGTCGGTTTCTGGTGACCAGTTCTTGACATGCTCTGGATGCCAGCAACCACCATAAGGCTGTTGAGCACTTGCCATACCTCCAAATAAAACAGAGAGCATTGCAACACTAAAAAGTCGATTTAGTCTCATACTTTAGGGTTTTGGTTATTAATTTTAGAATTTTAGGGTAGTCTCGTACATAGAGTTTTTCCCAATAAAGTTAGTTATTACGCTCTTATAACAACATATAATTATAAACTACTTACTCAAAACACGATTTTTTTTATTTTTTTTCGCGTCTGTCCTAAAAAGGCTGAAAATTCAACAAATTCATCATAATTAGAAAAGCCAACTTCATGAATAGATACAAGTATCCTCATTGGCGAACGAAGTTAGCTTACCTCTTTCAAGCAATTCATCTCCTCTCGCGCAAACATTATATATTATATAGCATTTTTATTGCGGATATTCTATGAAAATCCTCAACACTATTGCGGATATTCTATGAAAATCCGCAATAAGACCTCACAAAACGGGCCAACAAAACATAACAATCCATCCTAACATTCAACAACTTAGGAGTTTTCTTGCTTTAGAATACCAGAAGGTGTATCATAAATCCATGACACACCCTATTTAAAAGACCGCTACGGTATGCTTCTCGCACACCATAGCGGTTATAAAAAATAGACCTAAAATTATACCTGAATACTTTTTACCGCAGAATTTACCATGTCGTACTAATATTTTATCATCACTATACCTACTTATAAAATGATCAACATTGGTTATTTCACGATATTGGTCTTATGGATAAAGTCGATTATCTCTGGCACATAGCCGAAAGCCAAACCTGTAACCGTATCGGCACAACCATAATATACAGCTATGCGACCTGTCTCTGCATCACAAAGCGAGGCACATGGGAAACAGACATTGGGCACATCACCCACACACTCGTACAGTTCCTGAGGGGTGATGAGATACTGACCAGAGCGACCTATTACCTTCCATGGTTCCTCCAAATCGAGCAAGGCTGCACCAAAGGCATACACATAACCATTGCAAGAGTGAAGCACACCATGATAGAGCAACAGCCATCCTTCAGAAGTCTCAATAGGCACAGGACCTGCACCAATCTTCATACACTGCCATGCACTCTCCTCGAAGGCAGCAGGAGCCATCACATGACGATGATGTCCCCAATACTCCAAGTCGGGAGACTCGCTGTAGAAGATATCTCCAAAGGCTGTATGTCCCGTATCACTTGGGCGACTCAACATGGCAAACTTGCCATTGATCTTGCGAGGGAACATCACGCCGTTGCGATTGTAAGGCAAGAAGGCATTCTCCAACTGATGGAAAGTCCTGAAATCCTCTGTCCATGCCACGCCAATCGTGGGACCATGATAACCATTGCACCAGGTTACATAGTACTTCTCACCTATCTTGCACACACGAGGGTCGTAGCCATACACCCACTCGCCTATCTCCTTGTCGTCGCACTCCATGCGGATGGTCTCCTCGTTGATGTCCCAATGAATGGCATCCTTGCTGAATCCTGCATGGAGCGTCATCCGTCGGTTTTTGTCATCACATCTGAAAACGCCTGCAAATCCATCCTTATAAGTTACTACCGCACTATTGAAGATGCTGTTGGAATCGGGAAGCTGATTGCGCTTGATAATCGGATTCTGAGAATAGCGCCAAAGAGGCGCGTTGCTGTCTTGCGATCTGTCTTCCCAAGGAATGTTGGGAAGAGCAGAGCCTATGATTTTAACATCTTTCATTGTCTTTACTTTTAGAAAAATCGATTAGAGACTGTTGAGTAAGTCTGCCTTGCCATCATTGATGAGTTTGACGACCAACTCTCCAAAGAGGGTGTTCTGCCAGGCAAACCAGGCACGGGTGTACTTGGAAGCATCGTCCTTATGGAAAGACTCATGGATGAAGCCCATGCCTGCATCGGTATTGAGAAGAGTCTTCATGCACCAGCGAATCTCCTCGTCATCGGTAGCAGTGAAGCACTTCATCATGATAGACATAGGCCAAGGCATGTCGTAACCAATATGTGGACCGCCGATACCCTCGCCCGCCTTGCCACGGAAGAAACAAGGATTGTCCTCGCTCCACACAAATCGGCGTGTGTTCCGGTAAACAGGATCGTTCATATCCACATCACCCAAATAGCCCATACCCAAGAGTGAAGGCACATTGGCATCATCCATCAAGAGACGGTTGCCGAAACCATCTACCTCATAAGCATAGATCTTGCCATACTTAGGATGATCGTAAACGGCATATTTCTGCAAGGCTTCCTTCACCTCCTTAGCCAGGTCTGTACAGTCGGCAGCAAACTTCAATGCCTCAGCTCTCTTTCCAGCCTCAGCCTTACCGGCTACATGCTTCAGTATCTCGGCAGCCTTGTTCATAGAAGAAACAGCCATGAAGTTGGAAGGGACGAGGAAAGGAAGAATGGTGGCATCATCAGAAGGACGGAACATAGAAGCTATCAGTCCTACAGGTTTGACAGGAGCACCAAAGCCATCCCAGCCCACGGTATCGAAGGCACGGTCGGTCATACGGGTGAAGTGGTAAGCCTTGGCTGTTTCCTTGCGCTGCTGCTCATGGAAGGTCTTGAGAATATTCTCTATCGCCTTCATCCAATCGTCGCCAAAGACAGAGTCGTCGCCTGTCACCTTCCAGTACTCGTAAGCCAAGCGGATGGGATAACAGAAGGAGTCGATCTCGTACTTACGCTCGAACACCTCTGCCTGCATCTGCGTATCATCCTTCTGCCAGCCGGCTCCTGTAGGTCCATCGTTATAGGCATTGGCATAACGGTCGATGTTGATACACTTCAGCTGACGCAGGATAACACCACGAAGCATTTTTCTCAATTTCTCGTCTTTGTTGGAAAGGGCTATGTAAGGCCACACCTGTGCACCAGAGTCACGAAGCCACATGGCAGGGATATCGCCAGTATATACAAAGGTGTCGTCATCACCATTTTCGAGCACACGATAGTGAACCGTACTCTCCAAGGTGTTGGGATAACAGTTGGCAAACATCCAAGCGAGTTTAGGATTCTTCTTCAGAAGTTTCTGTACCTCCTTGATTTTCTTCTCTACTGCCGCAGAGGTGAAGAGACGTTCCTCCACGGGTGGGCGTTTCGACTCATACTTGCCATTGACAGGTGTCACCACCTTGGTATAGCGAGCATGAACATCTACTTCTGCATGTTCCTGTGCCATGGCTGTCATGGCTGCAAGAAGAGCCATTGTCAATATTGTCTTTCTCATTTTTTAGGTCTGTTATGATGGTTTGTTATTAGCGACTCGCATCTTGCGAGTCTGAAAAATAATAGTCGTTGATAATAAAGTCAGTCTTCATCCGACAGAGGCACTATGGACGATCAGCCACACGAGTGCCCCATTTGGAGGGCTGGCTGCCCATTTGGAGCTCTAAAGTACCACCTTTCATGATGTCATGATACATGATATATGACTTGGTGTAAGGTTTGTCGTTCCACTTGACCAACTGCACATAAATGTTCTCCTTGCTGTTGTCCTTACAAATGATGGAGAATGTCTTGCCACCGCCCACATTGATGGTAGCCTTGTCCATCAACGGACTTCCGATGATGTACTTACCACCAGCAGGCTCAACCTGGTAAAGTCCCATAGCCGAGAGAATATACCATGCCGACATCTGTCCCACATCCTCATTGCCGCTCAGTCCGTCGTAATCGTCCTTATACATCTCGTGCAGGGTCTGACGAATGAGACGTGCTGCCTTCCAGGGCTGCCCTACATAGTTATACATATAGAGAACCTGATGGCTTGGCTCGTTGCCATGGGCATACTGACCAATGAGTCCTGAAATATCGGGAGAGGCATTATCGCCCAAATTACCAGTTACGATAAACAGGGAGTCGAGCTTGGTGACAAACTTCTTCTCGCTGCCAAAGAGTTTCACAAGTCCATGCACATCGTGAGGCACAAGCCAGGTGTACTGCCAGGCATTACCCTCGGTGTAATCGTCCTGACGATGAACAGCAGAGAAGGGATTGAAAGGCTCGCGGAACTTGCCATCGGTACCCATGCCACGCATAAAGCCAGACTGCTTGTCGAAGTACTTGCGATAGGTTTGAGCACGCTGTGCAAAATACTTGGCATCAGCCTTCTTGCCCAACATGCGGGCTACCTTTGCCACACAGTCATCAGCCAAGGCATACTCCAGGCCCTTAGCCACTGTCTCCATCTCAGGATCCTTGTCGTAAGGCAGATAGCCATACTTCTTGAGCAAGCCGAGACCTCTGTCATCGCGCAAAGCCGACTGCTTCATGGCTTCGTAGGCTTCCTCCTTGTCCTTGACATATCCTTTGAGCACTAAGTCGGCAAGCACAGGAATACCAGGATTGCCTACCATACAGTCGGTCTCATTGCCCATGAGATGCCAGACTGGAAGCTTGCCCTGCTGACGATAGATATTGATAAAGGTACTGGCCATGTCGGGCAGCATCTCCTTATGAATCAGAGTCATCAGAGGATGAGCAGCACGATAGGTGTCCCAGAGGGAAAGCGTGGTGTAATTGGTGAAATCGCCCTGATGCACTTTGCCGTCGGCTCCACGATACTCGCCATTGACATCTGAGAAGACAGAAGGAGCCATCATGGAATGGAACATCGCTGTATAGAAGATGCGGCGAACGGTAGAATCGGTAGTCTCTACCCTTACCTTTGCCAAAGCCTCATTCCATGCCTCATCAGCCTGCGCCACTACCTGCTGGAAGTTCCAGGTAGGAATCTCTGCCTTCAGATTCTCTTTGGCATTGGCAATACTTACTGCCGAGAGTCCTACCTTGATAAGGAGGGGCTGAGCTGCATCTGCAACCCGAACCAACCATCTGCCGCTGTCTAAAGGCTCGATGGCAACAGGCTGCGAGAACTCTGCTACAAAGAAGTTCTTCTGGTCTTTTGCCCATCCTGTAGAGAAGCGATGACCAGCAACACTCGTGGTCTTCACCTCGTCCAAGGCATAATCGGTAGGTTTGTCCCAGCCTATCCCCTGGAAAAGGTCGAGCACCAACTGAGCTTTCCTTACATCGGCTCCAAAGGTGTAACGATGGAATCCTGCACGCTTGGTGGCTGTAAGCTCCACCCACACATTGGGCTGCTGTAGCTTCACGGCATAATAGCCAGGACGCACATTCTCGTTGGCATGATGAAACACCACCTCTTTCTGCTTGGCATCGGTAACAGGCAGGAAGGCTACATCGCCCAACTCGCCAATACCCGTACCACTGAGGTGCTGATGTCCGAAGCCTATCAACACCGAGTCGGACTCATGATAGCCCGAGCACCAGTCCCAACCGCGCGTATGCTCTGTAGGTCCCAACTGCACATAGCCGAAAGGCACATTGGCACCCAAGAAGACGTGTCCATGACCGCCTGTACCAATACGTGGATTTACAAACTGGGTGAGGTTGTCAGCTGTCTGACCAAAAGCGGCTTGTGGATGGCCTCCAACCATCACACAAGCCAACAATACTAATATAGGAAATAAACTTTTTCTCATTTTCAGAATATAAGAAATGTTTTATTGAAAAACTACTTAGAGAAGTTAGAGAAAGAATAAGGTGCATCAGCCTCCATCGTACCGCGCAGCATATTAGGCTTTTCAGATAGGCGGAAGGAGATGTTAGCACCCTGCTTCAGTGCATTCATGTCAAGGTAGTTGCGTTCGTACAACTGACCATTGAGCTGCATCTCGTCGATATAGCATCCGTTACCATCGGCGAGGATGTTAATCTGCTTGCCATTCTCCAGATGTAGTTTCATCTTATGGAAATAAGGAGTGCCCAAGACGTATTGTCCTGTACCTGGGCAAACAGGATAGAAGCCCATGGCAGAGAAGACATACCAGGCAGAGGTCTGTCCGTTGTCCTCATCACCACAATAGCCATCGGGAGTAGGTGTATAGAGACGATCCATCACCTGGCGCACCCAGTACTGACTCTTCCAGGGCTGACCACTGTAACCATAGAGATAGATGGCATGCTGGATGGGCTGGTTGCCATGTGCATAGTTACCCATGTTCATGACCTGCATCTCTCTGATTTCATGAATGGTGAAGCCATAATAGCTGTCGTCGAAGACTGGAGGGAGCTGGAATACGGAGTCGAGCATCTGGTTGAAATGCTCCTTTCCTCCCATGAGGCGCATCAAGCCCTTAGGGTCATGGAATACCGACCAGGTGTAATGCCATGCATTGCCCTCGGTGAAGGCATCACCCCACTTCAGAGGATTGAAAGGTGACTGGAACTTCCCGTTCTGCAATCTACCACGCATCAGACCACACTCCTTGTCGAATACTTTCTCGTAGTTCATGGCCCGCTTGGCAAATGGCTTCAATTCTCTCGCCGACTTACCCAACGCTTTACCAAACTGATAGATACACCAGTCATTATAGGCATACTCCAAGGTGCGAGCCACACTCTCGTTGATCTTTACATCATAAGGCACATAGCCCAACTTGTTGTAATACTCATAACCAAGTCGACCAGTAGAGTTGACTTCTGGATGAACAGCATTGGCGCCATGCACCACAGCCTGCCAAAGAGTCTCGGCATCATAGCCACGCAAACCAGAGAGATAAGCATCTGCCACTACAGAGGCAGAGTTGTTGCCCACCATACAACCACGATGGCCAGGACTTGCCCACTCTGGCAAGAAGCCACTCTCCTTGTAAGTATTAGCCAAACCATCCTGTATCTTCTCGTTGACAGAAGGATACATGAGGTTGAGTAATGGGAAGAGGCAGCGGAAGGTGTCCCAGAAGCCTGTATCGGTAAACATGTAGCCCTTCTCCACCTTTCCGTTGTAAGGACTGTAATGTACTGTCTCGCCTGCTACATTCTTCTCATAGAAAGCACGTGGGAAGAGAACCGAGCGATAAAGACAACTATAGAAAGTGCGAAGATGGTCGATATCCTCATCCTCTACTTCTATCTTGCCCAACACCTCGTTCCAGCGATTACGTGCCTGCTGCTTGAGTTGCTCCATATCGGCAGCCCCCAGCTCCTTGAGATTTTGCCATGCCTGCTCCTCACTGATGAAAGAAGAAGCCACACGAGCCTGCACCTTTTCGCCTCTTTGCTGAATCTTAAACGTGATGATGGCTCCCACGTGGTTGCCTTCCTGTTCGTAGCCGTCCTTGTATTCGCCATTCTTCACACTAAGCACGGCATCAAAGTCGTGGTCGAACTCTATCACAAAGTAATTTCGGAAATTATCGGGCACTCCTCCACTGTTTCGGGTAGAATAGCCTATGACCTTTCGCTCGGCAGGAAATACCTTGATATAACTGCCCTTGTCGAAAGCATCAATAACGACATGAGCACTATCTGTCTTTGGGAAGGTGAAAGCCATCAGGGCGGCACGCTCGGTAGGACAGAGTTCTGCCGTCACATCATAATCGGCGAGATAGACACTATAATAATAAGGTGTCGCCTTCTCTGCCTTGTGAGAGAACCAACTGGCTCGCTGTTCCTCATCGAAAACCGGCTTGCCTACTGTAGGCATCAAGGAGAACTGACCATAGTCGTTAATCCAGGGACTGGGCTGATGAGTCTGCTTCAATCCTCTTATCTTTCTTGCAGAATAAGTATACTGCCATCCGTCACCCATCTTTCCTGTCTGTGGAACCCAGAAGTTCATGCCCCAAGGCATGGCAATGGCTGGATAAGTATTGCCTGTAGAAAGCCCGTGGTCGGAATCGGAACCCATCAGGGGCAACACGAAGTCCACCGCATTCTGTACATTCACCTTGACAGCTTGCGCCATCAAGGTGAACAATGCGAATATAAACACAAATGATTTTCTTCTCATAGATAACAAGATTAGTTATTATCTAAAATTGTTGGGCTGGAGACGGTTTCCGCTGTCATCATTGGTATCAGCAACATCCCACCAGAGTCGGGTTCCTTGAGTGTTGACCTGCTGAAGCTCAGGATGAGAGGTGAAGTAGAGGTTATTATTCTCGCTGTTAGGATAGAGAATACGCTTGATATTCTTACCCATAGGTACGTCACCACCACTGTTGTTGGTCAGCTGATTGGCCAAAGCAGGATAGTCGGTACGTCGGAACTCTGCCCATCCCTCATTACCATTAGGGAAGATAGCCATCCACTTCTGAGTGATGATAGCCTCGAGCTGCTTCTCCTTGTCGCCACTCGCGAAGACATTATCCGTAAGGGCCTTCTCGCCATCGATATAAGCCTGTGCCTTGTCGTTGGCAATACCATAGTATTCCATAGAAGCCTTGATACCAGACTTGTAATATTCCTCGGCAGTACCTGTAAGCTCCATACCAGCCCAGCCACGCAAGGCAGCCTCAGCCTTCAGGAATTCAGACTCAGCATAACCCAAGAGGAGATAAGCACGCTCACGGCTGAAGAAATAGTTAGGATCCAACATCTTGCCCATGCTCTTTGGTGCAGTACGGGTGAGAGAATAGTTCAAGGTTCCCATGTCGATGACAGGAGCCTGAGCACCACGCTCACAACCAACGAAGTCTTCTCTCTGGCTATCTTCACCTGCCTCTAAAGTACTCGCAGTCATCTTGCCACGATACCAGCTTACCAAGCAACGAGGGTCTATCTTCTTGGTGGTATAGCTATTACGGCCTGTCTTGATCTTATATTCAGCACCACCTTCACTGGCGTTGCGATAGAAGTTCTCCAAGTCTTTAGACATCACACTCTCACCATTGTAGCAAACACTACACATCACCAGTGGATGCTCGTTACCACCGTCATCGGTACCACCTTGACTTACAGGAGCATACTTAGGAACAATCTGCATATTGTCGTCGTTGCTCTGCATCAGTCCATACTTGTTGTTAAGAGCATTTTCCGCCTCCTGCTTTGCACGGGCAGGGTCTACATTGGAGATACGCAAAGCCATGCGAAGGCGCAGGGTATTGGCAAATCGAAGCCACTTGTCCCAGTCGCCATGATAGCAAATATCGTCTGTGGTATAACCAATCTGAGTTGCATCCGTTGGCTTGATGCTGTCTACAGCCTGCTCCAACATACGGAACATGGCATCGTAAACCTCAGCCTGGGTGTTGTAAGACACATTGTTGGTCTCAGGAATCTTGGCCTGCACATACTCCTTGAAAGGCATATCGCCATAAGTGTCGGTATTGGCGAGTGCCAAGAAAGCATAGTAGATACGTGTGGCGTAGAACAAGTTCTTGTACTTCTTGGTGTTTTCGTTGAACTTGTAGGCACGCAACAAAGTACGATACTCACTGCTACGGTCGGTATAGAAATGTCTCCAGCGCGCACCGCTCCATCCATCTTTATAAGAATAGTCAGGAGATGCGCCAGCATGCTTGGGCTGGTTGTTGGCAACGAAGCCCGCATAGATGTCATGACTCAGGTTGGTAGTGGTCTGATAGTCGTTGAAAAATCCCTCATAAAGGAAGTTGCGGAAAATAGTGTTGGCTGAGCTCAACTCACTCTTCAGTGCCAAGGAATCCGCCTTACTCACCTTATAGTCGATGTTGATGTCGGCATACTTGGTATTGTCCTTTTCGCCAGGCTGCTCTTCACCGCCGCCAGTGGTGTTGTCAGGCAATTCGTATGGATTCTTGCTCATATCGTCCATGTCGTAGCAAGAAGCCAAACTTGCCAATGCCATTGACATAAACACAGCCTTGAATATTATTGTCTTTTTCATTGTGTCAATCTGTTTGATGTAAGTGTAATAGAATTTAGAAAGCTACATTGACCGAGAAGCCAAATGTACGAGTATAAGGCACGGCTGCGAAGTCGAGGGCCTGAGAGAACATAGAGGTATCGTAACCTCCGTCAGGGTTGCCTGGTGTATGCTTGAGCAAGAAGCACAAGTTGCGAGCCACAAATGACAACTTCACGTTGGTGAGAGGGGTCTTTCTCAACCAGCTCTTTGGCAAGCTGTAACCCAAGGCGAGTTCCTTCAACTTGATGTAGGATGCGCTGTGGATGAACATCTCTGCATAACCCTTCTGTGACTTATACAAACCGATGTTAGAGTAGTAAGACTGTGCACTAACCTCCTTGGTGTTAGGCTGTCCATCGGCTGTCACACCAGGTACTACCATGTAGTAATCGCTCACGCCATTGAGTTCTTTGTACTCACCACGATAAGCAGAACGCTCAGAAGTACCTACTGCTGTAGCCATACCTTCTGACACACTGACTACATCGCCACCAAATCGCATATCAAACATGGCAGTCAAGCTAATGCCCTTATAGTTCAGACTTGGAGTGATAGACATCAAGAGCTTTGGCTCGATGTTGCCGATAGGATGATCGAGGATATACTGCTCCAGGTTACCACCTGCATCGGCACTGGTAACAGGCATAGGAAGACCGTCCTCACCGATGATCATCTGACCGTTGGCATCGCGCTTGATGAGGTTGTTGGCATAGATATCGCCCAACTTGCCTCCTGCTCGTGCACCTACCTTGACTGGCATATTGCCATCGCCATTGAAGTAAATATGGTCTACACCATTAGCCAACTCATCTACACGAGAAATGTTCTTTGAGAAGTTCATCGTCAGGTCGAAGGTGAAATCCTTGGTCTTCACTGGTGTACCATAAAGCATCAACTCGACACCCTTGTTGGTAATCTTACCAGCATTGACCCACTGCTGTGTCCAAGGCGCAGAAGCATCAACGAGCATGGCCTGATTCTTGGTCTTAGTATAATAATAGGTGAAGTCAAAACCCAGACGGTTCTCAAGGAACTTCATCTCAAGACCCCACTCGAACGAAGACTTGATCTCTGGCTTCAGGTTGCTGTTCATCTTTACGGTCTGAGAAACAGGCACACGGATGCCATTCTCGTAAGTAAAGCGACGTGTGTTATACAGATTGTATGGACTTGGATCCTTACCTACCTGTGCGAAAGACAGACGGGTCTTGGCAAAAGTCACCCATGCTGGCAGTGGATGCTCGATAGAGCGCATGAAGTCGCTGAAGATGTAGCTCAAGCTGGCACTTGGATAGAAGAACGAGCGGTTGTCCTTTGGCAATGTAGACGACCAGTCGTTACGAGCTGTAAGGTCTAAAGAAAGATACTCGCGGAAAGCCAACTGCAGAGAACCGAATACAGAGTACATAGAACGCTCGTATCCATTTTCACCAGCACTGGTCAACTGATAACCCGTATTGAAAATCCAGTTGTCCTTCTCCAGCATATTCTTGGTAGCAGCGCTCAGCACCTCATACTTCTGGTACATGATATTGGCACCGAGGTTGTAACCCAATCGCAGGTCCTTGGTAATCTGGTTGTCACCCAAGAAGAGGAAAGAGATATTGTGCTCGAAGTTGTTTTCCTCCGAACGACTCATATTATCATCGGTAACAATCTCACTCCAGTGTTTACCAGGTGTGCTGACAGCAGAGTTACCCAAGCTCAAATCGGTGGCCTGGATGCGTGTGCGATAATAGTCGAAAGCATACTTGGCATTAAACTTCAACCAATCGGTAACGTTGACATTGGCACCATAGTAGCCGAAGGCACGCCAACGCTCATCGCTGTTCTGGAAACGATGACGTACATAGTATGGATTGGCATACTGCATATCAGGACCAAACCAGTTGCGGTGCAATTGGTCGTCGGTGGTATAGGTCTGAAGATCCTGGAGACGAACGTTGCCTGGAATCAAAAGCAACTGAGCCACCTCACCGTTCAAACCTGTCATAGGACGGTTCTCGGCCTTCATGCGAGAAAGGGAAATCTTGCTGTCGGTAGAGAGATACTTGTTGATGGTTCTGCCTGCATTGAGGTCGACAATCAACTTGTCGAGAGTCTCGTCCTTGAAAAGACCTTTGTTGTCGTTGTAACCCAAAGAGAGGCGGAAGTGTCCCTTCTCACTTGAATTGCCGAGGGCTACGGTGTGGAACTGCGAGAAACCTGTGTTGAAATAATCTTTCAGCTTATCACCATAATATCTGTAAGCGATGTCCTCGCCCAAGAAAGAAGGCTCCATTCTTCCATCAAGAGGCGCACCGAAAGCCAACTCGCTCGACAAGGTCTTGTTGCCATCCTCGTCTACTTTATAAACGACAGCTCCTCGCGAGCCCTGACCATACTGCTTCTGCATAGGAATCGTCTCGGCTACTTTGCTCCAAGTGAAATTGGCATTGTAAGTCACACCAAATCCCTGCTTATGACTGCCTTTCTTGGTAGTGACATAGATTACACCATTACCGGCACGAGAACCATAGAGGGCTGCAGCATTGGCACCTTTAAGAACTGAGATAGACTCGATGTCCTCAGGGTTGAGGTCGAGAGATGTTCCGCCGCGGTCGTAGCCTCCATAGGCAGAGGCATCAGAACTCTGATTATCGGTAAAAGGCACTCCGTCTACTACCCAGAGAGGCTGGTTGTTGTCGGTAAGCGAAGAGTTACCACGGATGGTGATCTTGGTAGAACCTCCCAAACCTGTGCTGGAAGTATTCATCTGCAAACCAGCCACCTTACCATCCAAGGCTCCTGTAACAGAAGGATCGCCTGTGGTATTGAGCGCATCCGACTTGACATCCTGAACAGAGTAACCCAACATTTTCTTCTCGCGCTTGATACCGAGAGCTGTAACAACCACCTCGTTCAGCGAATGTGAGTCGGGAAGCATCTGGGCATTTACGTTGTGACCTTCCTTTGCCACCATATCCATGGTCTTGTAACCTAAGTAGGTGAACTGCAAAACAGGAGAAGGCTCGTCGGTCTCGATGGTGAAGTTACCATCCATATCGGTAACAGCACGCTGATTGGTGCCTTTTACCAAAATAGCAGCACCGATGAGAGGTTCCTTGTTTTCATCGAGGAGTGTACCTTTGTATGCACGCTTCTGGCGAGGCTGCTGAGTGTTTTTAGGAGCGGCTGGCGTTTCCTTCTTCTTCAGATAGATGATGCCATCTTTGATAACATAAGTTACATTCTTGTTGTGCAGAAGCTTGTTCAATACATCTTCCACCTTACCATTCGTCACATGGACTGCATTTACCTGCATCTTTGCCAGGTTGTCATCGTACGTGAACTGGTACTTTGACTGCTTTTGAATCTTCTTGATGACTGTTCCCAATGTAGTCTGAGGAACATTCAGTGTAATCTGAGCCTTGGCGGCTGTCCAAGAACCAGCAAGCAACATCAGCGCAAAGGCAACGGCTGCGGTTTTTGTCTTTTGTGAATGATACCAATGTGTCATAATCTTTGTTTTTAGTCTTTAGGTTGTTAACTACCTATATTGTTGTTATTAATTTCGTATATAGAACACCGAAAAACGAAAAAACACTTACTCAAAAAATGTTTTTTTTGAATAAGTGTTTTTTCTGAATCAACTTTCGTTGGGCGTGGAAGCTTCCACACATGCTATATATATAATAAGGTGTAACCTACTTGATGAGATAAACCTTATTTCCTTTCACCTTGTAATGAATAGGCAGTGTATTCTGCAACAGGTCGAGCACAGAGTCGATAGTTTCTTTCTCCTTGATGACTCCCGAATAAGTGTTGTTCTGGTCGATAGCAGGATCGACTACTACCTGTACCTTATATATATTCTCCAACAACTTGGCGATGGAGTTTACGTTGGCATTACTGAATGCAGTCTTATGCTCGTGCCACATGGCTTCCTGATAGACATCAGTCTCCGAAACCGTCATGCTGCCCAGCCGGGCATCAACGCAAGCCTTCTGTCCCGGCTTCAATACAATGGTTCCCTCATCGTTGTTGCCAGCCACTCTCACCTTTCCTTCAAGAAGACTTACCGACGCTCTCTGCTGTTCCTTGTCTACATGAAAGTTGAACACCGTCCCCAGCACCTTGACACTCATCACATCGCTCTCTACGATAAATGGCTGATGAGGATTCTTGGTTACCTCAAAATAGCCTTCACCTTCGATTTCCACAACTCTGTCCTCTGCATCAAACTCTTTAGGGTATTTGATGGCAGACTGCTTGTTGAGCCAAACCTTTGTTCCGTCCGGCAACAGCAATGTAGTGTCGTTATCGGCTCCGGTCATGACAACTTGCATCTGCATATTGCGCAATGAGTTGTGCTGCAAATAGAACCAAGCCAGTCCGCCCAGCACACATACCACAGCGACAGCTGCTGCACGACGCCACATACTCACCACACGGGCATGATGCTCAGTTTGCTGTTCTTCCTCCCGTTCTGCCTCCTGCTTTCTGATGCGAGCCTGCAGTCTTTCCTCTGCCATTCGTATCTGTGACTTGGGCATAAACTGCGCCTTGAGCTCATCACTCATCTTTTCCGTTTTGAAAAGTTCCTGTTGTTCTTCAGGAAAGTCTTTGAGCCAATCTCTTATCAGCAGGAGTTCCTCCTCGGTACACTCGCCTGCCAGGAATTTGGCCTTCAACTCTTCGTTTATCCTATTTATATCTTGCATAATCTTTTTCTTTTAAAATGGATGGTTCTATAAATACCAATTATGATCCTATAAACACCATAACAATTATTGTTGAGAAAACACTTAGTCAGTTTTCAAAAAAATACAAGAGAAATAGAAATAATGTCCCCAAACGGGAACGAAGTGTCTTCAGTGCCTTGTAAATATGGGCTTCCACCGTACGAACAGAAACGTTCATCATGAGGGCAATTTCGCTGTTCTTCATGTCTTTGAGATAACTCAAGACGAAAATCTCCCTGCACTTGTCCGGCAGTTCACTGATGGCTTGATTAATTTTCCTATTCAGTTCTGCAATTTCCATGTCGCGCTCGCCATCACCCATCGAGGAGAGATAGTACGACATACGCATCTCGTTGATGTCTTCTAAAGCCGCAGTGTTGATCTTTTTGTAACGCTTCAGATAATTCAATGCTCTCGAATAAACGGTCTTGTAGAGATAAGACTCTATCTGCGGACCTTCTGTATCCAATGCATCCATGCGATTCCATAGTTCAAGAAATCCTTCCTGAACCACATCATCTGCAGCGTCCTCCCCCACTATACGCTTGGCATAATAGTACATACGGGGATAATATTTTCTAAATATCGCCTGATACGACTCTTCTTTTTCTGTCTGCATTATATATCATCTTTAGCTATTAGTCCTCCTTTTGTTGCCGATAAGAATAAATTATCGCAACAGAAGGCTCACACACCGATTTTCTTGGTTTGCAAAGCTGCATCTCAGCATAATATTCAAGCAAGCTTGATATTCTGCATTCGATTTGCATTTGCTTCTGCAAAGTTAAACAAAAAGATAATACAAAACAAATTATCGTTTACTATTTTTCCGTAACACGTATTATTTCTTCTTTGAAGAACTGCGTTATTCCTGTTATCATGGCATTTTTGCAACACAGGGTGGCAGCTTTTTTGATAATTATTTGTAGGGCCTAACTTTTTTGATTATTTTTGTACCAAAATATCTATCTATTATAAACAGAAGCAACTCATAAGAAAAACTTCCAACCAAAAATGAAGACTATACAAAAATACCTCCGCAGCATCTATAAGACACTCCTCCTTCTGTGCATCATGCTCTCTTCGCTGTTCTGTATGCCCTTGAAAGCACAAAACCCAGGCGAGACTGTCACAGAGCAAAGCATCCGCAAAAAGGGCGAGAACCATTTCTTTTATGTCGTGCCCATCCCCGATAACATCTTCAGTATGATGAAGGGAAAAACATACAAGAAGAATTGTACTGTGCCAAGAAGCGAGTTGCGCTATCTGAGATGTCTGCACACCGACAAGGAAGGCAGGAGCATCGTGGGAGAAATGGTGGTCAACAAAGCCATAGCCGACGATGTGCTCGACATCCTGCACAAGCTCTACCGGGCAAAATATCCGATTGAGCGGATGCGGCTCATCGACTATTGGAACGCAGACGACGAACGGGCCATGAGAGCCAACAACTCCTCGTGCTTCAACTTCAGATTCATCTCGCACACACGCACCGTATCGAAACATGGCAGAGGACTTGCCGTAGACATCAACACCCTCTACAACCCCTACCACAAACGACTGAGAAACGGCAAGGAAGTGATAGAACCTGCCACAGCCCGTCCTTATCTCAACCGAAGCAAGAACCATGCCTACATGATCAGGAAAGGCGACTTGTGCTACCGACTCTTCAAGGAAAAGGGATTCAGATGGGGAGGCGACTGGAAGCACAGCAAGGACTATCAGCACTTTGAGAAATAGGGAAATTAAGGAGTTAAGACAAATGCTTTAGTGGGCATGAAATTAAAAAACACCGAAGCAAAAGAGGGTGTGTCATTTACTTACGACACACCCTCTCATACTTAAAACCAAGTCAACTTTTCCTACAACCAATATATTCCGTGACGATGGAAAAATATTCAGCGCCACTTAGTTGTACCAAATAGAATTATATTCTCTACGATCATCTTCTTCGTTGTAGATGTTCTCATACTCCAGGTTCTTTGCCTCGAATGCTTCTAATGACTTTTTCATGATCCACCCTCCTATATGTTAAAGTTAATAATCTGCTTTGTGATTGCAAAGATAGAAAAAAAACAGGGTCACCTTGTCAATAATTCAGAAAAGTTGTGTATTTTTGCAGCATTGTAAAATGTATGAACATTCTCTTTATAAAGCCACAGCATGAAACTATCAAATACTTTCACCCGACTCAACCGACTAAAATGGCGACACTGGTTGCTCTTGTCGTTGCTCATCCTCGTCCTCGCCTTTAAGTGGAGCCCATACTTAGGCTACATTTACACCTTATATATATACAGCACCATCGGGAGAATACTCTCTTCCTTTTCGGGCATCTTCCCATTTGCCATAGGCGACATCTTCATCGCCCTCAGCATCGCATGGGTCATTCTTTATCCTCTCTACGAGATTGTCCTTCGCAAACGACTTGCCCGCCGTTTCGTCTTCCTGGCGCCTAAGGAGAACTGTTATCCCAAGACGAAGAAGGTGTGGGGAAGAGTGGCAGAATATCTGCTGGGGATCTACGTATGGTTCTACATCGCCTGGGGACTCAACTACTCGCAGCCCAACATCTATCAGCGCACAGGCATGATGCCGGCCAAAGTGAGCGAGAAAGTATTCAGAGAGTTTGCCTATCGCTATGCCGACAGCCTCAACTTATTGAGTGAAGAACGAAGAGTGGAGAGTGAAGAAACAGCGTTCGACGGCCAAAGGGAAAGTCAATTCAATGGTTTTGTGGATGACGGATTGAAGAATCGGGTGCGGGATGCAGTTCTGAAAGGATACAGCGAAATAGGACACAAGGAAGGCATCAACCCTTCCTTCAACCCTCATCCCCATGTCAAGACCATGGTGTTCACTCCCCTCAGTTCGATGGCGGGCGTCACAGGCAGCATGGCTCCTTTCTTCTGCGAGTTTACGCTGAATGGCGACATTCGCCCTCACGACTATCCTGCCATCTATGCACACGAATATGCTCATTTCTTAGGAATAGCCAATGAGGGTGAAGCCAACTTCTACAGCTACTTGACCTGCACTTCGTCAACAGACAAGGCTGTGAAGTTCAGCGGATATTACCACATCTTCTTCCATGTGCTCCACAATGTCTTCGATATCTTAGGCGAAAAGGAGGGAGAGAAATTCCTGAGCCACATCCGTCCCGAGATCATCCGTCTGGCAAAGAACGACCGCCACTACTGGCTCAGCAAGCGAAGCAAGGTGCTTGATGCCGCACAAGACTTCATCTTCGACCTTTACCTCAAGGGCAACAACGTCTCGGAAGGCAGAAAAAGCTATTCGGGTGTTGTAGCCCTGATACTGGCATGGGAAGAGAAACAGAAAGTTTGTCGCTAAAATAACACTTTTTTTCTTTTTGAAGAGACAAAATGCCCACGAATGACTATTTTTTGTTACTTTTGCACCACACTTCATGAGTGACGACAAAGAAAATCAAGACAGACCACAGAAGTATGATAGACCGCTGTTATATAGAAATAACCAACACGTGCAATCTGAGCTGCCACTTCTGTCCCAAGCACAACAGGGAGAAGCGACAACTCACGGCACAGGAATTCGACTTGCTCACCAGCAAGTTGAAAGACAAGGCTTGTTTCCTCTACTTCCATCTCATGGGAGAGCCCCTGCTCCACCCGCTCCTGCCACAATTCATCACCATGGCAAGAGAGCGTGGATTCAAGACCGTGCTTACCTCCAACGGCACCCTCCTGCATCGGGCAATGAATCTTTTAGACACGCTGCCCCATAAGATTCAGCTCTCTGTTCACTCGCATGAGAGCAATGCACGCGGCAGGCTGTCCGACTATATGGACGAGGTGATGAATTTCTCCACTCAGGCTGCAGCCAAAGGCACCTGTATGGTGTTGCGCCTATGGAACCAGGGAGGCATGGACCAAGAGAACGAGGAGGTGATGAGCCTCATCGAAAAACATGTGCCCAAGCCCTGGAAAGAGCGCCCCGACGGATTCCGCCTCAGCGACAATCTCTACTTGGAGTTTGACAGAAAGTTCGAATGGCCCAACTTCGACAACAAAGAAGAAGGACAGGAAGCCGGCAACAGCGAGGAAGACAAGAGTAACGGCAAGGGAAGAGAGGTTTTCTGCAAGGCCTTGATCAAACAGATAGGTGTACTGGCAGACGGAAGCCTCGTGCCCTGCTGTCTCGACCATAACGGCGATGTCGTGCTGGGCAACCTCTTCGACCAGTCGCTCGAGGAGATTCTCTCCTCGCCAAGAGCCCAGGCCATGATAGAAGGTTTCAAGCACCATTATGCCTCAGAAAGTCTTTGCCGCGACTGCGAGTCGGCACTGGCACGAAACAGTTTCCGAGGCAAAGCAAGAAAACAGATATAAGACAAGAAACAGACATGAAAGAAGTATTAATCGTAAGCATAGGCAGCTTCTTTGGAGGCGGCCTGAGATATTGGATTTCCAAGATGGTGCAGTCGTGCAGCCTCATAGCTTTCCCCTTCGGCACCATGACAGTAAACGTGTTGGGCTGCTTCATCATCGGATTTCTCTCCGGCATTTCGTGGAATGGCGGCGGATGGATGAATCCCTCCACCAAGTTGCTGCTCACCACAGGCTTCTGCGGTGGCTTCACCACCTTCTCCACCTTCATGAACGAAGGTTCATCGCTGATGAAGGATGAGCAATATCTCTACATGATGCTCTATCTCTTCGGCAGCCTCCTCCTTGGCCTCATCGCAGTGATGGCAGGACATCAGTTGGCAAAGTTTTTCTGAAAGTATGTGTTCTGAAGCTGCTGCAGAAAACAGAAACGGACAGTTCATATCTTTATCAAACAACAACAATATGGAAGAAATGAAGAAGGAAAGAATCACACCCCAGTGGATAGATTCACTAAAAGAAAACGAAGTCTTCGTCTTTGGAAGCAACCTGGCTGGTATGCACGGAGGAGGAGCTGCCCGTGTAGCCCGCCTGCACTTTGGAGCCGTCATGGGACAAGGCGTAGGACTTCAAGGTCAGAGTTACGCCATTCCTACGATGCAGGGAGGCACCCATACCATTCAGCCCTACGTTGACGACTTCATCGCCTTTGCCCGCCAGCATCCCGAGAAGCAGTTCCTGGTAACACCCATCGGTTGCGGCATTGCCGGCTTTGACCCAGAGGACATCGCCCCACTGTTCAAGGAGGCAAAGGAGATAAATAACATCAGCCTCCCCAAGAGTTTCTGGGAAGTGATGGAGTAAAACACTCAAGTTTCGCAAATGGGGAAGTTAGGGGGAAGTTAAAGCCATCACACTATCCACATCCTTCGAGGATGCCATTCGCCTTGCCATTTCTCATGGTGGCGACAGCGATACCATCGGGGCAATAGTAGGCTCCATTGCCGAGGCACGAAACCACCACACTGCCATATCATCCACCCAACAGGTATCAAGACACGATGAAGGGTCTATACGCCCACCTCTCATCGTGGCATATAGACCCTTGTCGTTTCCCGTGAAGTGCGGGTGAATATATGTTACTGAGCACCTTATACTCCTGCCCAGCTTAGGAGTAAAACTTCGGTTAATGTTCGTTGCGGGCGGAACATTTCCGCCCGCAACGGCTTACTGCTTCCTCAAGATAGGCAATGCTCCTTTAAGTTCGTAACGCCACTCTGAGCCTAAGTTCTGCAAGGCGGTGTTCATGGCATCAACGGCTTTCTGCCAGGTAACGTCAGTGCCGTCCACCTTCGTGGCTTCGGTGCTTTTCTTATTGTAGCCGATACCTTGTTCATGATTGTTCTTCCAATAGCAGGCGGTCACGGTGGTGTAGTTATTTCCCAAAAAACCGCCGATATGTACATAGCCAGTGCTACTACCCGTACTGGTTACGTTGCCCGTGGCATAGCAGGCAAGGAGGCTGCTTCCTGCGTTCATTCCCACCAGACCGCCGCCAGCGATATTCTTTTTGGGGTCTATTTCTAAGGTCACGTTGCCCGTGGCATAACAAGCGGTCAGGGTGGCACCCCCATTCGTCTGACCTGCCACGCCGCCGACATCGACCGTTCCCTTCACTGTGGCCGAGGAACTGCATCCGGTGATGGAACCGTCTATTTGAGCACCCACCACACCGCCGACATACACCGTGCCGCTGACGCTGCCCGACACCGAGCAGTTTTCAATGGTGCCCCAGCTATATCCTGCCACGCCGCCAATACTGCCGCCATATATTTGATTGCTTGTTATCTGTACGCCCTCCATCACCACGTTCTTCACCGTACCAGCT
>CAVACC010000019.1:0-41195 GCA_963587495.1 Clostridia bacterium | reverse complement strand
CGTACGTACGGTGCAATGAGAGGTGCTGGGGGTAACTCCCCACATCTACTCTATTATTCAACTTTAGCAAACGTTGAAGTGTTATCAACGTATTGTTTTGTAAAAAAATGATTTAGCATAAACCCCTTCACTCACCGTTCACCCCATTTTTTCTGTTTGATATGCACTCGACTTCCCTAACTTTCCTATTTGAAAATCTACAGTTATGAATTTGTTTTTCAATTGTTGATAAATCTATGTTCTAAACTTTCGAACTTATGTTCTAAACTTTCGGATACAAGTTCTAAACTATCGAACATAAGTTCTAAACTTTAGAACATAGATTTTGTAAGCTATAAAGAACATTTTCTTATTCAGAGGCAGTTGTTATCGCATTTGGGGGCATACGATTACGTGGCAATATGGTGAAAAACTTCCTCTTAGGCATACGAGTGCATGCCTGTGAGGAAGTAGTTTACTCCGAAATATGTCATGACGATACTCAGGAAGGCAAGGGCCATATAGACGTGGTAGGCGAGGGGCTTGCGGAACAGGGGCAGGCTCTGTGTGTGAACCACTACGGCGTAAATCATGAAGGTGATGAGCGCCCAGGTTTCCTTGGAATCCCAGCTCCAATAGTTGCCCCAGCTCACATTAGCCCATATAGCGCCGATGAAGATACCAAACCCCATACAGGTCAAGGCTGGATAGAGGAAGACACGGCTCAATGCTTGCAGTTCCTCGCCGTGGCTGCGCATACAGATACCCATGATGCCACAGATGAAAGTGAGTGACAACAAGGCATAGCTCATCATGATAATACTTACGTGGATGCTGAGCAGCGGACTATTCAATACTGGCATCATCTGCCCTATGGCAGGGTCCATCTGGTTGATGTGGCTTACGAGCAAGAAGAAGCCTGACAATAAGAATCCAAATACCATCACGATGCGGATTCTGAACTGCATCAAAAGGGCAATCAGCATCACAAGCCAAGCTACGCTCAACATGCTCTCATATCCATTCGACAAAGGTATGTTGCCACTGATGATCCATCTTAGCGCAAGTCCAAAGGTCAAGGCAAGGAAGGAGATGCCCAATAGGATAGGGAGGGCGATGTCCAAAGCCTTGAAACTTCGCTTCTTGGTCATGCGATAGATGGTATAGAAGAGGGCGATGAAGCCCAGCGTCAGGTTCACCATGAAGAGGATGGTAGCGAATGGAAAGGCATTGTTGATGCGCTCTGCCTTATATTGGGTCTTCGAAGGCAAGGAGTTGCCACCGCTCACTTCTTGGTATTTCTTCATCTTGTCGAAGAAGATGTTTACTCGCTCCGTGTTTCCAGCCTTTACGTCACCATAGAGCAACGAGAAGACATTGGTGATATAGAGCGCATGCTGATGTTCCACTGCCTTAGGTAATCGGTCGGAAGGCGAGAACCAAGTGGTGGTACCAGCCTTGATGAATGGATTCTCCTTGGTGGCACGTACATTCTTAGGGAAGGTATAAGGCAATACCTTGAGCGATACGCCACGGCGCAAGTCCATTATGAGTTGTATCTTTCCATCGATGTCGGCAGCTTGCTGATGGAACTTGTCTTGTGCCCCATTGTAATATTCCTGCACATATTGTCCGATGATGTAACCGCCCATCTCCTTGTTGAAGAACTGGTTGATGGAGCAATAATCCGGCAAGTTCATCGCTGTCTTCAACTCTCCACTCTTCACCTTGATGAAGGGTTCGCTTGCCCATTCGTCTCCGTAGAATATCCAACCGGTCAAAACTTGTTCGGCTGTCAGTCCCTTGTAGCTTTTAGCACCATATATCTTCTTGCAGAAGTCGAGTGCGTAGGTTTGAACAGGACAGATGCGGTCGTTATAGAGGATATTCAACTCGCCAAACTTCTCTGCGGTAGCCTTTGGCAAGACTACGCTTTGTAGATTCTCCAGCGTAGAGCCTTCTGAGATTTCTTCCATGGCAGAACTACCACAACCTGCTGCCATCATTTGGTTGTAGGAAGTATGGTTGAATCCCATTTCTCCCATTCCGAAGAGCAGGGCAATCATCAAAGCCCCCTTCTTCAGCAGCTGACTTGCCAATAGTTTGCGATAGCTTGCCTTAGGGTCGATGAGCATCCAAATCAGTGAGATGAAGAGGATGGCATAGCCTGTATAGGTGACAGGGATGCCGTATGGGTCGGCGTTGATGGCGAGTACGCTTCCCTTGCCGTCCTCATCATAGGAAGACTGGTAGAAGCGGTAGGAGCGATGAGAGTAGATATTATTCATCGACACCTGTCCTTCGCTCTTATCGTTGCCGTCGGTCACAGTAAACTTGGAAGAGTAGTCAGCGACCGCTTGGGTACCATCGTGCATCTTCGTCTCGAAGTTTTGCAGGCAGAGCGAGAAAGGTAGTTTCTCCTCTTGCATCCCCATGCCATCTTGCGAATCGGAAGCTGCCATATAGGTATCGGTCGGTTGCCCAATACGTAGATGAATCATTCCTCTTTTGGCGGAGATATGCGTGAGCAGTGCGCCTGCGAGGATAATGACAAAGGAGAGGTGGAGTGCAAGCGTAGAGGCACGCTTCACCTTTCGCTTGATGATATAGAATACACCGAGGGCTGCCATTACTGCCCACATCAATATAAACCACCATGCGCCATAGTAGTGGGCATGGACATAGTCTGTACCCTGGCTCTTCTCCACGATGCTGGCGACAGCCATGCTAATGAGAACAAGAATGTAAAGGGTGAAAATAATCTTTTTGACCATTTTGTTAATACAATTCGTTCATGTCGAAAAACATTAATCGCGTATGTTTGTTATAGGAAGAAAGCCATTCTAGTCGGCATCACCGCAATCGAATGGCTTAATGTCTTCATTGTTTTTAATGCGTTTTAATTTCATTTTCGCTTTGCCGTATAGTATCGGCGTTTCTCTGATTGGTCTTGCCATAATAATACCTCCTATTTTGTTGATTTTTGTATTTCTGCTGCAAAATTACGATTTCCTTTTGAGAAGATAATGCTTTTTAGACAAGTATTTACACGATATGATGTAAAAAGCTGCCAAGTCCACGATGAAACTTGGCAACTTCTTTATTGATAATGTTTTGCAATCTAATATAGCAATAAACTTACATATATTAGATGGAGCGCAAGAACATCACTACGGCGTCACGGTCTGCCTTAGGCAAGTTGTAGAATTTCACTGCAGTGTTGTATGCCTGGCTGTTCTTGCTGTAGCAATGCCACATGATAGCCTCTACCTCGTTGCGAGCACGAGCATCGTGCAAGCGATCCTCGGCACCACTGTTAATCTGTGAGAGACCGCGTCCCCAAAGTGGAGTGGTACGGCACCATGAACCATGAATGTCGTTGATCATATCCAACTTGTGCTGGATAAAGTCTGAATATGGATAAATCTTCTGTCCAGGGTAATGTGGAAGGTCCTTGCCTTCGATAATCTTTGAGCGACCATAGTTGTCTGGACCAGTGGTCCAAGACTGCTTGTGACAATTGGTGCAACCCATGCTCATGAATAGTTCCTTACCACGCTGTACACTAGGATTGTTCAAGTTGCGAGCACGTGGTACGGCGATACCTCTATGCCAAACGATGAAAGAGTGATATTGATCGTCTGTCATCTCAGGCTTGAAGTTGTAGTACTTGTTGTCGTAGAGGTTGACGTTGTCATCTGGTGAGAGCAAGTAAGCCAATGCCTCCTTGATACCTTCTCTTGTACCGTCATAATAATATGGATGCAAGCGTGAGGAAGGATTCTTACCTTCAGCCATCACCTTGTCGATGACGTCTTTATTCTCTGACATGGCTTTAGCCCAGGCAGGTGTAGAACAAATATGCTTGATGTCAGAGCGTAAGATGTTCAACTCATCCCAAAGAGCTACGTCGTTCTGGAGGCATCCCTCCAAGAGGTCATAGTTGAAACGCTTCACGAATTTCTTTCCAAAAGCATCCTCTGCATAGGCATTGTCCTTCAACTTCTTGGCATTGTTGTCCCAAAACTCTGGGTTCAACTCTGCGTGCTCACTCTCAGCCTTGTATTGAGCCTCAATGTCCTCATTGGAGAGGGCATCGATCAAACCCAAACCTTGGAAGTTGCAAGATGCGATGAGGCGAACGGCATAATTGGTAGGTTGAGGATCTACATTGAAGGCATCCTGTGGAATGGATACCTCTGGATAATGCAATGAGAAAGTTTCTCCATCTGGGAATCTCATGGCAAGTCCACTTGGCATAGAGGTTACGTCTTTCCAAGTGATGGTAACCTTGTCTGGATTCAATGGTGGCAAGAATGGGGATTCTGCCATCGTCATGGTAAATGTGGTGAGCTGGTCGATTGGTTCACCATTGTTACTGCCAGGTGCGTCTGGGTAATAGACAGATACGATGTAGCCATTGCCCATCACTGGCTTGAAGTCGCTGCGGCTGTGACCATGAGCATAACCACCTGCGTGACAGTACTCGCATGCACGGCGAGAGGCGCAAGGCCCCCATCCTTTGTAAGGGTCATTGCTCAGTGTGTATGGCGTACTTGCCATCAAATCGCCTTGGTTGAAACGTGCTGTAAAACCTTGATCGGTAACTGCTGGGGTTTCATCCTCATAACAGTTGGAGGATACGTTATCTGTAGTTCCCAGTTTACCACCTGGATACCACTCCTCGGCGGTAAAACCATCCTGTGCCTTGCCTACATAGTTGGCATCCGACTCCATAGGGTTGTCGGGCTCTTGTGGGTTGCTGTTCTCATCGGAGCATGAGCCTAATAGTAAGGCGGAACTCATCAAAAACACACTTGTCTTCAAAAATTGATTCATAAATGTTTCTATTTTTATTTGTTGATTTTTTATCCTTATTAGAAGGGTTGTTCAATATGATAAAGGGGCAGAGCGAATCTTTGCGATTCACTTTGTCCTTTATCTTGTTGATTCATATATTTCTTGCGGAATAGTTTTTCAAGAAATTGTTTTATGAAATGTAGCTTGCAGAATATTAGATAGACTGCAGGAACTTAACCACTGCATCACGGTCAGTCTTCGATGCCTTGTAGAAGTTGAGGGCAGACTGATAGGCGTGACTATTCTTGCTATAGCAGTGCCACATGATGGCCTCTACTTCATTGCGAGCACGGCAGTCGTGCAGACGGTCTTCAGCTCCGGTACACATACGTGACAGTCCGCGTCCCCACAAAGGAGTGGTGCGGCACCATGAACCATGGATGTCGTTCTTCATGTACAACTTGTGTTGCAGCATATCAGAGTATGGATAGATGGTCTGGTTCTTATAGCGTGGCAATGGTTTGCCGGCTATCATGTTAGGAGTCCAGTAGTTGTCATCGCCTGTCTTCCATGATGGGCGGTGGCAGCTGGCGCAGCCCCACTCCATGAAGAGCTTCTTGCCGCGCTGTACGTCCTTGTCGTTCAGGTTGCGTGCACGCGGAATGGCCAGACCTCTGTGCCATACCATGAAGTCGTAGAAGTTGTTGGCTGTCATCTCGGGCTGGAACTTGTGCCATTGGTTGTCGAACTGGTTGGTGGAAGGCAACAGCAGGTTGTAGACTGCCTCTTTGATGCCCGCATCAGTACCGTCGGCATAATAGGGTGACTGTGGGTTTGCCTTGATTTTGGCAATCACCTCTGGGTCTTCCGACATCGCCTTTGCCCATGCTTTTGTAGAGTAGAGCTTGGGGCGGTCTGGACGGCTCACATTGGTGATGTTCCAGATGGCATTGGCGCCAGGACCGTCCTGCAGAGAGGCACGTGTCAGGGCATAGGTGAATCGCCTGATGGCCTTGTATACGCCCGTTTTGCCTTCGCCGCCATCGGCAAACTGGCCGTCAGTGCCCCAGGTAGAGTAGTAGGCACCGGCTGCCATCTTTTCGCCAGCAGCATCCCAGAACTTAGGGTTGAGATGCTCTGATATGTCCATACCGGCACTCTTGAAGTAAGCTGCCTCAGAGGCATACTGCTTCTCGATTTCCTCCTGTGGAATAGCGTCAAGCAGACCTGTGCCAATCACACCGATGGTAGACTCTAAGCGCACGGCGATGTTGGATGGAACAGGGTTGGTATGGAAGGCTTCTGAAGGAATGGTCACCTCAGGATAGATGAGGTCGAAGGTCTCGCCATCGGCAGGGAACTTCATGGCCAGTCCGCTCTCCATAGCGCTTACGTGCTCCCATTGAATCTTGATCTTGTCGGCCTCGATAGGAGCCTTGAAGGGGTCGACAGCGCCTGTCTGGGGCATACCTGTCACCTCGCCGATATAGTTTCCGTCGTTGCTTCCTGGTGCGTCGGGTGTGTAGATGGCCATCAGGTAGCCGTTACCGTTGCCATAGGCGATGGCATAGCTGTCCTGTCGCATGCCGTGTCCGTAGCTTGGGTGGCAGTCGAGGCACGACTTGCGCAGATAGGCAGGACCTACGCCCTTGAAGGCACCATTGTCGATGGTGTACTGGCGCTCGAAGAACATCTCGCCCGTCTTGAAATTGTCGTGCAGTCCCTGCTCGTTGACGGCAGGAGCTTCGTCCTCATAGCAGCCGGAGTTGACATTCTCGGTGGTTCCCAGCTCGCCACCAGGATACCATTCCTCGGCGGTAAAACCATCCTGTGCCTTGCCTACATAGTTGGCATCCGATTCCATTGGGTTGTCGGGCTTTTGTGGGTTGCTGTTCTCATCGGAGCAGCTGTTCATTAACATCATGGTCAATGCCGCAGCAAATGACCATACCAAATAATGTTTCTTTTTCATAATGCTCCTTTTTTGGATAAAGTTTATCTTGCGCACAACGTAGCCTTGCGCACAATGACTCAAGGCTACGTATCTGTTATCGTTTATCTTCTTAACTTCCTAATGACTTTACTGAGCTTTCTGGAGGTTGATCCAAGTACCCGCTTTGTTGAGCTCGTCATCGAGATCCTTGATCTTGTCGATGGCATTCTTTACCGCTGCAGAACCTGGATTTGCCTTAAAGTAACCCTGTGCAGCTGTTGCGTCGTCGAGTGACTTCAGGGCTGCGGTCAGTGCATTCTGCAGTTTGCTCAAGTCAGGATAGTTGAGGCTTGAGAGAAGCGACATGATAGAGTTGGCTGCTGGAGAGGTGGCGTTGACGTCGCGTGTGCCATAGAGTGTGTTCTTGATAGAGTAGAGGTTGTCCTTGTAGTCTACGAAAGAACGATGGCTGTATGGCGACTCGATGTATTCTTTTGACTCAGCCTCACCGTCTTCGGTTGTTCCGCCCAGGTTGTTGCATACACGCCATGCCTGACCGAGTTTCTGCTCCTGTACCTCGTTGCAGATGTTGGAGCAACCGCCTACGAAGATCTGGTTGATGGTGCCTGGCCAAGACTGATAGCCTGTGGTCTGTGCAGGGGTGAGCAGATACTGACCGTAGCACATGGTGCCTTTGGATGCGACGAAGCCATTATGGCGCATGCTTGAGAATACGTAGCTGTTGTCCTGGAGCACCTGCTTGGTGTCGTTGCTGGCAGCGTCGCCCATCCATGTGAACTCCAGCATGGCTGTCATGTTCTTCACATCGCCAGCCACAGCAGCGAGGAATGCCAATTCGTCGATGCCCTTTACTGAGGTCATGCCTTCTTCTGTCTCATTGGCCTTGAAAGCATCAACTGTGCGGTTCTGACCCTCACGGAAGAGGACGAACTCCATACCATGGAAGCCCAATACAGACTGGAACTGCTCGTTCTTGTCGGAAACGAACTTCTCTGGAGTATCGCTCTTGAAGCCTTCAATGAGGCTGGCATTGGTCAAAGCAGAAACTAACTGATTGTGGTCGAGTGGCCAGGAGTCGATGTGTGGGTCGATATTGTTGTCGGTAGCTGAACCATACAAGAATGCCTCGCTGCGCTCCCACTCACGGCGTGCGTTCTTGAAAGCCTCGCAGGCTGCGTCAATCTGGCTCTGTGTCATGGTGCCAGCCTCTGCTGCCTTGTAGAGCGTTGTGCAGGTGGTGTAAAGTTCGCGTGAGTTCTTTGCTAAAGCCTGGTAAGTGGGGTAAACCACATTCTCGACGTAAGCCTTGGTGGTTTTCTGCATCGCGAGATCAGACGAGTTGATGGTTGTTGTAGCCTGACCTACGTCAGGCAGATCGAAAGTTGTGTCGTCATCGCTGCCGCATGATGCAAAGCAGAGTGCCAAGCCACCCATCATGAATGACAAGGCCAATTTCTGAATTTTTTTCATTTGTTTATGTTATTATTATTAATGAATGTATACTTCTCTAACTTCTTTAACTTCCCCATTTGCGAAAGTTGTGTATGTTTTTTTAGATCGAAATCCTCATTCTGCGATTACAGGAAGAAACCCTGGTAGGCGACGCCGATGTTGAGGGCAGGCTCGTCGTTGTACTGGCTTCTGAACTTGCGCAGGTTGTACTCTGCTTTCACGCAGATTTGCTTGATGGGGTAGTAGTTGATACCGCCGGCGAAGATCTGTCGCTTGGTGTACTGCTTGGTGGTGTTGTTGAGATAAGAGTCGTAATACTCGTAGTGACCGAAGACATACAGTTTCTGGTTATCGGCACGCAACTTCTCTATCTGTGAGAATACATCGTAGCCCACCTCAAACATGGTGGCGATGGCATGGCTTCCGAAAGCCTGGTTGGTCTCGTAAGGCTTCACATACTGCACGCCAGGCTTTACCAGCTTGCTGATGGCAGCGGCATCGCTCACGTAGCCATAGTCTACATTGCCTCGTGCCATCCAGTTGTGGGCCTTGTAGGTGAAGTCGAGTGCTCCGAGGAAGATGTTGCCCTTCAGCTTCTTGTTGTTGCCTTTCTCCATATCGTGGGGCACACTGTTGTGCATGGATTGTCCGAAATAGCCACTCAAACCGATGCGCAGCCCAGGGATGGTGTAGTTGTCGACACGGGCAGAAAAGCCATATTTGTTGGCTGTTTCAAACTCGAAAGGCTTCGTGGTGCCAGGCTTGATCCAGTTGAGCGAACTAAACTGATAGGCATCAAGTCCAGCAAGGAACTGGGCTTCGTAGCGGAAGTCGCCATGACGTCCCCACACCGAAACTCCCGTCTGATGCCAAGTGCAAGGCAGAATGGTGTTCTCGCCCTCAGGACGGTATACGGTGAAGAAGTTGAGGGGTTCGTGATAAGCATTGGTCAGGCCTACAGGCACTACGATGTGTCCGGCACGGATGTTGAGGAACTTGCCAAATGATTTCTGAATCCAGAACTGTTCCAACTCTACCTCACCGCCTTTCTCCTGTTCCTGTTCAAACTCGATAGCCTCCTCTGCCTCATATTCGATGGCAGAACCTGTGCCTCCGTGCTCAAACTCGATCTCAGTGCCGAATGTCCAGCCCTTGCCAAAGTCGTAGCCTAAATAGATGACTGCATGAGGAATGTCGAATCGTCCATGGCTGGGGTCGTCCTTATGGAGCGAGGCAGAACTGTATCGGTTGCCGCTGTCGCTGTAGAAGTTACGGCTGAAAGCCACTTCGCCATAGCCGCCTATGCTGAGGCGCTTTCCGTTGGCATGTTGCATCACACTGTCGGCTGCAACTACTTGTGCGTTGGCGCTTGCCAACCCTGCAACCAACGCAGCGGACATCAATCCAATTTTTAAAATTTTCATTTTTATTTGTTTAGAAATGTTATCTGTTTATTATCCTAAAATAAAGAAAAGAGCGCAGATGTCTGTTTGCGGTCTTGATACTTAAGAGGCTTAGTATCTCCTTAAAGCCAATAGACTTGATAAGGAATTACGCGGCTCTGTCGCTCGGGAGTGGCAATCATCACTGCGCTCTTTCTCGATTTCGGGTGCAAAGGTAAGGCGTTTTAAAAAATCTTGCAATACTTAAAAGTTGGTAAACTGCGGCATCCCCATTTTTAGGTATTGCGAGTTTCGGATGTTTTTTGTAATTTTGCAGCGGAAACAAAAACATGATGAATGTCCGCTCTTAAAACGTGCATGATTTAGGTCTTTAAAAGTATACAACAACGATGAAAAATCAAAAGATGTATGAAGCTGATGACAAGATGATCAGCATTATTCGCGACAATTACAACATCCTTCAGAGCTTGGGTAGTTTTGGTATCAATCTGGGCTTTGGCGACAAGACTGTGAGAGAGGTTTGCGAAGAGCAGGCTGTAGATACTTATACCTTCTTGGCGGTGGTGAACTTTACCATCAACGGCTACAAGGAGTACGATAATGCCTCGCGTCTGTCGTTGCCCACACTGCTGCATTATCTCAAGGCTTCGCATGCTTACTACATTGATTTTCAGCTCCCTTTCATACGCAAAGAGTTGGTAGAGGCGCTTGATGAGAACGACAATCTGGCCCGACTCATCCTCAAACTCTATGACGAGTATGCGCACAGCATCACCAATCATATGAAGTATGAGGAGAAAGCCGTCTTTCCTTACGTGCAGTCGCTTATCGACGGCACGGCACCAGCCAACTTCGACATCGAGACGTTCTCTAAGCATCACGTGCAGATAGATGTGAAACTGAAGGAGCTGAAGAATATCATCATCAAGTATCTGCCTTCTGACGGATTGCACAACAATCAGCTCAGTGCCACGCTTTACGACATATATAATAATGAGGAATGGCTCAACCAGCATTCACAGGTAGAGGAGGAAATCTTCATTCCTGCCGTGCGCAACGAGGAACGAAAGTTGAAACAAAGTGATGTGAGTGTTAAAATATCCAATATGATCAACCAGACGCCACAGAGCGATGAGCAGTTGAGCGACCGCGAGAAAGATGTCATCGTGGCTTTGGTACAGGGCATGACCAACAAGGAGATTGCCGACCATCTGTTTATTTCCATCAACACGGTGATTACTCATCGTCGCAACATAGCCCGTAAGCTGCAGATTCATTCACCTGCCGGACTTACCATCTATGCCATCGTCAACAATCTGGTGGATATTTCGAGTGTAAAATTGTAAGCAGGCATCATATCTTGTTGATGTCCACATAGCCATGCATCACCGCATAGATAGTAAGTGAGGAGACTGACTTCAGTCCTAATTTCTCCTGAATGTTCTTGCGGTGTGTGATGACGGTAGAGAGGCCGATACACAGCGTGTCGGCTATTTCTTTGTTTATTTTTCCTTGTGCAACGAGTGCCAATACCTCGGTCTCGCGGTCGGAGAGGACTTTCTCCTTATTGGATGCGGGCAGGGTTGGAAGGTGCTCGCCATGAGGATGACCTATCTTCTGAAGGGCAAGCAGATGTTTTACAAGTGTTTCTTCTGACACACTCACGCAAAGGCAATGGAAATCGTTGAGCTGTGAGTTGGGGTCGTTGCTGGGCGTGAGCACGATGGTGTGGTGTGCCCGCTGTCCCTGTACGAAGAAGTTACGGTGTGCCAGCACGATGTGCATGGACACAAAGTAATGGATGAAGCGGTCAGGATTGTTGGACTCAAACTCAGCAAAGCTGCCGAAGGTGCAAATATTCATCATCGGCATAACGGTTTCCAATAATTGCTTGAGTCCCATCATGGCGAGTGTGTTGCTCTCGATGATAGCCATTTCGGGCATCCTTCCTTGCATCCTGTCGCCTTTATGCAGGGCTCTCATTGCTTCTTCGTTCATGATTTCTATTTTTTGTTTTTATCTAAAGTTATTCGAGGAGTTGTGAAGATGTTGTGGAAGTTAATGCTTAATGTTCAATGTTCAAAACAAATGCTTTATAGCCTTCTGCTTTTTAGCCATAAAGCATATGTCTTAACTCCTTAACTCCTTAAAATCTCTTGTTTATAAGAACGGTGTCAGTACCTTGGCGGCAAACCATCCTCTGAATCTCTGCCAGCCAGTTCGCCATTCGCGCCACTTCTTCTCGGTGAGCAGGAAACTGTCAGCCTTGTCTTTGTCGAAGAGGTCGGTGAGCTGTTTAGTGGTCAGCGGGTCAATGATGACAGCATTCTCCTCATAGTCCCAGCGCAGGCTTCGTGCATTGAGGTTGGCGCTTCCCACCGTGCAGAACTTTCCGTCCACCATGATGATCTTGGTGTGATGGAATCCCGGTGTGTACATCCAAATGTGGCATCCTGCTTTCATCAGCTTGTGCGCATTGTAGAATCCGCAGTCGGGTGTCAGGGGAATGTCGCTCTTGGTAGAGAGCATGATTTCCACTTTCACGCCTCGCTTGGCGGCATTTTTGAGAGCCTTCTTCAGTTTGTGACTCAGGGTGAAATAGGGACTGATGAGCTTGATGCTGTCCTGCGCATCGTTGATGGCGTTGACATAGAAGTAACGTATGATGTCCTTCGAAATGTGTGGCTCGCGGTTGATGATGCCCACCATCTTGTGGTAAGCCGTGGCTGTGGTGTCAGGCTTGAGACCGTCCACTAAATAGTCCTGTCGCTTGGCGCGGAAGTATTCTGCGCCATGTACGTGCTGTCCGCTCACCTTGTTCCACATCTTCAGGAAGATGGCCTGCAGCGTGTTCACCTCGTCACCGTCGATGCGGCAGTGCATGTCGTTCCACGATCCCACAACCTCAGTTCCTTTAATGTAATAGTCGGCCACGTTCATACCTCCTGTATAGGCTATCTGTCCATCGATGACAACAATCTTGCGATGGTCGCGGTTGAAGATGGCATGAACCCAGGGAAACTTCACTGGCTTGTATTCATAAATCTCTATGCCGTTGGCACGAATCTCCTTGATGTGTCGTTTGCGCAGCGGCTTGTTGTTGGATGAGTTTCCGAAACCATCATAGAGGGCTCTTATCTTGACACCTTGCTTCGCTTTCTCGGCAAGCAGGTCGAAGAGCAAGCCGGCGATGCTGTCGTTGCGGAAGTTGAAATACTCTAAGTGTACACTTTTCTTTGCCTGGCGGATGGCCTGGAACAGATCGTCGAACTTCTCCTGACCGTTCATCAGGAGTGTGACGGAGTTGTTGTGGGAGAATCGAATGCCTTTCTCTCTCAACTGGTTGACAATGAACGAGTCGCTACTCTCTTTCGTGTGATGGTTAGCAAGCAGTAGGCTGTCTTGTGCGCTGCACAGCGAAGAGAACAGCATGATGCTTGCCGTTAATAATAGGTATCTGAGTCTCATTCTGAAATATTGATGTTGTTTCTTCTCTTTTTACACCATGCAGGCATAGTGGTCGACGATGCCCAAGAGATGCTTCTCGTCGTCCATCACCAATACGGTGTGTACCTTGTATTGGTGCATGATGTGCTGTATCTCTGTAATCTTGGTGGTTGGCGCCACGTGTTTGGGAGACGTCGTCATGATGTCGCTCACAGTCTTGTTGAAGAATTCTGCCTGCCATTTCTCCATGGCACGACGTATGTCGCCGTCGGTAATGAGTCCGATGACACGGTTTTCTTCGTCTACCGATACGCCCAGTCCTAATTTTCCCTTGCTCACATGAATGATGGCCTCGCCCAGGTGCATTTCCTTAGGAATGATAGGCAGGTCTTCCTTCTTCATTACGTCCTCGGCAGTGGTAAGCAAACGCTTGCCCAACTCTCCACCTGGATGGAACTGTGCGAAGTCGCGTGGTTTGAAGTGGCGTACCTGCATCAGTGCAATGGCTAAGGCGTCGCCCATGGCAAGTGCGGCTGTGGTGCTGCTTGTAGGAGCGAGGTTGAGCGGGCAGGCTTCCTTTTTCACCTTCACCGTGATGTGGTAGTTGGAGTATTTTGCCAACAGCGATTGGGGATTGCCTGTCATCGAGATGATAGGCACGTTCATGTGGAGCACCATGGGGATGAATCGCAGCAATTCGTCGGTCTGTCCGCTGTTGCTCAGCGCCAGAACCACGTCCTTATCCGTCATCACACCCAAGTCGCCGTGATAAACGTCGAGTGGGTTGATGTAGAAGGCTGGAGTTCCTGTCGATGCCAGTGTGGCAGCGATTTTGGCTCCTACGTGTCCGCTTTTTCCTACACCGGTCACGATGATTTTTCCCTCGCAGTGGTACATCAGGTCGACAGCCTTCTCGAAGTTGTCGTCCAGCAATGCTATTTGGTCTAATATGGCTTCGGCCTCTTCGCGCAGAGCCTCTTCGCCATAGTGACGGACTGTTTTGTCCTCTATATGGTTGTTTTTTTCTGTCATGATTTATAATTCTTAAACTGAAAAGATATAGCTGCTAAGCCAGTAAGTCTGTGATTAATGCTTCAAGTTTGTCGAGTTCCAACATGTTGGCAGCATCGCTTTTGCCGTTGTCAGGGTCGGGATGAACCTCGAAGAAATAGCCTGTGGCTCCGAAAGCCTTGGCTGCCATAGCCATGGCGGGAACGAACTTGCGGTCGCCTACAGTCTTTCCGTCGCCTGCACTGGGGCGCTGTACGCTGTGTGTGCAGTCCATGATGACAGTGGGCACAATCTCTTTCATGTCGGGAATGTTGCGGAAGTCAACTACCAGGTTGTTGTAGCCGAAACTGTTGCCTCGCTCTGTGAGCCATACTTCCTTGGCACCGCTCTCCAAGGCTTTCTCTACAGGATATTTCATGTCTCTGCCACTGAGGAACTGTGCTTTCTTGATATTTACCGTCTTGCCTGTATGGGCAGCAGCCACCAAGAGGTCGGTCTGTCGGCATAGGAAGGCTGGTATTTGCAGAATGTCGCACACCTGTCCTGCCGCCTCTGCCTGATAGCTCTCGTGAATATCGGTCGTAATGCGAAGACCATATTTCGACTTGATGTCTGCAAGCATCTGCAGTCCTTTCTCCAGTCCAGGACCACGGAAGGAGCGGATGCTTGTACGGTTGGCTTTGTCGAATGAAGCCTTGAATATAATGTCTGTACCTAATTTCTGGTTGATGCGTACGAGTTGCTGGGCTACTGTGTCCAACAGTTCCATTGATTCGATGACGCAAGGACCTGCAATGAATGTTGCCATATAGTTGTTTTTTTTATGTTAAGTGTTAAATGCTCAATGCTCGATACCCAATGTTGAGTGCGAAATGCTTAATGCTCAGTGCTTATGCTTTCGCATTCAGTGCCGATTCAGCAGCATTGGTTTCTTCGGCTGATGCAGTTTTGATAGTTATCTCACGCTGAGGGAATGGAATCTCGATGTTGTGTTCGTTGAGTGTATCGTAGATGCATTCCATAATCTTGCCGTCGTCCACATACTGTGTGAGTACATTCACCCAGACCAGAATCTTGAGTGTGATGCAACTGTCGTCGAAACTTTTCAGCACGACCTTGACGCCTTTCTCATGGTAGATACAGTCGAGCTGGTTCAAGGCATCGATGAGAATCTGCTTCACATGCTTCACATTAGTGCCATAGGCCACACCAACCTCTAAGATGTCGAGCTCATAACCATGGTTGCGGGTCATGTTCTTGTAGTTCTTCGAGAAGAGCTGTGCGTTCTGGAAGGCTATCACCGAACCGTCGGTAGCTTCGAGCATGGTCGATGTATAACTGATGCTGCTTACTCGTCCGCGCGTTCCGTCGCAGATGATATAGTCGCCCACCTTCACACGTCCCATCATCAGTGAGACACCATAATAGATGTTTTCCAGAATATCCTTGGAGGCGAAACCAAGACCCGTTGACAAACCGGCAAAGATAGCCAAGAGCCAAGACTTGCCC
Source organism: Clostridia bacterium (assembly GCA_963587495.1). Lineage (GTDB taxonomy): Bacteria > Bacteroidota > Bacteroidia > Bacteroidales > Bacteroidaceae > Prevotella. Next base: position 25,640 of record CAVACC010000019.1, on the reverse strand, counting down.
ACCTGGAAGACGTTGAGGGCTATCATCAGCCAAATGCCCCAGATGATAACCTGCAGTACGTTCTTAAACATCACAATCTTACTGGCTGCCGAAGCAGGGTCTTGCTTCTCGAAGTGATGGCGCATCAGGTCGTTGGTGGTGATGTTGATATAGTTGAACAGGAAGAACAGGCAAGCCACAAGGCTGATGCTGTAGAGCGAGGCCGTGAAGTTGCTGGTTCTGATGTATTCCTTGTTGAAAATCATCCATGTGGTGTCGCTCATGTTGAATACGTCGGCAGCCCAATAGATGGCCACGATAAACGACAACACGCCTCCGGCAGGAATCAGCACCTTGTTGATAAACCGGAAAATCCATTTGTCGGTGATAGGCTTCTGCTTCAGGTTCTTGCGTTCAGCATAGACTCCCATCCAGTCTTTCAGACAGGTGATGCTCAGAATACAGGTGAGCTGCATCATCCACCAGATGATGATCTGCACCGACAGCAGGGTGAAGCCTACCCACGAACAGAAGGTACTTGCGGCAAAGACGCAGAGTGAGATGTAGGCATACATCTTGTCTTCTCTCGGCACCAGCTTGCTGCGGCGCTTGATGACGTTTGCCTGCCACAGCGAACAGACGAGCAGGATAGGGGGAAAGATGAAGTTGACCAGGCTGTTGGGAATCAGGATGATACGGAATGTGATGACGAGGAAGCCCACCAGCATCAGTGGAGAATAGATGCGGAAGGCGCTCTTTATCTGGTCGTTGCCTACGCGGAGCAAGAGTGAAATCAGAATCACGCCTATGAGCCATGCAAACTCTACGAGCAGTCCGCATGCCATGATGACAAAGTTCTGGTGAGCTGTAACACGTATGATGCCCAAGAGGATGGCAAAGGTCACTACCGTCATCGCCATAATGATGCAGGGGCGTTTGGCCATGAAGTTGTCCTTGATGCTCTCAAAACGGCCTCGTTTCACCAATTGTGTCACCACGATGCGGATGGTAAAGAGGTTGAGGGCAATAGAGATAATGCCATAGAAAATGATGATACTGAAGAGGATGAAGATGATTCTCACGTCCCATTGCGACATCATGCCCGGAGCAGGTCTGTATTTCTCTGCCACCGATGTCTTGGCTTCCTTGTAATGGTTGCTTACATGCCGTAGGATAGTGAGATAGTTGTCGCCACCATTGTTGAAGATGCTGTTCTGTATCTCGGCATATCGCTGGTTGGCATAATCGTTGAGCGACTTCAGCTTTCTCTCGGTTATGTCGTAGGCTCTTATATAGTCCTGCAGCTGTTGCTGTCGCTCTACTAACTGTCGGCGGATGTTCACTGCGAGGGTAAGGTCTACGTTGCGGTTGAGTTGTGCTTCCTTGCTCATGAACATCGTGTTCATGTTGTACAGATAGTTGATGAGCGAGTCAAATCGCGCCACCTCTATGTTGTTCTTGTTGATAAGTCCCCTGAATGGTGCAGCCTTCGACTTGAACTTGTCAAACTGCTCAGTAGCTTCGTGGCAGGCGTATGTCAGGTCGAAGATGTAACCGTTGCGCTGCGAGTAGAGCATGATGGAGTTCTGGTCGGCTTGTGCCATGATGGTCATCAGTTCCTTGATGATAGCCTGCTGTTGTTGCTTGGCATACTCGTTCTGCTTCTCGAAGTCGAGATGATAGCTCGTCAGCTCAGTACGGAGCATGAAGAGCGTCGTGTCGAGGTTGGCCTCTTTGAGCACGGCATGGCTTGGCAGCAGGAAAGCTACCCACATCAGGATGATTATCGATAATTTCTTCATATATTCTTGCTTATTTGTCTGCAAAGTTAAGCAAAAATGAAGAAAGAAGCAAAAAGATAATTCCTTTTTTGCGATTTTCGATACGATATGTTGTTTTTCCCGTTAATTTTATTACTTTTGCAGATACTATTTAACATTAAACACTTGACACATAATATGACAACACTCATAGCTGACAGCGGAAGCACCAAGACAGATTGGGCACTTGTGGATGACTCAGGACAAATTCTGTTCACCGGCAAGACACAGGGCATCAATCCATTTCATCTCTCCGATGATGACATCAGGCAAATTCTTGCCGAGGAACTCACTTTGCCCGAAGTACCGGCACGTGTGTTCTTTTATGGCAGCGGTGTTACCGAATCTATGAAGCCCCGCATGGAGCATCTGTTGCTCCATCAGTTTCCACAAGCAGAGGTTCATGCCGAGAGCGATTTGTTGGGGGCAGCCCGAGCCTTGTTGGGACATCGTCCTGGCATAGCCTGTATCTTGGGCACAGGTGCCAACAGCTGCTTGTATGATGGCGAGCATATTCTTCTCAACACTCCTCCGCTTGGTTACATTCTTGGCGATGAGGGTAGTGGGGCTGTCTTGGGCAAGATGTTTCTCAATGGCATCTTCAAGGGCGTTCTTCCCGAAAGTCTGAAGCAGGAATATCTCTCCTGGTCGGGACTCGATTATCCCGCTATTATTAATAAGGTGTATCGTCAGCCTCTCGCCAACCGTTACTTGGCTTCCATCGCTCCTTTTATTTCTATGCAGATGAAAAGGGCAAAAGAAGCTGCCGCTTCAGACAAAAGTTGCCAGCATGCAGAAGTTTTGAGCCAGCATACAGAAACATTGCGTCTTCATTCCGAGGCCTTGCACCAAATGGTAGTCGAAGCCTTCGAACAGTTCTATCAACGCAACATCACACCTTATCTCTCTTCTTCTGATTCCTCTCAAGATTCAATGTCGCTTCGGGTAGCTTTTGTGGGAAGCATAGCCCATTACTTCGAGCAACCGCTTCGACAAGTCTTCGAACAGCATCATCACCTTACTGTCTCTCAGATACTGAAGGCGCCCATGAAAGGGTTGGTGAGTTATCATCTACATTAAATGTTATAAAAGCCCAAAATATGGGCTTTTATTGTTAATATACCATGCAAAAATAACATTTCGTACATATCAAATTAACCAAATGATACACTGAGGTTCGTAAAAACACGCTAATTTTGCCATCGTAATGCTAATAATAACCTAAAAATAACAAACATTTACAAAACAGAAACAAACAAATAAGTAAACAAAACCAAACCATTTCGAAACAAAAACCAACGTAGCGTATCTATTCAAAACGATAGTATACCTATATTATATTAAATAAAACCTAAAGTAATTATGAGAAAAACATCTCTAAAATTCTCTCAGAGCTCTATGCTCTGCAAAGTTGCTCTGGTAGCCCTTATGTTGGCCTTCCAGGCAATGTTAGGAATCGGAGCGGGTGTCCTCAAAGCTCAATCTGTTACGGGTACCGTTACTTCTGGGACTGACAATGAGCCATTGATAGGCGCAAGCGTCCAGGTGCAAGGTACTAAGGTCGGAACAGTCACCGACCTGGATGGTAATTTCAAGATTGATGCCAAGAATGGCCAGACTCTCGAAGTTTCTTACCTCGGCTTCATCACTCAGAAGGTGAAAGTCACAGGTGCCAACCTAAACATCGTACTGCAGGAAGACAAGCAGTCTCTCGAAGAAGTTGTCGTAGTAGGTTACGGTGTGCAGAAAAAGAAATTGGTGACAGGTGCTACTGTACAGTTGAAAGGTGATGACATTGCTAAGTTGAACACTACTAACCCTTTGTCTGCTATGCAGGGTCAAACTCCAGGTGTCAACATCGTCTCAACATCAGGTCAGCCAGGTGCTGCCATGAGTGTTACCATTCGTGGTTTGGGTACTGTTGGAAATTCACAGCCTCTTTATTTGATTGATGGTGTGGGTGGTGATATCACAACCTTGAACCCTGCCGACATCGAGAGCATTGACGTGCTCAAGGATGCAGCCTCTGCAGCTATTTATGGTGCACAGGCAGCCAATGGTGTAGTGCTCGTTACAACAAAGAGTGGTCGTGAGGGATCTTGCAAGATTTCTTACGATGGTTATGTGGGTTGGCAGACACTGGCTCGCAAGATTGATATGCTCAACAATGTGGAGTATATGCAGATTATGGATGAGGCTCGTCTCAATTCTGGTATGTCTCCTGTAGACTGGATTTCTTTGAATTCTATCCGTGATATTGATGGCAATGTTTATAATACAGACTGGATTGACCAGGCTGTTAATGATGGAGCCTTGACAACCAGTCACAGCTTGTCTTTTACTGGTGGTAGCAAGACCTCTACTTATGCCATTTCTGGTGGTTATACAGGTCAGGACGGTTTGATTGGCGGTTCTGATGTTTCTTATTATAAGAGGTATAATCTCCGTGTCAATTCTGAGCACAAGATGTATAATGGTCTGGTGACAGTAGGTGAGCATGTAGGCTTTGTATATAAGGATTCTCGTGGAATGACCACGGGTGACGTATGGAACAACAATCTTTATGCTGCTTTCTCAGCTTCTCCTCTTTCTCCAGTTTATGATGCTGATGGCAATTATAATTCTACCGTAGGTTCTGATTGGAATGTCAATGAGGGTAACCCTTATGGTAACATGATGGTGAACCGCTACAACCAGAGCAAGAACACTACACTCGAGGCTAATGTCTATGCTCAGATAGAGCCTATCAAGAACTTGAAGTTCAAGACAGTCTTTGGTGTCAATTACAGTGGTTCTGATTATCGTTCTTATACCCCAATATATCAGTTTACTCCACAGTCTTCAGTATCAGAGCCTAAGGTTCGCCAGAGTGATGGCAGTGGCATTTCTTTGGTTTGGACCAACACTTTGTCTTACAATTTCGATATCAAAGAACATAATTTGAGTGCCCTGATTGGTAGTGAAACTACTAAGTATGATGGAAGTTCCAGTGGCGGATATAATACAGGTATCAAGCCTGGTTTCAACGATTGGGATCATGCTTATCTTAACAATACCAATGGTACCGTCAATACATCAGTGAATGGCAAGCCGTACGACCCAACTCGTGGGCAGTCTTTCTTCGCTCGTTTGGGTTGGTCTTGGAAAGACCGCTATATGGTCAATGCTACCATGCGTGCTGATGGTTCTTCTAAGTTTGCCAAAGGTCATCGCTGGGGTTACTTCCCTTCTGTGTCGGCAGGTTGGACTATTACAGAAGAAAAGTTTATGAAGTCTACAGCCTCTTGGTTGGATTTCTTGAAACTTCGCCTCTCTTGGGGTCAGGTAGGTAATGCTAATATCAACTGCTTCCAGTACCTTGCTCCTGTTACTACTTCTTATACTAACTACAACTTTGGTACTGTATCCGATAAGACAGGGTGGTCTAATGGTGCCTATACCAGTCGTTTGGCTAATCCTGACATCAAGTGGGAAACTTCTGAACAATACAATGTGGGTATTGATGCACGTTTCCTTCGCCAGCGTTTGTCATTGACTTTCGATGCTTACATCAAGAGTACCAAGGATTGGTTGGTGAATACTCCTACTTTGGCCACCTCTGGTGTCAACTATAAGTTGATCAACGGTGGTGATGTGAAGAACAAGGGTATCGAACTTGGTCTTTCTTGGAATGATCAAATCGGTAAGGATTTTGTCTACAACGTAGGTGCCAACTTCGCTTACAACCACAATGAGGTAGGAAATATTAAGAATGATGATGGTATCATTCATGGTCAAGGAAATCAAGTCTATAATGGTGCTCCAGAATTCTATCGTGCTCAGAATGGCCATACTATTGGCTACTTCTGGGGATATCAAACAACCGGTATTTTCCAGAATAAGCAGGAAATAAATGACTGGATTGCTGCTGGCAATGGAATCCTTCAGCCTAATGTACAGCCTGGCGATGTAAAATATGTGGACAGAAACAATGATGGTATAATTGATGATAAGGATAAGACCGATTTGGGCAGTGGATTACCAAAGTATACGTTCGGTTTCAACTTTAGCATTGGTTACAAGGGCTTCGATCTCTCTGCCAACTTTACTGGAGCTGCAGATTTCCAAATTGTACAGTCTTATCGCGATCCAAGTGCTCCTCAGAACAACTATACTCGTCGTATTCTTGACCGTTGGACAGGTGAGGGTACAAGCAATAAAATCCCACGTGTCACCTATGGCGATGCTGGTAACTGGGTGTTCTCAGACCTTTATATGCAGGATGGTGATTATATCCGCTTGCAGAATTTGACTTTGGGTTATGATTTCAAGAAGCTTATTGCTTGGAAGGGACTTTCTAAGATGCGTCTTTATTTCCAGGTACAGAATCTCTTTACTTTGACAAAGTATGATGGCATGGATCCTGAAATTGGTTCATACAATGGTATCGATTCTAACAGTGATTCTTGGGTGTCGGGTGTTGATATGGGTTACTACCCACATCCACGTACTTTCATCGTTGGTGTCAATCTTGCATTCTAACCTTTAAATGAAAATGAACATGAAAAGAAAACATATATTGATAAGTACGTTGATATTGTCTGCCATGACATTAACTTCGTGCGACAGTTATTTGGATACAGAGTCCAAGACGGACCTCAATACCGAAACGGCTTATAGTAATGCAGAGGCAGCAGAGGTTGATTTGATCGGTTGCTATGATGGATGGCAACGTACAATTAGCGACGAAGGTGTGGGTATGTATATGCTGGCAGAATTTGCTTCAGAACAGGCTTTTGGTGGCTTGGGCTTCTCGGACGAAAAGAAGAATAATGTTCTTGACCAGTTTAATATTGCTTTGGCGCCTTCCAATAGTAATTTGTTCAATACAGATTGGCAAAATTACTATTCAGCAATCTTTCGTTGCAATCAGTTGATTCAAGCTGGTAGTACAACCATTAATTGGGCAAATGATACTCAGGCAGAAGGTCGAATTATCGGTCAGGCAAGAGCTATTCGTGCCATTCTTTATTTCGATTTGGCTCGTATGTTTGGCGATGTACCTTTGCTGCTTGAGCCTTCTGAGGAGAATATTCCACGTACTCCTGCTAAGGAGGTTTATAAGGCTATCTTCGAAGATTTGAAATATGCAGCAGCCAATATACCTGCAGATGCTTTCCTTTTGGCTTCACGCAACGATAATGATGGACGAATCACCAAGTATGCTGCTGAAGCTTTGCTTGCTCGCGCGTACCTTTATTATACAGGTTATTATGGCGAGGAAAATGAAGCTTGCACAAAGGCAGAGGCTGTGGCTGCCATCAATGATGTGGTTGAGAAGGGTGGTTACGAGCTGGAGCCAAACTATAAGGATCTCTGGATGCCATCTGCAGGTATTACCTCAGAAAGCACTGCTGGTGGTGAATATGCATGGACATCCCCATATGCAGGAAAATGGTATGATGGTACTACTTGGAAATCAGGTCAAGGAAATCTTTCAAAAGAGTTTGTCTTGAATATGAAGTTTGCTACCACTCATACTTATGAGCAGGAGCCTGGTTTTTGGCATGGTGATGGTAATACTTTCTCTGTATATCTTGGACCTCGAAACAGAAATGCAACCAATGTCAATATCTCGGCAGGATGGGGAGCTTGCTCCGTCACTCCTTATTTTATAGATGAATACAAGAATGATCCACGTTTCTCGGCTTGCGTATGGAGTTGCAAGGATGCTGGTTTTGATGCTGATTTGAATGATACCTATGAATATACAGGTTATTATACTCGTAAGTATGCGCCTATGTGCTTCAAGGATGGTACTCGTCAGGAAGTTGCCTTCAAATTGGGTGAAAAGCACATGAATATTACTTATTATCAGGATTGGACTATCATGCGATATGCAGATGTTCTCTTGATGCATTCTGAGTTGAATCAGAACAACTGGGGCTTGAACAAGGTTCGTCAGCGTGTGGGTCTTCCTGCTGAGGATTACAGTATTGAGAATATCCGCAAGGAACGTGCCATCGAATTGGCTTTCGAGGGTGTTCACTTCTGGGACTTGATGCGTTATGAGAAAGATGGTGCTTATGCTGCGAATGTTATTACCAAGGCTCAGAATGGTGCATCCGTTCAGAGTGGTGGTATAGATACCAAGACCTCTTTCAATATTGAAAATTTTACCAAGAAGAAAGGCTTGATGCAGATTCCTAATGCACAGATTACTCGTTCGGGTGGAGTCCTGACTCAGAATGCAGGATGGTAAATGAGAATTAAGTATATAACTTTTAATAATAACAGATATGAAATTACGTAATCATATATATATGCTTCTTGCAGCTTTGGCTGTTTTCCTGATGGCATCTTGTTCGCCAGATGACTTCGGGTTTGGCAAGAAGACGTATACTCCAGAAGAACTGGTAGAGGGCGAAGCCTATACAGTTACTATAGATGGCAATGTTGTGACATTGAAGTCTCTGGTGTCAGGATGTACTCCTCTTTGGATTACTCCTTCTGGTCGTTCAGAGGAAGCAAACCTCACTCTCGATATGCCTTTTGCTGGCGATTATGAGGTTACTTTTGGTGTAATGACTCCTGGTGGTATTGTTTATGGAGCTCCTTACAAGTTCAAACTGAACCAGAATGACTTTACCATGTTGACCGACCGCAAGTGGTTTAACTTGTCTGATGCTGATTTTGATAAGAATAGCGAACTTCCTGATGAGGAAACGCTTATTGCTGGTATCAGCAAGAAGTGGTATCCTTGCAATGCTAATTATGGTATCGGACAGTGTACTGGTCCTGTGATGTATATTGCACCATACGACCCAGAACATGATGGAACAGGTTATACTCCAGATGAGGAGAAAAAACAGGTTTATAAGGACATTGTGTTTGGTACAGGAAATTGGGCACCAAATTATGATCCAGGCTTCCAGAGTTGGTTGATTCCTGAAGATGACCCATACATGGACTCATATATGGAGTTTTCAATGGATGCAGCCAATGGATGTGTGGCTAAGATGTATCGTGGCGAGTCTGGTAAAAAGGGCTCCAGCACAGGAACAAGCATGGTGGGTAAGTTCAATCTCAATTTGAGTGACAAGACCAAGCCTCTTATCAATTTCTCAGATTGCTATGCTATGCACAATGTAGGTTTTGATGCTGTTTGCTCTAACTATACGCAGGACATTCAGATAGTAGAATTGACTCCTTATATACTGCAGTTGGTTACCAAGCGTACCAACAGCGAGGGTAACTGGTATATTTGCTGGAACTTTGTTTCAGAAGAGGTGGTTAAGACCCATGGAACTTGTATTCCTAAGGAAGAGGCTTCTTTGATTCAGAAGACTAATCCTGTTCTTCCTGAGTTCAATAACTTGACAACAGATTTGTTCAAGACCGAGATTGCCAATGTGGAATATGTGGGAAGCCAGATGACTTTCAATCTTAATGCTGATGAGCCTTACGATTTCTTGTGGTGGAATGGCTCTCCTAAGGTTAATGCTTGGGAAAAGGTAATCGGTGGCAAGTATAATAATACTTGGGCTCCTAAGGTTTCAGATACAGCTCTTGATGGATTCGAGTTGGTCATTTCTAAGAGCGATGGTCAGTATAAATATGAATGTGGTGACGTGAGTGGTGTGTTGAAGATAGAAGATGGAAAACTTGTCTTTGATAAGGAAATCTCTATCGTGGCAGCTTCTTCCGACAAGCGTTGTATAGTGGTAAAAGGCAAGGAGTTCACAGTTTTGGCTAACGAACCTGGTGAGTCTTTGACTATTGGTGTGCCTGAGTCTTTAGACGAAAATGGAAATATCTGTTCTTATTGTGTAGCCAACTTGACTTACAAGAAGGTTGCTACTGGTCCTACTGGTCCTACTGTTATCAAGGTAGATAATAGCAAACTTAACTGCTACTTGCAGGAAAAAGGCAAGTATTACCGCATCGAACTTTACAACCCATGGGGTGATAAGGACTGGCCTATAGACATCTCTACTGTCAAGGTAAAGAAGAACCAGACTTTGAGCATTACCTTCAAGGTTGAGGGCATAGATTGGAAAGATGGTAAGGAACCAAAAGCTGCTCTCTGCCATAACTGGGGTGATGGTGGCCTTTGGGAGCCAAGTTGCTTTAATGATCCTGCTGCGGTGCAGTTCAACAAGTCTGGTGAGACAACTGTGACATGGACCAATAATACAGGTGCAACAGTGACCTATAAGGGTACAAGTTGTGTAACTGTAGCAGTACAGCTTGAGGGTTATGGAAGTGCTCCTGTCTTTGCAGACGGAAACCTTGATACCGATAAGGTGAAGGCAACGGTTACCTCTATCACAATTCAATAACTTTAATATCGTAGACATATGAAGAATAAAATATTATTTGGATTTATAGCTCTTGTCATGAGCATGTTTGTGGCAGGCTGTAGCGACGATGATTATTCTGTCAACAAGACTCCATTGCTTACTGATGGGTCTGTGAAGACTGGTTCTGCGGATGTGACAGCTACTTCTGCCACATTCCACGGAACAGTGGACGGATTGGAGAGTCAGTCAGCAAGTGCTTATACTGTAGGCTTCAATTATGGTGATGCTGCCGACAAACTTTCTGAAAAGGTAGCAGGAAATAGTGGAGCGGCTTTTGATGCCTTTGTTTCTGGTCATCCGGGTCAGGTGGTATATTATCAGGCTTATGTAACTCTGCAGGGCAGAGTTACATATAAGGGCGAAGTGAAGAGCGCAGTCTTGACAGATGCTCAGGCTATTACTGGTTCTGCAAAGGATCTGACAGCCAATAAGGTAGTGCTGATGGCAAGTCTTGACAAGGCTCCTGCTGATGCAGAAAGTGGTATCGTTATCTCTGGTGTGTATGGTACAGAGAAAATCCGTGCCGGTGTACGTAAGCAGGCTGCTAAAGCAAGCGACAATTACGAAGTAGCTGTAGATGGTTTGCTTCCTAATACCACCTATTATTATACTGCATACCTTGATTTAGGAGAAGGTGTTGTTTATGGTGAGGAGAAAAGTTTTACCACACCTGCAGCCGAATTTGATCCAGATAACGACCTTGTAGACCTCGGCCTTTCTTGCAAGTGGGCTAAGTATAATGTGGGTGCGACAAAGGCAAGCGACTTAGGTGGTCTCTTTGGATTTGGTGATATGACAGGCTTCAATACCAGTTTCAATCTTGAGGACTATGCTTCTGCAGATATCTATAAGACCAGTCTTGATGTTGCCAATAAGGTATATGGCTCATGGGTAACCATGCCAACTATTGATGAGTTTGAAGAACTCTTTAACGAGTGTACCAAGGAATGGACAACCGAAGAAGGTGTAGCTGGTTACAAGCTTACTGGTCCTAATGGTAATTCTATCTTCCTGCCAGCTGCAGGTTCACGTACTCAGGCAACTATTTCTGGCATCGGTACTTTGGGCTTGTATCTCTCAGGCTCAATAAATGCCAGCGACAACAGATTTGCTATGGCTTATGGTTTCGATCAGAATGCAGATCGTCGTACAACAACACCTGTTTACCAGGCTTTGGCTATTCGTCCTGTTTCGGTAGCCAAGAATGTGAAACTTAAGAAGGAGAATCTTGTAGGCAAGACATTTGAAATAGACTTGCGTCTGGATGGCTCGCATTACAAGTTCGAGGGACCTGTTTACTACTATGGTTCTGATGACAGTTGGGCTACGGTTACTAACAATCAGCCTGTTGTAGGCAATAGTTGGTGCTGGATTCCTGCCTTTAAGGGTAATGAATGGACTGTAGGTGGAACTTCTAATGATGATAATGGTCAAAAGAACAGTCAAGGTTCTATGACTTTCAATGAGGATGGAACCGTGAAGATAGATCAGTATAAGACAGATGGCACTCATGCCGAGGTTACTGGTAAATATACTCTTGATGAGAACAAGAAGACTATTACATTGGATGTTCAGCCATTAGTACCAGCCAACTTTATTGGTGAAATTGTTCCAGTAGAGAATACCGAGATACGCATTCTTTCTTTGACAAACGAGAGTATGCAGCTTGGATTTACTCGTGCCAGCGACAATCAGTATGAGAGTGTCAACTATGTGACAAGTGACGTGAAGAATGGCTATCCTGTTACTATGTTTGCTGCTGGTGAAGAAGGTGAATGGGATCAGGGTAAATGTACCATTAAGGGTGGTAATAATTGCTTAGGACAATATACCATGACCTATACAGCTTCCCGACCACACCGCAATGGTCAGGTTTACTGTCTCGATTTCCAGGGCTTTGCTGCTAAGTATCCTAAGGCTTTGATTCGCATAGATGCAATAAAGGCTGATGGTAGAGAGATTCCTTTCGATGCTAATAAATTCCGTTATGGAGATATAGAGAGTAATGGCAACTACCGTATTGAGTTGTTCAATGTATATGGTAAGACAGGTCAGGATTCCCCATTCCGTCAGGGTGGAGGACAAGTTTCTGGTGGTGAGTCTGCACTCGATTTCAATAACACCTTGGAAGTTGACTTTACGGTAGTTTCCTACACCAGTGATGGTACAGGTGTTTACACGCCTAATCTGGTTACCTTTAACCCCTCTTGGGGTGGCACTCAGGGCTATAACGAAGGTGCAGCCTTCAAAGTAGTATTGGATGATGGCTATTATAAGGTGGAGAACAATCAGTTTGACATTACTTATCATGGCGATCATGCGGATGGTTCTATCATGACATACGTAGAAGTAGCAGACCTTTATGGTTTGTTCCCAGGTACTCATAGTACTCTCGATGCACTTTACCTCGATGGTAATTCAGTGTCTTATGATAAATCAAAGGTTATCGATTCCAATGAGAATCCTAAGTATCGTCTTGAGTTGTGGAATTGTTATGGTGCTACTAAAGAAAAGGGCTGTGCATTCGGCACACCTGATGGTGATGTGATAAAGGGACTTGCATTCAAGAAGTCAATAGAAGTCAAGTTCACTGTCAACAGTCTGTTTGCGCAACCTCAATGGTAAATATGGCAAGAGGTTGGAGAGGCTTTTTCTTCTCTGACCTCTTACAAAAACAAACATTAATATTTATACGATTATGACAAAATTGAAATATATGTTCTTGATGATGCTTACCATGGTCTTTGGTTTGACCCTGGCTGCTTGTTCTGACGATGATGATAATGCACCACGTTTCAAGGTCCAAAATCCCGAACTTGCTTTCGAAGGAATAGGAGGAACGCAAATCCTCTCTGTCAACTCAGATGCTCAGCCTACAGCTACTGTTATTGATGGTGCAGACTGGTGCTCTGTTTCTTATCAGGACTATGTCGAGGGTACATATAACTTTATGGTATCTGTAGCACCAAGTACGGAAGAGGAAGAAACCACTGCTACCATTCGTGTCGTGTCTGGTTATAGCCGTAAGGACGTAGTGGTGACTCGTGCCAAAAAGCAAGTTGTTATGCCTAATGTAGGCATGGAGCACAATGCCAAGGAATTGGCAGCCTTGATGAAGGCTGGTATTAATATTGGCAATACGATGGAGTGTCCTGAAGGTGAAGGTGCATGGTCGGGTGCTAAGGTAACAGAGGCTTATATTCAAGGTCTGAAAGCCGCAGGCTTCAATGCTGTGCGTATTCCTTGTGCATGGGCTTCTCATTTCTCTGATGCCAATAACTACATTATATCTTCAGAATGGCTCGACAGAGTACATCAGGTTGTGCGCTGGTGTGTTGCCAATGATATGTATGTAGTGCTTAATGCTCACTGGGATGGTGGTTGGCTTGAGGATCACATCTTCGATGATTCCAAGGAAGCTGATATATTGAAAGAACAGAAGGCCATCTGGCAGCAGGTAGCTACCAAGATGAACGAATTTGATGAACATGTGCTTTTTGCTGCCTGCAACGAACCTGGTATGAATGAGACATCCACAGGTAATAAGTCTTGGAATGCTGAGGCTGTTGCCCGTGTTGTGAAATTCGAGCAGGCGATGATAGATGTTGTCCGTGCCACAGGTGGAAACAATGCTTCTCGTACCATCATAGTTCAGGGCTTGGGTACAAGCATTGAAAGTACTGACAAATATATGACAACTCTTCCTACCGATATCATCGACGGACGCATGATGGTAGAGGTTCACTTCTATGAGCCTTATCAGTTTGCTTTGATGACCGAGGATGCTGGTTGGGGTAAGATGTATTATTATTGGGGAACTCCTAATAAGGTAGAAGGTTCCGACCGCAATACTCCTGACAATATGGCTGAGGCTTGGGTTGATGCTCAGATGGGCAAGATGAAAGCCAAGTATACAAGCCAAGGTATTCCTGTTATCATCGGTGAGTATTCTGCTATGTTGCGCAATGTGGAGAATCAGGAAAAGCATGAGGCTTCGGTGGCTTATTATGGTGAGTATGTTACCCGTGTAGCCAAGAACAAAGGTTGTGTGCCTTTCTATTGGGAAACAGGTTCTGTTTTCAACCGCAACGATGGCTCTGTTAAAAAGCAGAATATAGTGGATGCTCTTATCAAAGGTGCCAACGAGGGCACCTATCCATGGTAATATTGCGTATTTATAAGTGTTTCTTTTAGTCATCTCGCCTGTGTGCTTATGCATGCAGGCGAGTTTTTTTATATGCTGAAAAGGCGAAAGACAAATAAAGGGCAAAAAAGTACGTGATAGTCTTACTTATATTTCGTAATTTTGCAGGCGAAAATACTAATAACTGAATAACTGATAAAACATGAAGTTTAAATCAATGGCTCTCCTGATGCTGACTATGACCATGCCGGCTATGGCTGATCAGGTAAGTGTGAATACTCAGGGTGTGAATAATTCATACATGATTGATTGGTTAATAATGATGTACTTGCCATGACTTCGCGATTCTTGATATGGCATCAGCGGTATTGACTGCTGTATGCCATGGTTTTAGGGCTTTTTTCTTTGGTTCATGTCGTTTTATTTTATTAGGTTCTTATTTTGTTTTTTTGTTTACTATCGGTCTATCAATAGGTTTTATCTTCGTTTGCAAAGTTATCGTTTTTTTGCATTTTTACTATACTATATTTGCCAGATATCGGTACTTTCTTGTTTTTTTGACTTAGTATGGCTTTTTAGTAAAAATATAGCCGTTGGCATGTCTTATTTGCAGATGAAATTCCGTGGTATTCTAAAGAATGGCTTTCCCGTTAACTGCATAGATGAAAGTCCATCGGGAGCAAGTGCTGGGACATTGTTGTTACATCGAGTAAATGATGCTTGTTGTGTAAGTGTTTGTGTGTTAAATACTTATGTGGTAATTATGGCGATAGCTGAATGTGAAAAATGATGTTGTACAACAAGAACTTTCATGTCGTACGACTATAACATCCCATGTCGTACGACTATAGCACCTCATGTCGTACGACTATAGCACCTCATGTCGTACGACTATAACATCTCATGTCGTACGACATGACAATCTAATGAAAGCAAGGCATAAAATGTTTGGTATACGTTGTTGGTGTGGTATGTGGAATGAGGTGTATGTAGAGTATGATATGGGCTTTCGATGCGTGATTTGATGATTGTGGAATATAATATATGCCGAATGTGGGGTGTAGACTTTTTGTATGAGTGTAGGTTTGTTGGGCGGCTTTTGTTGTTATATATAATATGTACCCGTACATTATATATAATATATGTCTTGCGGTATAAAAGTTCCTGTTTATTATGCTGTTTTTTTTCTTGTCTTGCAAAAGATGTACAGTATTCGTCAAAAAAGTACATAAATATTTCGAATGATAGTTGTATCTTTGTAACCGTAAACCCGATAAGCTAACAATCACTAACAGCTAATAATAAAAAATGAAGACTTTCAGATGGATTATGATGACCCTTCTACTGGGTGTGTTGGGTTTGCAGAGTGTGATGGGGTTTGATCTTGGTAAGTTGGAACTCGGCAGTAAGGAAAATCTTGATGGTGTTCCTTTCGACCGTATGCGTAGCGAGATAGTGGCGCAACATGAACGTGGCGGCATTGTAACCCTGAGCTGGCATCCTTGGAATCCTGTTACGGGCGAGAATGCCTGGGATCCGAAGGGTGATGCTGTAAAGGCTGTACTCGATGGAGGTGAACAGGCTGGAAAGATGCAGGGATGGTTGAGTAAGGTAGCCGACTTTATCAATTCGCTGCAGACAGCTGATGGAAAAAAAATACCAGTTATCTTCCGTCCCTGGCACGAAATGAATGGTGGATGGTTCTGGTGGGGTGCCAACAGTTGTACTCCAGCCGAATATAATGCCCTCTTTATTATGACCGTAAAGAGCCTGCAGAAAGCAGGTTGCGACAATGTGGTATGGGCATGGTCGCCCAACCTGAGTGACAATAAAACCATAGAGGCTTTTATGGAGCGCTATCCAGGTGATGATTATGTCAACCTGATGGGTGTGGATATATATGAGTTTGACGACAATGACGCCAATTATCAAACCAACCTCAAGGAGACGCTTGATATACTGGTGCAGGCCGCCCGTCAGCAAGGCAAGTTGGCAGCGCTCACAGAAACTGGTTGCCGTGGCATCTCAAAGAAGAGAGACTGGTTTACCAAGACTCTTTTCCCCGTATTGCAGTCTTATCCGCTGAGTTATGTTCTCTTCTGGCGCAATGCCTGGGACAAGCCACAGGAAGAAGCTTATCTGCCAGGTATCAACGACGGAGAAATCGTAAAGGATTTCCAGAAGCTGAAGGCGGAGAAGAAAATCCTTTTCGCCAACGATGTGAAAAAGGTAAAGAAATAACAAACAAGAATGTTTTTTTCTATTTATAACATAAACTATCAACATTCAATAAACTTAGAAATAATATGACAACATATCAAGACAAAGTAAAGGCACTGCGAGCACATCATGAAGAGTTGCTGACTCGTAAGAACGAACCGGTAGAGTGGGGTAATGGTATCTACGAGAAATATAAAAATCCAATTCTGACAGCCGAGCATACACCCTTGGAGTGGCGCTACGACTTCAACGAAAAGGACAATCCATACCTCATGCAGCGTATCATGATGAATGCTGCCCTTAATAGTGGAGCTATCAAGTGGAATGGCAAGTATCTGCTTGTTGTACGTGTGGAAGGAGCCGACCGCAAGAGTTTCTTTGCTGTGGCAGAGAGTCCTAACGGAGTAGACAACTTCCGTTTCTGGGATGAACCTATCACTATGCCCGAGGATGTGGTACCAGCAACAAATATCTATGACATGCGCCTGACAGCTCATGAGGACGGATATATATATGGTGTGTTCTGTGCAGAACGTCATGACGACAATATGCCTGGTGACTTGAGTGCGGCTACAGCCACGGCGGCTATCGCCCGTACCAAGGATCTCGTCAACTGGGAGCGTCTGCCCGACCTCAAGACCAAGAGCCAGCAGCGTAATGTGGTGCTTCATCCAGAGTTCGTAGATGGCAAGTATGCCTTCTATACCCGCCCTCAAGATGGATTTATCGATACAGGTTCTGGTGGTGGTATTGGTTGGGCTTTGGTAGATGATATCACTCATGCCGAGATTAAGGAAGAGAAAATTATCAATGCCCGTCACTATCACACCATTCAGGAAGTGAAGAATGGCGAGGGACCGCATCCTATCAAGACAGCGAAGGGATGGCTCCATTTGGCTCATGGTGTTCGCGGTTGTGCCAGTGGTTTGCGTTATGTGCTTTATATGTATATGACAGCACTCGATGACCCAACCCGTGTCATTGCAGAACCTGGTGGTTATCTCCTTGTCCCCGAAGGAGGCGAGTATATTGGTGATGTGATGAATGTGGTTTTCGCCAATGGTTGGATAGCCGATGAGGATGGCAAGGTGTTTATCTACTATGCGTCATCAGACACTCGTATGCATGTAGCAACATCCACAATTGACCGACTGGTAGACTATTGCATGAATACTCCTCAAGACGGATATCGTACTGCTCTCAGCGTTGAGACCATCAAAAAGTTGGTGGCAAAGAACAAGCTAACGCTGGGAGCTAAGTAAAAGATGATAAAAAAGGGGATTCCTGCTTATTGAACGTATTATTAGCATTGAAGGTGAGAATTCCCGCTTTTAAGGATAAAAAGATTTCGGGATACCTTCTTCTCGCCACCGGAAACGGAGGATGGGAAGAAGGTTCTCATGTATAAGACAATAACAAAAAAACAAAATATCAATGGCAAGTGTAAAAGAAAAAATAGCGTATGCGCTGGGTGATGCCGCTGCTGGTGGTATCGTATGGAAGGTCATGTCTATTGCCTTTCCTTTGTTTTTCACCAATGTATTCGGTCTCACATTCGCTGATGCGGCAGTACTGATGTTGGTGGCTCGTATGTTTGATGTCGTGACTGATCCTCTGATGGGAAGTCTTGCCGACCGAACTCAGAGTCGTTGGGGAACTTATCGTCCATGGCTTATCTTCGGAGCCATACCTTTCGGTCTTATTTTTGCCCTGTTGCTCTATACTCCCGACTTAGGTCCGACGGGCAAGCGAGTATATGCCTATACTTTATATTTGCTCATGATGGCAGTTTACACGATGGTCAATGTGCCTTATGGCTCACTGCTTGGTGTGATGACCGAAGATGACAATGAGAAAAACCAGTTCTCTTCTTTCCGTATGGTAGGAGCCTATGCCATGGGTTTTGCTACCCTGCTCTCATTCCCTTATCTGCAGAAGATGGTGGGTGGAAGTGATGCTCATCAGTATGCAGTCATAGGAGCCATGCTTGGTGTGGTGGCAGCTGTGATGACACTTATCTGCGGACTCCTTACCAAGGAGCGACTCAAGCCCAAGCGTGCAGAGAAGTTCTCTTTCCGTCAGTTTGCTGATCTTGTGCACAACAAGGCTTGGCTGTATATGACAGCTATTGCTGTATGTACCAATTTCTTCAATGGTTTCCGTTATGCTGTGGCTGGCTATATGTTTGAGTATTGTCTGCATGGCAATGTAACCATAGAAGGACTCATTATCAACTATACCGTGTTTATGGCATTCGGTGAGGTAACCTGTATGATCTTTGGTGGACTGTCGCCAGCCTTCACCAAATGGGTAGGTTCCAAACGTATGGCCTTCTTCTGGTCGGCATTGTTGTGTCTTGTCCTTTCTGTTGTCTTCTTCTTTATTCCTATGAGTCCTGATTATATCTGGGTGATGATAGCTTTGGTGATACTCACCTCCATAGGTATCGGTATCTATTCACCACTGATGTGGTCGATGTATGCTGATGTGGCTGACTATCATACTGAGCATTTCGGAACCTCAGCTACAGGATTGATATTCTCCTCGGGTACGATGTCGCAGAAGTTTGGTACCGCAATCTCTGGTTCGCTCATTGCCCTTTTCCTGGGTTGGGCAGGAGCCAATATGATAACAGACAAGATGGGAAATACTGTCATCGATCCTACTTCCATCACCGACTCTGTGCTTATGATGGTTTGGTCGCTCTTCTCTCTCTTCCCTGCTGCTATTGCCTTCTTGCTGATGGTATTGTCGTATAAATTCCCTATTAAGAAATAAAAAAGATGAACGATATGATTCATTTGAAGCAAACCATGCAGGATGTTCTCGAACAAAACATCCTGTCATATTGGATAGACCATAAAATAATTCAGGCTCACTCTGATTGATAGGGGGAGCCTGAATTGTATTATAACTTCTGAACATGTGAAACTTGAATGTTATAATCGTAGCTTTTACCAAAATTTCTTTTGTTCTTCAGACCATTCGAAGCCTTGTGTTGCCATTTTGGCTTCCAGTTCTTTTCTGTCAACATTGAAGTGATAGCAAATTTGGTCAAGTGTTTCGAATTCGTGATCTCGAAGCAGAAAATTAATGGCACTCACAAGCATGGGAATGTCATTGAGAGGTAATTTGTCCATTTTCTTAAGTGTTTATAGTGTTGTGTTGAATGTTTATTTCAGTTCCTCTGCCAGGAAGCGTGGAGTATATCCTTTCTTACTCTTTGCCACTTTCTCGGGAGTACCGGCACATAGCAATGTTCCTCCGCCACGGCCTCCTTCGGGTCCCATGTCAATGATGTAGTCTGCCAATTTGATAACATCGAGATTATGCTCAATGATGATGACCGTGTTGCCACGGTCCACCAATTTCTGCAGCACATTCATCAGAATGCGGATATCTTCGAAGTGAAGGCCCGTGGTAGGCTCGTCAAGAATATAGAGTGTCTTGCCAGTGTCGCGTTTTGACAACTCTGTAGCTAACTTGACACGTTGACTCTCACCGCCTGAGAGGGTGGTGGAACTTTGTCCTAACTTGATGTACCCTAATCCTACGTCCTGCAAAGCCTTGATCTTCTGCAATATCTGTGGTACGGCCTCGAAGAACTCTACCGCCTGATTGATGGTCATGTCGAGTACATCGGCGATACTCTTACCCTTGTAACGAACCTCCAATGTCTCGCGGTTGTATCGTTTGCCATGGCAAACCTCGCAGGGAACGTACACATCCGGCAGGAAGTTCATTTCTATTGTCTTGTAACCATTGCCGCCACAGGCTTCGCATCGTCCACCTTTTACATTGAAGGAGAAACGCCCAGGCTTATATCCTCTTATCTTGGCCTCGGGAAGTCCTACGAAAAGCGAGCGTATGTCGCTGAACACGCCAGTATAGGTAGCAGGATTGCTGCGTGGGGTTCGTCCGATGGGGCTTTGGTCTACATTTACCACCTTGTCTATATTCTCGATACCCTCTATGCTATCGTAAGGCATAGGCTGTTTGAGCGAGCGATAGAAGTGATGGGACAGGATGGGCTGCAGCGTCTCATTGATGAGTGTTGACTTGCCAGAACCGCTTACGCCTGTTACGACAATCAGTTTGCCCAAAGGAAACTCTACGTCTACATTTTTCAGGTTGTTGCCCTTCGCACCATGTATGATGATGCTCTTGCCGTTACCCTTACGGCGATGGGCTGGTACCTCGATAGCCATTTCGTGGTTGAGATATTGGGCTGTGATGGTATGGGTCTTGAGCATCTGAGCAGGTGTGCCCTGGAAGACCACCTCGCCACCCTTGCGACCAGCCTTAGGACCGATATCTACAATATAGTCGGCAGCCAACATCATGTCGCGGTCGTGCTCTACCACAATGACAGTATTGCCCAAGTCACGCAATTCTTTCAGGCTGTTGATGAGTCTTTCGTTGTCGCGTTGGTGAAGACCTATACTGGGCTCATCGAGGATATAGAGCACATTGACCAATTGGCTTCCTATCTGTGTGGCAAGGCGTATACGCTGACTCTCACCTCCCGAGAGAGAAGCCGACTGACGGTTGAGTGACAAATAGTTGAGTCCTACGTCAAGAAGGAAGGTGACACGTGAGCGCAGTTCTTTGATAATCTCGTGAGCCACTTTAGCCTTCATAGGTGGGAGATGCGTCTCTACTTGGTCGAGCCAGTCGCGCAGTTCATCTATGTCGAGGTTTGCTACTTCTGATATATTCTTGTCCCATATTCTGAAAGAAAGCGACTCGCGTTTGAGTCGTTGCCCCTTGCATTCAGGACAGACGACGGTGGATATAAACTGGTCTGCCCACTTTTTTCCAGCCGAGCTGTCATCGTTCTCCATCACCATGCGCAGGTATTCGGTCACACCTTCGTAATCGCAGAAATAGTCGGAGGAGGTATGTACCTTCTCCTTGGAAATCTTTACCTTCTCGAGTGAGCCGTTCAGTATTTCCTGCATGGCATCGTCAGGAATATCCTTGATAGGTGTCTTTAGTTTGAGATCATACTTGTCGAGTACAGCCTCAATCTGCCAGAATATCATCTGATTCTTGTATTTGCCTAATGGTGCGATGCCACCTTCGTAGATGCTCAGGCGGTTGTCTGGAATCACCTTCTCCATGTCTATCTGGTCTACCTTGCCTAATCCCTTGCAGTGGGGACAGGCACCTTCGGGCGAGTTGAATGAGAACATATTGGGCGCAGGATCCTGATATGCCATGCCCGTGATGGGGTCCATAAGTCGCTTGGAGAAATTCTTTGCCTCGAGTGTGTCCTTGTCTATGACCATCACCATGCCTTCTCCCTGTTTCATGGCTGTGGCTACGCTTTTGCGCAATCGTTCCTCGTCCTCAGCCCTGACGGCAAGTTTGTCTATGACGACTTCTATGTTGTGATTCTTATATCGGTCGACCTTCATGCCTCGTGTAAGTTCGAGTATCTCACCGTCCACACGAATGTTGAGATAGCCCTTGCGTCTCATGCTTTCGAAAAGTTCACGATAGTGTCCTTTGCGCTGTCGTACTAAAGGGGCAAGCAGGAAGATTCGTCTCCCTGCATAGTGGTTGAGTATCATCTCGATGACTTGTTCTTCGGTGTATTTCACCATTTCCTCACCGCTCTGGTAGCTGTAGGCTGTTCCTGCACGAGCATATAGCAGACGCAGATAGTCGTATATTTCTGTTGTGGTACCTACCGTGGAACGGGGATTCTTGTTGGTGGTCTTCTGCTCGATACTGATGACAGGGCTAAGACCAGTAATCTTGTCTACATCGGGTCGCTCCATGCCGCCTAAGAAGTTACGGGCATAGGCAGAGAAAGTCTCTATATAGCGACGCTGACCTTCGGCGAATATTGTGTCGAAGGCCAAGGATGACTTACCCGATCCTGATAGACCAGTGATGACGGTGAGTGAGTTGCGGGGAATCTCTACGTCTATATTCTTGAGGTTATGAACGCGCGCTCCCCACACATTTATCTTTTCTTCTTCTGATTGCATTATTGTCCTGAATTCGTTTGGTTTTCGATGTAACCTCTCAGCAGGTTGACATCACGCTTGATATTGTATTCTTTTCCATCGGCGCCTTTTGCCTTGACAAGGCAGAAGTAGACTCCATCCTTAACCGGCTTGCCCTTGTAGGTGCCATCCCAACCGTCGGCAGGATCGCGCCATTCGAAAAGTTTCTGTCCCCAGCGGTTGAAGATGTAGCCATGAAACTCTACAAGACTCTGATATCCCGATTTGGCTTTATAGATGTCATTGATACCGTCTCCATTGGGACTGAAGGCATTGGGCATCTGTAGCTGACTTTCTGAGATGGTGACGGTAACGGGAGAATCATCGGTGAGAAACTCCTGCACCTCGCCATCTTTCGTAAACTTGGCGTAGAGCACGATACGATGAGTTCCGCTCTGAGTAAACTCGAGTTCGGTGTCCTGCTCATACCTTATTATATAGGGAGTCTCTTCGGCATCGTGATAGATGCGCCATTCGTAATAGCCATCCCAGCCTGTTGTGTTCTCGGGGTTGGCCGCACATGATGCTTTGACAGGGGCAGAGCCCGTATAGGTAAGGTCGGTACTGGTCTCTCCTTCACTGTTGGTGAACGTCACTACAGGATTGACGGTTGGATAGTCGTCTGCCCAGAGTGTCATGACCGGCACGAGGAGTGCCCATAACAGAAATGTGTATCGGGTGTTCAATCTCATATCTTAAATGTCGTTTTATGCCTTGTGAGGCGTTATTTTGTGCAAAGATACTAAAAAGATGAGACATGAATATGGCTGGTTGAGAGTTTTTTTGTATTTTTGCACATGAATAACCAAAATATCGACGTTATGAGACTAAAATTAAGATATCTGGTGCTCGTTTTGGGCTTGATGTTGAGTTCTGTCATGTTGGCACAGAGCATCAAATGGCGTGACATCTATACGGTGAAGAAGAAGGACACCATCTTCAGTATTGCCAAAAAGTATGGATTGAGTCTGCCCGAACTGATGGAAGCCAATCCTGAGATGAAACAGGAGGGATATGTATTGAAGAAGGGTGATACCCTCTTTATTCCTTATGAAACACACACACCGGGCACTCAGACAGTTGCTGCTGGCAAGAACGTGAAAACAGCCCAGCAGGTAACTGCTACCCAAGCTGCCAGTGCTGTGAAGATAGGAGTTATGTTGCCTCTTCACGATGTAGACGGTGATGGCAGACGAATGGTGGAGTATTATCGAGGCATCTTGATGGCTTGTGAAACATTGAAGCAGAAAGGCATTTCTACAGATATACATGCTTGGAACGTGCCTATTGATGCTGATATCCGTACTACGCTTTTACAGGAAGGTGCCAACAAGTGCGACGTGATATTCGGCCCTCTCTATTCCAAGCAGGTGGGTGCGTTGGCAGGATTCTGTAAGACCTATGGCATCAAGATGGTGATACCTTTCTCTATCACAGGCGATGATGTGGAGCGCAACAAGGAAATATTCCAAGTATATCAGAGCCCGGAGCAGCTCAACGAGGCTACTATCCAGGCTTTCCTGAAACGTTTCCCAAGTGCCCATCCCATCTTCGTAGACTGTAATGACAGTACTTCACGTAAGGGAAACTTCACTTTTGGACTTCGTAAAGAACTGGAACGCAGAAAGATCAACTACAGCATTACCAATGTGAACAGCTCGATCGATCAGTTTGCCAAGGCTTTTGCCCCTTCAGTCCGCAATGTGGTGGTACTCAATACAGGACGTTCGCCACAGCTTACAGCCGTACTCAACAAGTTGGATGAGCTGGATGCTAAATATCCGGGAGCCGTGGTGTCGCTCTTCGGTTATACAGAGTGGCTGATGTATGCCAAGTACAATCTCGACCGTTTTTATAAGTACGATACTTACATTCCTTCTACTTTCTATTATAATGCCAACTCTGCACGTACTTTGCAGTTGGAGCGCAGCTACAGCCAGTGGTTCCATGTGCCAATGATGATAGCACAACCAAGTTTTGCACTGACGGGTTACGACCATGCAATGTACTTCATACAGGGCATCAAGAAACAAGGTAGAAACTTTGCAGGAACTGGCAGTATAGTGGGTGAGCAGCCTGTGCAGACTCCACTTCGTTTCGTTAAAACTGCCAAGGGTGGTTATCGCAATCAGTTGTTGCAGTTGATACACTATACCTTCAATAGACAGATAGAGGCAGTGACATATTGATGAAGTAGCTTGATGGCAAGTGAAAATAGACATGAACAGAAGAAATAAAAACCAATGAACATAAAACATATAATAGCGGTTGTGGCACTGAGTATCTGCAGTCTGACCACGGTTCAGGCACAGATAGGCGAGCATCGTAGCGATTTTGCCATAGGTGTAAATGGTGGCTATGTGCTCAGCAAGGTGGGCTTTACACCTACGGTGCAGCAAAAACAGCATGGCGGTATAACGGGCGGATTGTCTTTGCGCTACGTATGCGAGAAATATTTCAAGACCATCTGTTCGGTTTATGCTGAGGTGAATTATGCCAAGGTGGGATGGACAGAAGACATACTTGACATAGAAAACAATGCCGTGCTGATCAGTGGAACGGGTGAGGCGCTGAAATATCAGCGTGATATTACATATATACAGATACCAGTCTTTGCTCATCTGGCATGGGGAAGGGAGGAGCGTGGCTTCAACTTCTTTGTCAATGCAGGTCCGCAGATTGGAATTTATCTGAATGAAAGTACCACGACCAACTTCGACGAGACAACACCAACCGAAAATGACCGGGTAAGCAATATCACTGCTCAGTATGATATGCCTGTAGAAAAGAAACTCGATTATGGAATCGCTGCAGGTGCTGGTATGGAATACAGTATTCCCAAGGTGGGACATTTCCTGCTCGAAGGCCGTTACTATTATGGTTTAGGCAATATCTATGGTTCTTCCAAGAAGGATTACTTCGGCAAGAGTAACTTCGGACAGATAGTCGTAAAGGCTTCTTATCTCTTTGATATCACTCGTACCAAGAACGTGAAGAGAAAGTAATTTCTATTTCGGAAAGCAGCTCTTAAGTGTCCTTTAAGGACAGAAGAATCCTTCTGGTGATGGTTATGGAAAAATAAGTAATAATATAAAATGAGTACAACAGAAAAAATTCA
>CAVACC010000018.1:0-41367 GCA_963587495.1 Clostridia bacterium | reverse complement strand
AACGATGTCAAAGAACTCGATTATCCCCTTTTTAAGGGACTATTTGATTAATTAACGTGTCCAATTTTTATTGGACACGTTAATAAATCATAAATAATAATGGCAGGGGGGGGAATTTTATCATAAATATTTTTTTTTCATATCTTTGCAGCTCGTTTCGTATCAGGACAACAGCATAGCTGTCACAATTGACACATTTGAATGAATCAGTATTTTTAGAAAAAACTACAATAGAGATTAATACATTATGATGAGTAAAAGTTATCTGCTTTCTTTTGCCAAGGCAAAAGGAAACATGGCGGCTGTTGCTTTAGCCGCAGTACTGATGGCTGCAAACACTACTGTAGCCTCGGCACAAAATAAAGCGACGGAAAACAAAGAGATAGAAAGAACGGTTATTGGAGGGGTTGAAGATCTTACCGGTATTGATCCTTCGTCAGCCGATTGTGCAAATGGAACAAATGTAACCGATGGAAATAAGATTTTGTATCTGTATAACGTCGGAGCGAAAAAGTTTCTGGGTGTTGGCGGCAAGTATGGTACCCAGGCCACGCTGGATGTTTCACCATATTCCATTTATATGTATTGGAATACAAACTCAAAAACGATTTTTCTGGAAAGCAAGGTGGGAGGTTCTGGATCTGGCAGATTTTTGGGAATCGCTGAAAATGCGATATTTATGGACAGAAGAGGAGCTATAGTCACATTTGAAAAAGGCAAGGGCTATTCAAATACGAACAAGGTATATCTCTTAAATATCGCTGGTCAAGGTTATCTGACGGCTTGTCCTGACAACGATGATAAGATCTGCAATTATCAAAAAAAAGCAGCCGAGGACACCCAAGATTACAAGAATCAGGAGTGGAAGGTTATTACAAAGAATGAGTATTACGAGCTCTTCAAGACTACCCCTGCAAATATGAAATCGGTTGTCGATGCCTCTTTCCTTATCGCATGTCCTGATTTCAGAGTAAATGATACGGATGCTGCAAAATGGAAAATCGGAGACGTAAGCTCAACTACAGAATTGAACAGCCACGTGCGCTTTGGCGACGAAAAGACGTACAGGACGTATGACAATGCAAGTATTGCAGGAACTTCTGGTTGGACACCAAGCTATGATGGAACTCATCAGACCAACTACGGCAAATATTACTACTGCTACACCAAAGGCTTGCGCGGCTTCGAATTCTATCAGGACGTGAAGGTTCACAAGGCAGGATGGTTCCTGCTGCGATGCAACGGATTCAGCACAGCGAACAGCTCAGACAACATCACTACGAACGGCAAACCGTTGGCAAACCTGTTCATTACGGTGCTCGGTGCCGACGGCAAACCGATTAATGAAAAATACTCAACAGCTGCTTTCAACGGCATCAGTCAGGATGATGCATATCAGCTTGCTGAAGGATACGATAAAGCCGGTATCGGACATGCCTTCTTCGAGGGAAAGTATGAAAACCAGGTACAGATATGTCTCGACGACGACCCGAATAATAAAATATCAGACAAGAATCCCGTTACGCTCCGCATAGGCTTCTACGTAGACCCTACACCCGACGGAAAGCCGGCTGTAGCCGACAATGAGCTGACCGCCGTAGACAACTTCAGACTGCTTTATGCCGGACCGCGACGCAGCACGGAGCTGATTCTCGATGAGGAGTCTACCGACCTGCGCTATCTGACCAAGGCTGCAGACGAATACAAGAACACCGTGCTGCATCTGAACCGCAAGCTGAACGCCAATATGTGGAACTCGCTTATTCTGCCCGTAGATCTGACATGGGGACAGATGAAGCGCACGTTCGGAGATGCCGTGAAGGTGGCAAAGCTTGAGGCACTGACGGAAAACAGCGTGCAGTTCGTGACCGTGGAGCCAAAGAACGACGATGACGTGATGGTAACAGCATTCGAGCCATATATCGTCTTCCCGCCATATACACAGGTGAAGTCGGCACCTTACACCGTAGAACAC
The DNA here is from genome assembly GCA_963587495.1 of Clostridia bacterium. Taxonomy (GTDB): domain Bacteria; phylum Bacteroidota; class Bacteroidia; order Bacteroidales; family Bacteroidaceae; genus Prevotella. The sequence goes on along the minus strand of CAVACC010000018.1, from coordinate 39,392 downwards.
TTCTACACATCAGAGGGCGAGGACAACAGCGAATGGCTGGGCACCAACTACGAGAAATCTAAGGACGAAAACAACCGACTGACGAAGACCATTCCTGCCGACCACTACGACATCACGATGGTGTCGCTCGACAGGGAGAACCTGAAGAAGTTAAACACTAAATGGGAGTCAACAACAACCTTCTCTACCATCGACGGCAACTATGGCACGATGGTCTGCAAAGGCACAATGGCGAAGACATACGACAAGGACGAAAGCGGCAAGAACAAGATTATCGAGGGCAGAGACGACCTCTACGGCGACTACTTCATGTATAAGGGAAAGCTGATACAGGTGCCAAGCGGCAAGAAGGACAACGGCGAGCGGTATTCATACGGACTGAAGGCGTTCCGCTGCTGGTTTGAGCTGACGGACAATGTGTCTGCTGGAGGAAAACCGAGCCAAGTATCGCTGCTCATCGACGGAGTGGAAGACAGCACCACAGGCATCGCCGACATACACGGCAGCACCGACTGCACATCCTACAAGCGCGGCATAGATGGCGTGTTCAACATGAACGGACAGATGGTGCGCCGCAGTTGCAGTCTGGAGGGATTGCCAAAGGGAATGTATGTAGTGAACGGAAAGAAGATAATTGTCAGATAAGTCCAAAATAACAGTTACGCAAAATGAAGAAGAACTATATAACTCCAGAAATTAATGTGATACAGCTCGAGGCCCTCTGCGACGGAGGCAACGGAGGCATCGTAACGGCGAGCGTACACAGAGAAAGTACCAAGGGAGAATGTATCAGCAAATTTGATGTGGTCAACGAGGATGCGACCAAGACTGAAAACAAAGACTTGTGGGGAGAGTCGAACAGCGGTAATTGGGGCGATGACTGACACTATCGTCTGCTATAGAAACAGATAATGAAAAGCGTCAAAGGGCTGAACTCCGGATTTGGAGTCCAGCCCTTTGTCTTTTCTCACTTCCTTCCAATCCACCAATCCTGCTGCCGACGCCTCAGCCATAGCCCCCATCAGTCCCACATCAAGCATGAAAAGCTTGAAGGCATTATGGTCTTCATAGAACTTGAACGGCAGACGTGGAGCATCATCGAGTTCGTTGTGCCATTCAAGGACATCAAACCTTTCCTCCTTCCAGAAGTTCAGAAACTCGTAAAATAAAGATGGAGGCTTTCATGATGTGAAATTGATGACTGAGAAAAGCGAGAAGAAGATGCTGTTTTGTAAAATCTGCTTACTGCATTCTATGCACCGAAAGCTCTTGTTTTTCAATAATGCATATTTATAAATTCTACCTTAACAATATGACTTAGTATATTTATACAAATTCACTCTTTGAAAACCGCAATAATTATACATATTAAAAGTTAAATATGAGTTAACTTTCTCCTTTTGTGTTATATATTGTTAATTTTCAACCTTATACTTTCCTTTTTATGAACAGATTTTAAGAAAAGTCAGGACTTCTGAATATGATTATTTTTTTCTGTTTTATTCTTCTGATAGATAGCGAATATGTAATATTACTTTACTTTGTACTTAGCTGTAGATTGTGGTCATTTTGGTCATGGTCATTTTGGTCAAACTCGAAATCTGATGAGAAAAAAAGTTCTAAAGATAGTATATAAATAATATATATTATTTATATACTATCTTTAGGCGAGAAAACACTTTCAAAAATCGAGTTTGACCAAAATGACCATGACCAAAATGACCACTTGTTGCTCTCTATGTCAATGCTTCAAATCAGTCATTTAGTCATTAGTCATTTAGTCATTTAGCTAAAAAAGTTAAGTCAATAATCCACTATAAAATATAATATTATTATAATATTATATTTTATAGTGAGTTTTTGACTATTCTCAAAGTTCCTTAATGACTAATGACTTAATGACTAAATGACTAACACCCCTTACCGATTGTTCATCTTAAGATGCAAAAATCGAATTTTATGTATTCCACACATTCTCAGCAACTTACAGCACTATTTCTTGCCATTTTTGACCTGCTTTGCTTAACAAGTCATTCTACAAATGAACAAACAGCCGAAAAATGTATTATCTTTGCAGAAGAAAAGCAGCACTCGGCAATTTGAAAGCAAGCTTTCATTGCGCTCGTTTGCATTTTCTTTGCACCGTCAACCAATGAAAGTGCTCAGGGAGCCTCGCAGGAGGCATCTATTACGACCAAGGGCGGTCACAATAGACGACAGGCGCCGGTCATCTATTAAGACCCAAAAGGTGGCACTATCGGGCAGCTGACAAAGTAATAAACTGTCATTTACACATAATATCTGCAAATCTACTACTTTTTCCAGAACATTCTAAGAAAAAGAGAAAAAAGTGTAAGCGTAAACAATGATTAATGCTTCAATGTGTTGGGGGGCATGGGAAATTGAGTGAGGTGTTGTGGGTTGTGCTGCGAAAGTCAGATAAGCAGGTACTAATGAGTAAACGAAAAAAGGAAGAGAACACAGTGGCTCTCTTCCCTTTGGGATTCATGTTCCTTGCCGATGGGCAGGGAGAACAGAATATTTGCTGAAAACACTCTTACACGAGTGTGGCGACAATTTCCTCGCGAGTGCCGGGGAGCATGTCGATGACTGGAATCTCGGGCATGGTGTAGCAGCCTGGCTGCAGACGGAAGGTGGCGCGAGCCACGTTGACCAATACCTGAGCAGTGAGAGCAGGGTTGTTGATGCTCATGTTGAACTCGAAACGCTGGTTCTGAGTCTTGCCCGAAACGCCCTTGCGAACGAGGTTCACACCATGGCCCATGTCCTTGACATCATCGACTGAGGCTACAGCAAAGACGTGGGTCTCGTCGTGAGCGAAGTAAGGGTCGGCCTTAATCTCGGCAGTCACATCCTCGAGCTTGGCGCCTTCCTCCAACTCTACGTACACCATGCGGCGGTGAATGCCCTCGCCCAATGGAATGGTGACAGAGAGTGCCTCCTTGACGCCCTGCTTGCTGCGTACGCAAACAGAGTGGCCCATACTCATACCAGGACCGAAGTTGGTATAGGTAAGACCCTTAGGAGCAAGGCTTTCCATGAGCACGCGCACTACTGAGTCAGAACCTGGATCCCAGCCAGCAGAGATGACGCTCACCTTGCCTGCCTTCTTGCAGTTTTCCATTTGGCTGGTACGATAGTCGAGAATGCCGGTATGGATATCGTAGCTGTCGACGGTGTTGATGCCGAGAGCCACCATCTTGGCAGAGTATTCTGGGCAGGAACGGGTAGGAGTGGCGAGGATGGCTACATCCACGTCCTTCAACTTGGTGATGTCGTCTACTACATCATAATCAGCCAGTTCGGCTGGTTTGTTCTTGTCGCCCTGACGGCGTACGATGCCTGCAATCTCAAAATCGGGAGCTGCCTCGAGTGCCTCGACGGTGAACTTACCGATATTGCCGTAACCTACTACGGCTGCTCTAAATTTCTTCATTGTATTCTTCCTTTTATTTGTTGTTTGTTCAGTTTTCGGTTGCAAAAGTATAGCTTTTATTCGAGAAAACGAGCGTTTTAATAGTTTTTTAACTATAAGAACCGACAAAAAGTTGTAAAATCATAGCTTTTAGGTATGTTTTTGTAGGATTGTGTAAGGATGGTGGGGTGAGAATGCTTACAGATTGAAAGAAGGAGGGCAAATGCAGAAGTTAAAGAATAGAACTTTCTCATGTCGGAAGTTAGAGAACAGAACTTCCCCATTTGTGTAAGTTGAGTCTCCTGATAAAACATTTTCCTCCTCTTTGGCAATAATAGCGCCGAATGTGCGTTTATTATATAATCGTATGCGCGTGGGCGCGATGACGAGAGATGTGAAATCATAAAATTCTTAACGACAATCATGATAGAATATATACATGGCGACCTGACCGAGTTGACACCGACACAGGCCGTTATCGAGACCGCGGGCGTGGGTTATGCGCTCAGTATCTCGCTCAACACATATACTGCCATACAAGGTAAGAGAGAGGCAAAACTGTACGTTCACGAAGTATTGGTGACGGGTGGAAGAGACGACTCGTTCACCCTCTATGGCTTTGCCTCGAAGCAGGAACGCGAGCTTTACCGTCTGCTCATCACCGTATCGGGAGTGGGAGCCGGCACAGCGAGGATGATTCTCTCGTCGATGTCGCCACGCGAGTTGTGCAACGTCATCTCCACCGCCAACGAGGCGATGCTCAAGGGCGTGAAGGGCATAGGACTGAAGACTGCCCAGCGCATCATCATCGACCTGAAGGACAAGATCGTGAGCATGGGAATAGCCGACGAACTGCCTGCCAACGGAGGGAACGTGGACATGGTGAACAACGACGTGAAGGACGAGGCGGTGAGCGCACTCACCATGCTCGGCTTCTCGCCAGCGCCATCGGCCAAGGTAGTGGTCGACATCCTAAAGGAACAGCCCGACCTGAAGGTGGAACAGGTGATCAAGATGGCACTGAAACGAATAAAATGACGAAAAAGAAGGAACGAGTGTAGATGTTGATAAGACGAAAATATAAATATGCCTTTCTGCTGATGGCATTGCTGATGATTTCGGTCATCGGCAATGCCTTTGGCTTGTCGTACTGGCAGGACAACAGGACGCGGCAGCGAGCTGCCCAGAACCGCAATGCCAGCGCAGCCAGCAGGAAGCAGACGGCTGTCAAGACAAAGAAGGCTGCCACGGCAGCGGGAAAGCCAGGCATCACGGCCCAGCCCATTCTCGCCGACGAGGACACCATACCCGACTCGCTGCTGCACACACGATGGCCCGTACAGCGTACACAGCCCATCAGTACGGGCGACCTGTATCAGAGTCCGTTAGACCTGCAGCGCCCCGACAACATGAAATATCACGTGGAGTACAACGACACGCTGGACCGCTACGTAATCGGCAACAAGCTGGGAGGTGCATGGCTCTCGGCTCCCATCATGATGACGCCCGCCGAGTACATGGCATGGAGCGAGCTCAACGAGCGACGTGCCTACTATCGCAAGCAGAACGACGAGATATATAAGGCCAAGGGAAAGGAAAAGTTCGATTTCACCGACATGCACTTCGACCTGGGTCCAGCCGAGAAGATCTTCGGTCCCGGAGGCATCCGTGTGCGCACGCAGGGAACTGCAGAGCTGAAGTTTGGCATCAACAAGAAGAGTGTGGACAATCCCTCGCTGCCTATCCGCAACCGCAAGACCACGATGATGGAGTTTGACGAGAAGATCAATCTCAACGTCAACGGAAAGGTGGGCGACAAGGTGAACATGAACCTCAACTACAACACCGATGCCACCTTCGACTACGACGCACAGAACATGAAGCTGAAGTACGACGGCAAGGAAGACGAGATCATCAAGCTCGTGGAGGCAGGCAACGTGTCGTTCCCCTCCAACTCGTCGCTCATCCGCGGTGCCAGCAGCCTCTTCGGTGTGCGCACCGATATGCAGTTTGGCAAACTGAAGCTGCAGACCGTCCTGTCGCAGAAGAAATCGTCGTCGAAAAGCGTGTCGTCGAAGGGAGGCGTGCAGCTCACACCCTTCGAGATCAATGTGGCCGACTATGAGGAGAACCGACACTTCTTCCTCTCGCGATACTTCCGCGACCACTACGATGCATGGATGCAGAAACTGCCCAACCTCACCACCGGCATCACCATCAACCGAGTGGAGATTTGGGTGACCAACAAGACAGCCACCACCACCAATACCCGAAACATCATCGCCCTCACCGACCTGGGCGAGACCTCGAAGATAAGCAACCCTATGTGGGCGGCTGCAGGATCGGCCGTGCCCTCCAACAGGGCCAACAGCGAGTATGATGCCATGGTGAACCAGTATGCCGCAGCACGCGACATCGACCAGGCTGCCACCGTGCTCGAAGGAGCAGGACTGAAGGGCGGCGACGACTTCGAGAAACTGGAGAGCGCCAGGCTGCTCTCCTCGTCGGAATATACGGTGAACACAGCCCTCGGTTACGTATCACTGAGGAGCGGACTGCAGACCGACCAGGTGTTGGCTGTGGCCTACGAGTATACCTACGGCGGTGTGACCTATCAGGTGGGCGAGTTCGCATCCGACATCACCGATACCCGACAGGGACTCTTCGTCAAGTCGCTCAAGAACACCAGCAACAACCCACAGCAGGGCAACTGGGACCTGATGATGAAGAACGTGTATTACCTCGCATCGCAGGTGGAGAAGGAGAAGTTCCGACTCGACGTGAAGTATCAGAGCGACTCTACGGGCGTCTACCTCAACTACATTCCCGAGGCGAAGGTGAAAGACCAGCCCATCATCAAGGTGCTGGGAGCTGACCGACTCGACAACAACAACAATCCCCACAGCAACGGCTACTACGACTACGTGGCTGGCTACACCGTATCGGAAGGACGCGTCTTCATCCCCAAGGCCGAGCCTTTCGGAAGCTATCTCTATACCTATCTCAAGGGCAAGGGCATCGCTGACGAGGTGGCGAAAAAGTACGCCTTCACCGAACTCTACGACAGCACCAAGACCGTGGCGAAGCAGATAGCCGAAAAGAACAAATACCAGCTCGTGGGACAGTTTCGCGGAACCTCAGCCAACGTCATCTCCTTAGGCGCATACAACGTGCCACAGGGTTCGGTGCTCGTCACGGCAGGAGGTGTGACCCTCACCGAAGGCTCCGACTACGCGGTGGACTACAATGCCGGCGAGGTGACTATCCTCAACCAGAGCATCATCGACGCAGGAACACCCGTCAACGTGTCGCTCGAGAGCAACACCGACTACGGACAGATGCGAAAGACCATGTTTGGCGTGAACTGGGAGTACGACTTCTCAAAGAACTTCCAGATCAGCGGAACCCTGCAGCACCTCACCGAACAGGCTCTCACCACCAAGGTGACCATGGGCGCAGAGCCTCTCAGGAATACCCTCGTGGGCTTCAACCTCAACTGGAAGAAGGAGAGCCAGTGGCTCACCAACATGCTCGACAAGATACCGTTCCTGCACCTCACGCAGCCATCCTACATCTCGTTCACAGGCGAGTTTGCCAAACTCTTTGCCGGACAGGCCAGCGGAACGCAGGACAACGCATCCTATCTCGACGACTTCGAGAACACCAAGAACACCATCGACGTCATGTCGCCCACATCGTGGGTGCTCTCCAGCGTGCCCTCGTCCAACTTCCGTCAGGACTACAACGACAAGACGGGGCTGACCAGCGGATTCCGACGCAGCCGTCTGGCTTGGTACACCATCGACCCGCTCTTCACACGACGGGGCAGCTCGCTCACACCAGGACACATCAAGAGCGACCTGGCACAGCTGTCCAACCACTACGTGCGAGAGGTCTATGTGCGCGAGCTCTTCCCCCTGCGCCAGCAAAGTTCCTACAGCGGAGCCACCAACACGCTGAGCGTGCTCAACCTCGCCTACTATCCAGCCGAGCCGGGTCCTTATAACTTTAACCCCGACCTGCAGCCCGACGGAACCCTCGCCATGCCACAACAGAACTGGGGAGGCATGATGCGCAAGCTCGACACCAACGACTTTGAGCAGGCCAACGTGGAATACATCGAGTTCTGGATGCTCGACCCATTCATCTACTCGCGCGAGCAGGCCGACGCTGCCCAGTATGGCGGCGACTTCTATATCAACCTCGGCGAGATAAGCGAGGACATTCTGCGCGACGGAAAGAAATTCTATGAGAGTGGAATGCCCGTCGACGGAACGTCAAACTTCACCTACACACAGTGGGGAAAGATTCCCGCACAGAGCACCGTGACCTATGCCTTCGCCACCACGAAGGGAAGCCGCGCACTGCAGGACGTGGGATTCAACGGACTCAACGATGAGGAGGAACGCGACTACTACAAGAATGCCTATCTCAGCCAGATACAGGGCAAGGTGAACCAGGCGGTGTTCGACAGCATCTACAATGACCCTGCTCGCGACAACTACCACTACTACCGTGGCAGCGACTGGGACCAGATGAAGGCGCCCATACTCTACAGATACAAGTTTATCAACAACCCACAGGGCAACTCGCCCGACAGCGACAGCCGCACCGAGAGCTACGACACTTCCTATAAGTCGACGCCCGATGTGGAGGACATCAACCAGGACTTCACGCTCAACGAATACGAGAAATACTATCAGTATCACGTGAGCATACGACCCGAAGACCTGCAGGTGGGCTCCAACTTCATCGTCGACAAGCGAAGCTACACGCCCACGCTGCGTGACGGCAGCAAGCCCACCGTCACCTGGTATCAGTTCCGTATTCCCGTAGACCAGTACGAGAAGAAGGAAGGCAATATCAACGACTTCTCCAGCATACGCTTCATGCGAATGTTCCTCACCAACTTCCGCAAGCCCATCATGCTGCGTTTCGGCACACTCGACCTGGTAAGGGGCGAGTGGAGAACCTACGACCAGCTGTTGGGCGCAGCCAACAGCGGCACGCTCGAGGCCGGTGCGGTGAGCATAGAGGAGAATGCCGAGAAGACACCTGTCAACTACGTGCTGCCACCGGGCGTACAGCGCGAGCAAGACCCAACGCAGCCACAGCTTGTCGAGGCCAACGAGCAGTCGCTCAGCCTCGTGGCCAAGAACCTGAGCACGGGCGAGGCCAAGGCGGTGTACAAGAACACCACCCTCGACCTGCGACAGTACAAGCGCATACAGATGTTTGTTCATGCCAACGCCCTGGAACAGGACGTCACCTCGCTGCAGGACAACCAGGCTTCGGTGTTCATCCGTCTGGGAAGCGACTACAAGAACAACTACTACGAGTACGAAATACCGCTGAAGCTCACACCGGCACGCAACAACTACAGCCGATACAGCTACGAGGACTGCCGTGCCGTGTGGCCCGAGGAGAACATGCTCGACGTGGCGCTCACCGTCTTCACCGCACTCAAGAAGGCACGCAACCAGGCCAAGTCGCAAGGCATGGCTTCCTTCTCGGCACCCTATTCGGCCTACGACTCCAACCATCCCAACAACAAAATCACCATCATGGGTAATCCTACACTCGGAGAGGTGAAAACCATGATGATCGGTGTGCGCAACAACGCCGGAGAAATCAAGAGTGTGGAGGTGTGGGTCAACGAACTGCGTCTGCTCGACCACAACAGCAAGGGCGGATGGGCTGCCAACGGAAACCTCAATGTGCAGCTCTCTGACCTGGGAAGCGTCAACGCCACAGGTAAATATCAGAGCGAGGGATTCGGCGGACTGGAGGACGGAGTGGCAAGCAGGTCCACCGATACCTACAGCTCGTACAGCGTCACCACCAACCTCGAACTCGGAAAGTTCTTCCCCGACAAGGCCAAGGTGAGCATACCTTTATATTACAGCATCACCAAGGAGAAGACTTCGCCCAAGTACAACCCGATGGACACCGATATGGAGCTCAAGGACGCACTCGACGCGGCTGGATCGCGACATGAGCGCGACTCCATAGAGAGCATCGCCGTGACAAAGGTAACCAATACCAACTTCTCCATCTCCAACGCAAGGGTAGGAATCGCCACCAAGCGTCACCCCATGCCATACGACCCTGCCAACTTCTCCTTCTCCTACAGCCACTCGCACCAGCGAACCACGGGCGAGACCACTGTTTACGAGAAAGAGGACAACTGGCGTGGAGCGCTCGACTATTCGTGGACACCGGTCTACAAGGCGTGGGAACCGTTCAAGAAGATAAAGAACCGCAGCAAGTGGCTCGACATACTGAAGCGATTCGGACTGAACTGGCTGCCGCAGAATGTGGCGTTCAACACCGAGATGACGCGCAACTACTACGAGCTGCAGGAGCGCGACATGGAGTCGACAGAGAACACGCAGCTGCCACTCTCGTTCAGCCAGCAGTTCCTGTGGAACAGAGAGTTCGCCGTGCGCTGGGACCTCACCAAGAACCTGCACGCCAACTTCCGAAGCGCCACACACGCACAGATAGAGGAGCCTTACACACCTGTCAACAAAGACCTCTATCCCGACCAGTATCATGCCTGGAAGGACTCGGTGTGGACAAGCATCAAGCACCTCGGTACACCGCTCGACTACAATCAGACGTTTACCGCATCCTATCAGTTGCCGCTCAACCTGCTGCCCGTATTCGACTGGGTGAACGCCGACGCCAACTACAACTCGACCTATTCCTGGAACAAGGGAACCGACGACGAGGATGGTAACAACTACGGAAATACCATCAACACCAACCGTGACGTGACGCTCAACGGATCGTTCAACCTGGTGAAACTCTACAACCACGTGCCCTTCCTCAAGAAGGCCAACCAGCGCTTCGACCGCGAGCCGTCGAAATCGCAACTTCAGCGCAAGAAGCAGGATAAAGCCAAGCAGAAGCAGGAGGCACAGCGACAGAAACAGGAGTTGCAGAAGGTGAGAAAGGAAGCCGAGGCTGCCGGAAAAGACCCCGACGAGGCTGAGAAACAATGGCGGAGCAAGCAGAACAAGAAGGCAGAGCAACAGAAGAAAGCACTGCCCAAGAACCGGCGTGCCTTCGAAAAGGAAGTGGTGCTCATGCCCGACACCGTCATCAAGGTAAACCACGGCAAGAACAGCAAGCGACTCATCGTTACCGCCAAGACTGAGGACGGAAAGGTGATGCAGCTGAAATACAAGAAGGTGAACGCCAACCAGATAAAACTCATCTCGAAGGTGGACACTGCCACCAAGGTGAAACTCACCGTGCTGGCGAAGGAACCGCTCGAGAACCAAGGCTGGTACAAGACCATGCAGGCTGTGGCACGCACGGCCATGATGGTGCGCAACATCAGTTTCACCTATCGCAACAACTATCAGCTCACGCTTCCAGGATTCCTGCCCACCATCGGCGATGCCTTCGGACAGACCAAGCAGGGAGTGCTCTCCCCAGGCCTCGACTTCGCCTTCGGTATGGTGGACGACAGCTATATCGACAAGGCAAGACGCAACGACTGGCTCCTGGTGAACGACACCATCGCCACACCTGCTGCCAGCAGCACCACCAACGACCTGCAGCTGCGCATGACACTCGAACCGGTAAGGAATTTCAAGATAGACCTCAACGCCTCGCGCACCAAGACTGTGCAGAAGAGCATGCAGTACATGTATGAGGGAACGCCCACCACAGAGAGCGGAACCTTCACCATGACAACCATCTCGATAGGCTCGGCCTTCGAGGGAATGGGCTCGGCAAGCAGCGGCTACAAGAGCAAGACTTTCGAGAAGTTTGTCAACTCGCTCGAGTCTTACCGCAACAAGGTGGAGGCGCGCTATGCCGACGCTGTCTATCCGGCAGGATCGGCTCTGGCAGGAGGCAAGTTTGATGCTTCGCGCACGCCTGTCAACAAGTACAGCGGCGACGTGATGATTCCGGCGTTCCTCGATGCCTATACCAGCATGGGAGGCTCATCGCTCTCGCTCTTCCCCGCACTCAGCCGTCTGCTGCCCAACTGGACTGTCCGTTACAGCGGACTGGGCAAGCTGCCATGGCTGCGCGACCACTTCAAGAGCATCAACATCAACCACTCCTACAAGAGCATCTTTGCCATAGGAAGCTACAACACCTACAGCACCTTCCAGGAGTATATGAACGGAATAGGCTTCATCGACGACACGGCGACAGGCAGCGTCACGCCGAGCAGCATGTTCAATATCTCGCAGGTAAGCATCAACGAGTCGTTCTCGCCGCTCATGGGTGTCGACATGACGTTCAACAACAATATGACGCTCAAGGCTGAGTATCGTCAGACGCGCGTGCTGAGTCTCAGCATGACGAGTGTGCAGGTGAACGAGGCGCTCAGCAAGGACTGGGTAGTAGGAATGGGCTATCGTCTCAACAACCTCAGCCTTTTCGGCAGGGGAAAACGAGCCATCAAGTCGAAGGGAAAGAACAAGAATCAGAGTAACGCGGTTTCCAGCAACAGCAACGCAGGAACCAACCAGAACCTCAACCTGCGTCTCGACTTCAGCTTCCGCCGTCAGGCAGCCATCGTGCGCGACATAGCCTCTATGGTGAGCAGTGCCAGCAGCGGTAACAAGGCGCTCAAGCTGAGTTTCTCGGCCGACTATACCCTCAACCGTCTCCTCACCATGAGCTTCTATTACGACCGTCAGACCAACACTCCTCTACTCTCGAGCAGCAGTTATCCCACCACCACGCAGGACTTCGGTCTGAGTGTCAAGTTCTCGCTGACGAGATAAGGATGTTTCGGGAAAGTTGAGTAAGTAAAAACAAAATAGGGGCGAGATTGCATCTTTGCAATCTCGCCCCTATATATATAATAAGGTGTAGCGTTTCGCTGGTTCTTAAACTTCCGTGGAACTTACCATCCAGGATTCTGCTGTTCTTGTTTCTCCTCAGCAGTGAGGGCATGTCCGTTCTTCTGTATTCCATCGAGATAAGTCTGAGGAATAGGACGGAGCACCATGTAGTCCTTGATGTTGGCTGCGGCGATAGAGTTGAAAGCACGTGCGCGGGCAACGAGTGTCTTGGTGCGTGCCAGGTCTTGCCAGCGCTGGAATTCACCGCAAAGTTCGCGTGTACGCTCGTTGAGAACTAAGCAGAGCATGCGGTCGTAGGCAGATGTATAACCGAGCTTGCGGATGACAGCTTCGTCTTCGGCAGGCAGATTGTTGATGTCTGTTATCTTGAGACTTGTAGGAGCTGTGGTTTCGGCTATTCCGTTTGATTCGTAGTATGAGCATTCTGCCATATAGGTGTTCTCGCCGTTATCCTTGTAGCCTGGAGCTCCAGACTTGTAGGCAGCGCCACCATCGACATGATGCTCACGGTCTTCGCCCTGTTTGTATGCGGCACGGTCGCGAAGCGTGTTGATGTAGCCCAAGGCTTCTTGATATTTGCCCTGGCGAACTAAAGCTTCGGCAGCGATGAGATAAGTTTCGCCCACTCTCGCCAAGATGCCGTCGCGTGTTCCTACACGGTCGGTCACGCTCTCACGATAGCCGTCGATAAACTTGCTCAGTGAGGGATAGAACTGTGTGAAGTCAAGCAGCGCATTGTCGCCAGCCTGATTCTTGTTGGCAGGATAAGCCACAAAGACTGTAGGAATGGTCTTGCCTGTCTTGGAATAGACAACTTCGTCGTTCATTCTTACGTTGGCATAGCGTGTGTCGCCAGGCTTGTTGATGACGTACATCACTCCGAGGTCGCCCTTCTTGTAATAAGTGCTGTTCTTCGGATTGTTGACAGCAGCCTTGGTCTTGAAACTCTTCCAGAAACGGGAGTCGTTGACTTTGTCGTACACATCGTAAGTGTAGTAGGAAGTGCGCAGACGCTGATACTCACGCTCTCCAGGAATGTCGCGCTTCATGTAAGGCAGATCCTTGTAGATGGAGATGTAGTAAAGGTGAGTCTGGTTGTAGCTGTTGCCTGTATTGCCCGACTTGTCGGCGTTGAACTGGGCTGCGAGGATGATCTCATCAAGCTTCTCGTTGGCTCCGTCAGGACCAGTGTAGTTCCAGAGGTCAGAATAGTTGGGCGCAAGGGCATGGTGGCTGATCACTTCCTGAGCATAGGTGAGACAGTCTTTCAGGTCTTGCTCCTTGTAACTTGCGTTCCAGTCGTCGTTGCGCTCACTAACTCTTGACAGCAGTGTCTTGGCAAGGAAGTGGGCAGCGGCATCTTTGGTCATCTGGCCTGTTTTGGTTGCAGAGGCGGGCAACAGTGTATAAGCCTGTTTCAGGTCTTCTACTATCTGTTTGTAGCAGTCTTCGGCCGAAGCACGTGTAAACTCGCGCTGTGGAGTGCTGCTTGGTGTGAGCTTGAGCGGCACACCGCCAAATTGTGCCACAAGTGTATAGTAGTTGAAACCGCGCAGGAAGTATGCCTCGCCCAGATGCTCCATGGTGGCAGCACTGGTGTAGCCACCTTCCTTGACGTTCTGTATGAGGGTGTTGGCATTGCTGATGCCTACATACATCTCGTCCCACAGATCTTCTGGTTTGGTTGAGTTGCTCGTTACAGTAGGACCGTAGTTTCCGTCGTAGCTGTTCCAGGAGGCGTTGGAGCCATCTCCTCCCACAGTGAACTCGTCAACTCCGTTCTGTGAGAATGCTATAGAATTTTCTTTGGAGAAATGATAGCGTAAGTTTTCGTAGAGAGCTACCGACAGGTCGGCTACACCTTCTTCTGTCTTCAGATATTCTGTGTTACGCTTGGTCGTAAGTTCCTCGTTGAGGAAATCGCTGCACGATATAGTACTCATAGAGAGTGTGCCTAATATCAGTGCACTCAGTATATAGTTATTTTTCATTGTTAGTTTCCTTTCTTTTTTAGATTTTTAGAAGTCAAGATTCAGACCGATGGTCCAGCCGCGGTTCCAGTTGGAAGTATAGGCCTGTGTGGCATCGAGTTCGAGGAACTTCACTGCCGAGTAGATTCTAAATGGATTCTTGGCCTGCACATAAACGCGAAGGTTGTTCACACCGAGATGGCTGATGAGTTCCTTGGGGAATGTATAGCCGAGCGAGATATTGCGTACCTTGATGAAACCGCCATCCTTGTAGCCTGCAATTTTGTAGTAGCTGTCGCCGCCACCGATGTTGTAGATAGGCTTCTGATATTCTGAATGGTGGTTGTTCTCATTGTAGTAGTTGATGGCACGCTGCATGTAGCGTCCGCCCTGCCACTCGCCTCCTGTGCTCACCTTGTAGCCGAATCGGCCGTAGAGCATGAAGCTGAGGTCGAAGCCTTTGTAGGTAAAGGTGTTGGTCATACCCAATATCCAGTGTGGATTGGTGTTTCCTATCACTACGCGGTCGTTGTTAGGGTCGATGCGGTTGTCGCCGTTCTGGTCGACGGGGCGAACCATACCTGCCGAGAACTTGTTGCCGTTTTCGTTGAATTTGGCCATGAGCTCAGCGTCTTCTGGTTGCCAGATGCCGCCAAACTGATAATCGTACAGCGAGTTGATGGCCTCACCGATGAAGAGGTTGTTGTTGATATCGTCTTCCTTGCCATTGGCGAGTTTGTCGATCTTGTCTTTCTGATAAGAAACATTGAGCGATGTGGTCCAGCTGAAGTCCTTGTTGGTGATGTTGACAGTGTTGAGGGTAATGTCGATACCCTTATTGGAAGTCTCACCGATGTTTGCCCATGTGTTTTTGTAACCATTGATAGATGGAATGCTCATCTGCATGAGCAAGTCTTTGGTCTTTGAGGTGTAAATGTCGATGACACCACCGATGCGTCCTTTAAGGAAGCTGAAGTCAATACCGAGGTTCCATTGTGTGGTCTTCTCCCATCCCAAGGCGGTGTTTGCCATTGGCAGATTGCCGTCAGCAACGATAGGCTCTGATGGTGCATAACCTGGCTGCAGGCTGCTGCCGAAGGGGTAGAAGAGCGAAGCCACGCCACCCTTGGTCTGGTAGGGATCGATGGCAGAGTTGCCTGTCACACCGACGCCGAGACGAAGTTTCAACTGGCTGATCCAGCTTACATCCTTGAGGAAATCTTCTTGTTGCATATTCCAGCCTAAGGCTGCACTGGGGAAGAAAGCCCATTTATGGCCGTCAGCAAGCTGTGAGGCGCCATCCCATCGTCCGCTCAATGTAAGCAGATATTTGTCGGCGAAGCTATAGTTTGCACGTATCATGTAAGAGAGCAACTGGCGTTCTACGAGATCGGTGCTCCAGTCGGACAGCTGTGAAATCTGTGCTTTGTCCAAAGCGTTCCACATAGAAGGCTCGTAAGGAATGCCGTTGGCTGCTAAGCTGGAACCTTCCTTGCGATACTTGGTGGCACTTTCGAGCAGGGTGAGTCCGAGTGAGTGCTGTCCGAAGTCGCGGTTGTAGTAGATCAGATTGTCCATGGTCCACGACACGTTGGAGTTGTTGGCGTTGGAGGCATGGTTCTGTCCCTGGCTGCTGGTTGACTCCTTGTCGCGGAATGTTCCTGTGCGGCGATAACGGAAGTCTGGACCGAAGTTGAGGCGATAGCGAAGACCATTGAGAGGTTCCCATATTTCGCCCAGGTCTACCTGTGCGTAGAGGCTGGCGATGACGCGGAACATACGGCGCTCGTTGGTACTGTGTTTCCACTCGTCGGCGATATTTCTTACCATATCGTCGCCACCAGGGTTGGTGATACGGTTTCCGTCTTCATCGTAGGGTTGAGCATAGGGAAATTCGCTGGTAGCAGCATAGTAAAGGTTGGATGGCAAGCCCTTGAGCAGCGAACCTTGTGAGCTGGCTGTAGAGCCATATTGCTGCAGACCGTAAGAACCATTGATGTTGGCTCCCAGGTTAAACCATTTGGCAGGCTTGGCGTCAACGCTTATCTTGGAAGAGTAGCGGCGATAGCTCTGGCCGCGGATAGTTCCCTTGTTGTCGAGGATTCCGAAAGAAAGATAGCTCTTGATCTTGTCGTTTCCTCCGCTCACGCTGAGCGTGTGCTCGTGTGTAATGCCGGTTCGCGTTACCATGTCTTGCCAGTCGAATGTAGGCACTTTCGATCCGTCCCATGTTCCGCCTTCCCATCCTTTCATGATATTGTTCCATGCTGTAGGGTCGGCTTCAGCCTTGAATATCTCACGGTCGTTCTCTATCGTAGGTTGATCGGCACGTGGATATCTGTCAGGGTTCAGATAGTAGTACGACCATCTGCGCCATTCTATGTATTCTGCCGAGTTCATCTGTCGTGAATAGTCTTCGAGAGTTTCGAAGGTCATGGTGCCGTTGTAGCTTACTTTTGCTTTGCCCGATTCGCCCTGCTTGGTAGTAACGAGTACAACACCGTTGGCTCCACGGCTACCATAGATAGCTGTGGCTGAAGCATCTTTCAGAATGTCGATGCTCTGGATGTCGCGAGGGTTGATGGTCTCAATGCCGCTTTCCGACATCAGTGGAATTCCGTCCACCACATACAATGGTGAGTTCTGGGCATTGATGGAACGCACACCACGCACGGTGATGTTGCCGATTTCTCCTGGTCGCTCGTTGCTTGTAATGTCCACACCGGCAGCCTTGCCCTGCATGGCTTCAAGGGCATTGCCCACAGGTCGCTCGTTCATCTCTTTCTCTCCCACGCGGATGAGGGCTCCTGTTACGTCGCTCTTGCGCTGAACTCCGTAACCTACCACTACCACCTCGTTGAGGTTCAGTTCGTCTGGTTGCATCTGAGCTGTTCCTCCTGCGCGGATAATCTGGTCTTTGTAACCAGTGTAGGTGATTTTGAGTTGTGTGCCTTTAGCCACACGTAAAGAGTAATTACCGTCAATGTCGGTCACTGTTCCGGTGTTTCCTTTCAGCACGCGAACGGTTACGCCGATAAGTGGTTCGCCGTTTTCGTCGATGATGCGGCCTGTGGTGACATTGTCCTGTTGTACACTAATGTTGGCATTCTGCATGCCGCTTGCTTGTATGGCAATCGGTGCAGGGAAAAGAAGTCCTGTGGCAAGAGCCAGTGTCGATGTAACACGCATCATGTTGCTGTTGCATCTGTTTCTCTGTTTACACTTCATTTGCTTGTTGTTAGGTTTAGGTGAAATAATTATGTTGAATGCTTCTTTCAGAAAGAAGTATTGTTTTAGTTATTGTTTCTAATTGCGTACAAAAGTAGCATGAAAGAATTTGCATTAACTTGATTTTCTGACATATCACCCTTATTTTTTGATAATGTTACTCAACTTTCGCAAATGTGGAAGTTAAAGAACATGCGAAACTTGAGTAAAAACAAAACAGGGGCGAGAGTGCATCTTTGCAATCTCGCCCCTATATATAATAAGGTGTACAAAATATCAAAAATAGTGTAGGTCGTGGAGGCTTAGGATAGCCAAGACTTAAATTCTCTTCCCATTAAAGCATGTTATACATAGCGAGATGGCAGCCAGGATAGCTCCCACTGCACACACTCCCGTCCATTCATAATGTGTCCATGCCAGTCCGGCACAATAGGTGCCAAAGGACCCGCCTATAAAATAGGTAGTCATAAATATGGTGTTGGCTCTGTTGGAGGCTTGAGGCATCTCCTGAATGCAGCCACTCTGATTGCTAAGTTGCAGACATTGCAAGCCTATATCTACCAAGATGATGGCTACAACAAGCCCTATGAATGTGTCGCCAAACAGACAGGCCGCAGCCCACGCCACAAGCTGCAGGCATGCGCCATAAATACTCATCTTTCTGATGCCCCAGCGATTCACGAGTTTGCCCACACCGCTTGCCGCTATGGCCCCGGCTATGCCGCACAGTCCTAACGTTCCTACCATCTCGCTACCAGAAAAGAACGGAGCTTGTGCCAACCGAAAGGCAAGGCACGACCAAATGGCCATCATGCTGCCAAAACTAAAGGCGGCACGCATGGCATAAAGGCGTATGTGCCCATTGCTCCTCACTATATTGAATACACTGGCCATCAAGCCCCTATATGTGCCCACATAGTTGCTCTTTATCTGTGGCATAATCTTGAGCGTAAGAGCCATGCACAGCACCATCACAAAAGCTGAGATGAAAAACATTTCTCGCCAACCCAACCATTCGCCAACATAACCGCTAACTACTCTCGATGCGAGAATGCCGGTTAGCAATCCCGACAGAACGATACCCATATTCCTGCTTTTGTTTTTCTTCTCGGAATATTGTCCTGCAATCGGTATGAAAAATTGTGGAATAACGGAACAGGCTCCCAACAATAGAGAGGCCCCCCAGATAAGCCACACCTTGTGGGCAACAGCAATGACAATGGCCATTATGGCTGCAACGGTCATGTTCACAACAATTATGCGACGGCGCGAGTAGAGGTCGCCCATAGGGATAAGGAAGCACAACCCAAGTGCATAGCCTATTTGTGTGACAACGGTTATGAGGTTTGCCTCATGTTGGCTCACTCCTATGTCGTGACGTATCATCTCAAGAAGTGGCTGGTTGTAATAGCAATTAGCCACGGTCAATCCCGCTATAACAGCCATTGCGAGCAACAAACTGCGCTCTATGCCTTCATTTTCTTTAAGTTGTTTCACCCTAATTTCCGCAACACTATCATTGAAACTATTTTATCAGAACAGGAGCAACAATATGTTGCTCGGGGCTTGCCATGCCAGAAATATTACTTATCTTCGTGTTGCAATAAAAGACAAATAAAACTCTGAATGGTATGGCAAAAGTACAAATAAAATCCGAGAAACTCGCTCCTTTTAGAGGCTTTTTTAGATAATGGAACAATTAAGTGCCGGTCAAGAGTATGATTTTGACTAACAGCTCATTGAGGCGGTGAATTATATAAAGTTGTTGAAATTGCAGCACGGGCTGTAGGTTGGTTAGAGAAAGGTAAGAGCATAAAAACAGGAGGAAAACAAATCTGTTTCCCTCCTGTTTGATAGATTTGACTTGCGCCTCAGGGCTGCAAATCAGCGTATTCAGAAATACTGAAGCAGGGACACGCCTTCTTGGTGTCGAGGTCGTGATGCCTCAGGATAACCGACGAGGGGTACTTCTTGCGCAGCTCGGCAAGCAGCTTTCGCAGTGCCACTTTCTGTTGTGGCGTACGAGTGTCGCTGGGTTTGCCGTTTGCGTCCAGCCCTCCTTCATAGCAGATGCCGATGCTGTGGGCATTGTGTCCTACGCAGTGGGCTCCTGTCGTTTCTTCCGTTCTTCCTTTCTCCACGGTTCCGTTGCGACGGACGACATAGTGATAACCTATCATGCGCCATCCCCGCTGACGATGCCAAAGGTCGATGTCCTTGGCAGAGCTCTGCTGTCCAGGACGGACAGCAGAGCAGTGGATGATTAATAATGAAATACTTCTCATACTGTGATGATGTTGTGTTGCCGTCAGACTTAGAACCACGAAGAGCAGTATCTTGAGTCTTCTCATACGCTGTCGTTATTCTGCGTCGCTTCCTCCTGTGCTGCCACCTTCGGATGGATTTCCGCCTGTGCCAGGATTGGTGGTGTCACCTGTGCCTGGATTGGTGGTGTCCTTGTCATCGGTGTCGTCGTTTCCGTCTTCCACCTTGTTGGTCTGCGCGTTCACAATCTTCACCTTCTTGCCGTTGCGGTCGTAGCAGGTGATGCTGACACCCATCTTGGCGAGCTCGTTCTTGATTTCGACAGACGGGATGAAGAGTACACGGCGGCTGGTGATCAAGTGGCTTGCCACCTCCTCGGCTTTCTCCACACTGTCGGCACGAAGTCCGAAGCGCATGATTCCAAGACCGGGAATGGTAACACCGTGTCCCTCTGTTGCCCAGGCTGCCAGGGTGTCGCCAATCGCCTGATAGGCCGCGGTGATGGTGCCCTTGCTGATTCCGCTGCGCACAACAGCTTCTTCGATTACTTTACTGGCTGGCAATGTTGTGTACAACATGGGTGAAAGAACATAGCGATAAGTGCCAGCATACTTTCCAATGGAAATCATTGTTTCCTTAGCATTTAATTTAATCATGATCTTAAGTTTTAATAATTAATAAAGCGAAATATCTCTTTGCTCTCCTCGGACTCTTTGCCTCTGCAGCGACTTTTTATCTCTGGATTGCACTGCAAAGGTAGGCATAATATGGGCAAGATTTTTGATATGGAAAGTATGGACTGCGGTATGGAAAAAATAAGGAAGCCTTGTCGGGGCTTCCTTATATGGAGAGTGCTGTATGTGTCTGTATGACTGGTTGTTGGCGAATTATTCTTTGTTGTCCAACAGCTCGCTGATTCCTTTGTAAAAAGATGATTTTTGGAAACAGCGTTTCAGATTTTGGAAATCCTGCTTTAGTTTTTCGTTGCGTATGCCTTCTATTTTGAAGGTTTCTGCGTCTTGGCTGTCGCCTAACAGTTGGTTCAGGTGGTTGCGCATGGTTCGGCTTGTAGCATCGAGTGCCCATACTTGCAGGTTAATAAACTCGCAGAAGGGAGTGGCCTGCTTGTTGATCACCACGCCGCATCCCACCAGTATGATGTAGAGCATGGCGGTGAAATCGCTCACGGAGTCATAATTGCTGAGGAGTTTTTTCCGTACGGGGCTCTTGAAGTACATCTCGTAGATGTCTTTCAGGCTTAGTGCCAGTTCTTTTTCATTGACGCAGCGGTGGAAACGGCAGCAGGGCTGTGATGTTTTCTTCTCTGAAGAGTCAGAGTTGATGGCACTTTCGTGTTCCTTTATAAATCTGTTCAGCCGTTCCTTCCTTTCTGCCAGATCGTGTTCGGCATGTTTTATGCTGGCCTGTTCGCTTTTTATGAATTGATAGAAATAGTTTTTTTCCACCATATCCTTAGCCGAAAAGACGATACTGTTCAAACATACTGATGTGTATCTGTAGGATATGGAATAATTGATTTGAGAAGAAGAATTCTGGCACATGGCGGGCTTGATGGTTCTGGAATGTACTACAGAAGTTTCTTGTTGCAAGCGGAAGTCATGCAACACAGTGGAGACTTTTCCCACCACCTTCACGATGCCTCCCTTGTTTCGCAACTTGCTGATTTCGCTGCAGCGTACCACTCCCAATTCCGTTTGTACTGAGAGCGGTTGAGTCATG
The DNA here is from genome assembly GCA_963587495.1 of Clostridia bacterium. Classification (GTDB taxonomy): domain Bacteria; phylum Bacteroidota; class Bacteroidia; order Bacteroidales; family Bacteroidaceae; genus Prevotella. The sequence continues at coordinate 17,916 of CAVACC010000018.1, read as the reverse complement.
TGTTCCAGATAGTCTCTCACAACGATGCCTGCGGAAACAGGGCGTCGTCTTCCGGTAGAGTTGAGGTGGACACCTAAGCATTGCTTCTCCATCGGATGCGCAACAGTATCTGAGGGGATATCAACTATATTGCCGTCATCTTTGATAGTGACAGGCCGGATCAAGTGGTAGGGAATTTCAAGTCGTCCCAAGCGCCCAAAGTTTAAATTTTCCATAAGGCAAGATTTTTAATGTTAAGATATTTTTTTTGTTATCCTATTCTCTAAAAGAGGGCTAACTATTGTTAGCTTCTTTCATCCAAATAACTTCTCGGTATTCTTTGATAACGCCATAATATTCAATTAAATTTTATACTGCAAAAATAGACAAATTATGGCTTTCCACCAAATTTTATATCAAGATTTTTCGTAAGAAATTCACTTTTAACATTTGGATGCCCCAACTGGATTTAAATAATCACCCAACTGGGAAATAATTTTTTCCCAGTTGGGAATTTTTTTTTTCATGGTTAATTCCTGCCCAAAATGAAGTCTTCAGCAATAAAATCATCAGTTGTCCAAATCGTGTGTTTTTAGCTGCTTGTTGATTTTTTTTACTTTTGTGACGGCATAAACATAAAAGGGTATGTTTAGGGTCGTCACTTTGCCCTGTATTTTTTGCTGTCATTCAGAAGAAAAACGTCTTTTCTCTTTGATTTGTCTTTTTATCCCTCCTTCTGTATTAATAACTGCAACCTTTGTTTACTCTACGTAAAACAAACGAGGGTGTGTCATGGATTTATGACACACCCTCCTGTTGGATAGATTTATCTCAGACTGAGAGATTACAATGTAGACTTGATGGTCTGTGTGTTGCTTCCCTGTGTCAGCTTGAATACATACACGCCGTGGGGCAGGCTTGACAGACTGATGGTCTCGCCGTTGCTGTTGATAGGTGCAGAATACATCAACTGACCAGTGAGGTTGTAGACGGCTACACGAGCCTGACCCTTGTCGCTGCCAATGTAGAATGTGGCGGTGCGAGCCTGGCGGTCGGTTATGATGCGGTACATAGACTCAGTGGTCTTGACATCATCGATGCCTGTTGTGCCGAGCAGTTGCTTCAGACCCTTGATGGCATTGATACGGCCATAGCCCCATGTGTTGTTGGGGAAGGTTTGTCCTTTTGGCATATAATCGTCATTCTGGACAGCTGTGTTGCCGATGACTTCGAGCACCTGTTTAGGTGTCAGGTTGGGGTTGGCCTGCAGCCAGAGAGCTACGACGCCTGCCACGTAAGGCGAAGCCATAGAAGTACCTACGTCGTTGGTATAGAGATCGTTGCCAGTGCGGGCAATGACATTGGTGTCGTCGCTCCATCCTGAGCAATATCTTGAACCTGCTGACACGATGATGCAGCCAGGAGCTGTTATGTCGGGTTTGACGCGACCATCGGCAGTAGGACCGTAGCTTGAGAAGGCGGAGTGCTCCAGGAACTTACCCGTCAGCTCCTCGTTGAGGCCGTAAGCATTTTCTGTACCCTGCAAATTGATGGGCTGGTATTGTACCTTCGAGTTGAACGAACCTACAGAGATGACATCAGGACTCTCGCCGCCCAGCTCGCCTACTGTGCAGTTGGTGTCGCCGTCGGTCCAGCCACGCTTTTTGAAGCTGGTGAACTCGCCAGAGGCGGCATTGTTCCACATGTGTACGGTCTTGCCAGCCTCGCCAGTCACCACAACACCGATGGCAAAGCCTGTGTTGATGGAAGTGGCACGGCTCATGAGCAGCACGTTGGTGCGACCGTTGACAGGGTTTTCCTGTAGCGACAAACCTACTTGAACCACTACGCCACTGCCGTCGGGGGCAACCCAGTTCACTTCTTTCTTACCATCGTTGGAAACTTCGTCAGAAGATGCGATAATCTTACCGTTGAGTGTGTTTACGACAACAGCCTTAACGGAAATTTTTGAGTTCTTCTCGGCCCAGATGTCGACGTAAGCCTGCTTGTAGGAACTGTTGTCCTGCTCGCTGCCATAGGCAAACATGGTTTTCATTTGCTTGTTGGCAGCGGTAAAGGTCTTGCTGGCGTGCAGTTTGTCAAGACCTTCGTTGCCTGCGGCACCAACGATGATGCGGCCCGGACCAATCAGGTTGGCAAACGAGAGATCGGTGTCGGAGCTGCCGTCGTGAGGACCCATGTGTGAGCCGAGGCTGATGTTGACAACAGCAGGTTTTCCTACACTCTTGGCATAGTCGAACACATACTTGATGCCGTCTACAATCTGTGCATTGGTGCTCTTGAAGCTCACGAACACGAGGTCGGCGTCGGGAGCCACTCCGTAGTAAGGTGTGCTCTTGTCGCTGCCCGAGGCAATGCCCGATACGTGGGTGGCATGGAAGCCACTGGTCAGGTCATATTTGGCAGCTCTTATCTCGGCTGTGGTTTTGTATTCAGCTCCATAGCCGAAACCTTCGGGAGCATTGCCAGTGCCGTGCTGATCCCATACGCGCTTGATGCGAGTGTCGCTCTTGTCGGCGTTGAGAAAGTCTACATGGTCGTACTGGAATCCGTTGTCCACGATACCGATGACTACGCCTTTGCCGGTGTAGGGACCGTTATTCTCTGTCATTTGGTGACATTCGTCTACGCCCAACAGTTTGCGGGCGTTGTCCATCAGCAGTTTGGCCTCAGTACCTACCGAAACCGAAACAACCTCATCGAGATTGGAAACAGGTTCGATGGCAGACAGGGGCATGTCGGCAGTGACGAGTGTCTCGCTGATGCGAGAGTTTACCTTGGCTCCCAGAGCTTCTATTTTAGCAATGGCATCCTGCGACTTGACGGTGATGAATGCGCTGACAGTCTGTGGGGTGGCATTTGCTGCCTTGGCTTTCTTCTGTGCTGTTTTTGCTTCGTGAAGCATCATGCTTGTGCTTGGCGACAGCTTCTGTGCAAAGCTGAAACTGCCGACAAGCAGGAATGATGCCATAAGAATGGCTTTCTTATTCATTTCTTAATTCTTGCTTTTTCTTTTTAATCTGTTTATTAGTATGCTCCTACTGCTCCGTTGTAATTGAATACAAAACGCTCCTTGTTGCCTGCTCCATTTGGTGTATTTTTGTTGGTATAAGTGTTGACAACATCCAGTGAGATTTCATAGTTGCCGGCAGCGTCTTTCTTGATAGAGAATGTACCGTTGTCTGGAGTGTTGTTGTAACCCATATATTTGGCATCGGGAGAATACAACTGTACGTCTGAGTATTTCACCTGGAAGTTGTCGCCGTCTTTCAGTTCAGCCAAATTGATGGTTCCAGCATTGATGAACTTCTCATCTACCTGCAGTATTACCTTTTCGCTGTTGTATTTGCTTGAGAACTCACCGCCATAAAGGTAGAATGTGTAGATGTTGCTATTTTGCTTTAAAAGCACCTTGCAGATGTCCTTGTTTATAAGGATGCTTCCGTCAGGGTTGTACAACTTGTAGCTGTTGCTTACCACAGCAGGAGTCATACCGTCGAGGCTCTCTACGGCAGTGGTTGCACCGTAATACTCCAGCTCGATGGTACGGTTGTCATCGAAGGTGGCGTTGATCTTGATGTAGAGCTTGCCGTCCTTGTCCTGTGCGGTGGTGATGGTGCCGGCCTTAACCTTCTCGTAAGTGATGCGTGTGGCATAGTCGATGTACTTCAGAGTGTAGCTGTCGGCATCGGCAGCCAGGTCGATGGTTCCATTGTAGAGCTTGGAAGCCGAGATGCTTACAGCAACGCCAATCTTGCCTGCCAGCAAACCGTCGGCAGTGGTAGCCTCGACATCACCGAATGCGAAGGTTGTTGCCGCACCTACAGTGGCTGGGTTGAGCACGAGGGCAGAAGCAACGTTATAGGTCTTCACGTCGTTCACATTGGTGGTCTTGATGCTGTTGGTGGCAGAATAAATCTGGGTGAATGCGCCGTTGGTCCACTTGCAGCGCAGGTCGCTGTAGTCGGCAGTTTCTGCATCAAGTGTGATGGTGACGTTCTTCTTGCTCTTGTCGAAACGAGCCTGGAGCGTACCAGTCAGCTTAGGAGTCCCGCCATTGTAAGCCACCTTTACGTCCTGAGCGTCGTCAGCGCCAAGAGTAATCTTCTGACCCATGAGACTCTGTGGAATGGTCAGCTCGAATACAGGCTTGGTGTCGCTGTCGCTGCCATAGAGTGCGAACTCGTATGAGCCGTTGGCATCCAGCATGGTTACCTTGCTGAGAGCCTTCACGTCATCGTTGTATGCCCACTGGTTGTTGAGGGTTGCGAGAGCCTCGTCGGTAAAGGTGACGTTCTCTATGCTGTTTACCTTATATACTTTGGTTGTACCGTCCTTCTGGTGAACGGTCATCACGCGTCTTGTCTGTGCGAATGTGGGGAGCACTGTTGCGAGGCAGAGTGCTGCTGTAGCTATATACTTTTTCATTTCTTTACGATTTTAGTGGTTTTGTTGTTTGATTTTACGATATAGATGCCGCTTGGCAGGTTGGCAGTGCTGGCTGCCTTGGTGCCGTCGATGGTCTGCATGAGTTGTCCACCAACAGAGTAGATCTCAGTCTTGCCGGTAGGGTCGGCCTTGATGCCTTCGATGCCAGTGATGGAAGATGGTTCGTAATTGTATTCCATCTCCTTGTCGAACTCGCCCGTAATCTGGAAGCCCTTGCCGTCGAAGAGGTTGATGACGAACTTGTAGTGTGTGTCGTCGGTCTTGCTTACACCCACGGTTCCTGAGTAGACAGTAGCCCACTTGTCAACTACCCATTGCAGACGGGTGGATACGTCGGGGTTCTTGCGGAAGTGATGGTAGCGTGTTCCTGTGCGTTCGCCGTTGTCGTAGAAGTAGCCACGTGTCATCATGAATGGAGCATACATGTTGGTCCACAGATGGCTTTCCTCCATGAGGGTGTAGGTGCCTTCGGGAAGATACTGGCTGCCTTCTGCTGCCTGGAATTCCATGCGCAGCAGGTCTTGGTCGCCTGTCATGTCCTGATCGTCCTTGCCGCTTGGCGAACCGAGGTCGACAGAGAATACCTGAACTCCGTTCTGCACACCGAGCGAGTAGATGCGTGACTTCTCCACGCGGTCGAACTTGAGATGCACATCCTCCTCGAGGTTGGAGTCAACGTCCTTGTCGTCTTTCTCCGACTTGTCGTAGTAGATGAACGAGATGCCCTTGGCTGTACCAGTCACCTTGTGTCCGCGGTCGGTGGTGCAGTCTACGGTAATGTCGTAGGTTCCCTCTTTCTCGCCGTCGGCGATGGTGATGGTTCCGTTGGTGATGTAGCAGTAGTCGTAGTCGGTGTCCATTCCTGTCACGGCCTTGCGGCGCTTCACGTAGGTTCCCATTACGACAGTCATGCCGTTGTAGTCGATTTCCATACCTGGGAAGAATGTTCCTACCTTGAAGTTGCGTGCTACGGTATAGGTGCCTGGCACGACAGTGGCAGTCTTAGGGTCGCCAAAGAGACGGTTGAAGAGGTTGATGACGAGGTCGTGTCCCTTGCCCGTCATTCCGCCAGTCGCTGTGTCGTATTCTCCGTCGTAGAGGTTGAGCACCATGTTGCCGGTCTTAGAGTCCATGAGGTTGCCGTAATAGTAGCCGATGCCGCCATGGAACGTGGTGTTGATGTCAGTCGAGATCTGAGGATATACATCAGAGCTTCCCGCTGACATATTGTTGAATTGCATTTCGCCGACGTATGAATACTGTGTGCCATTGTCATCGCTGAACGAGAGCGTGTAGGTTACGGTTCCGTCGTTCTCTGCCTTGCTCACGTTGATGTCGCTTGCTATATCCACACCACCGTCGCTGTTGCCCTTGTCGTCGAAGTTCTCCACGACAGTAAGATCGGGATTGTAGTACAACTTGCCCTCAGAGGCTGCGAAGGTTCCTGCAGGCAGGTCGATGCCTGCTCCTTCTGGCGCATAAAGATCGAGTTCGGCTACAGTAGCGTTTTTGGCATTGATCTGTCCTTCGTTGGCATTGTAGCTTACATCTTCCTTGTCCGAAAGAATCAAATAGTAGTTTTCGTATCCTTCTACTCCTGAGCCGGCAGCAGGATAGTAAGCCAGCAGCACACTGTTGTTGATATTGGTGACAGCCTGTGCGGCTGCGGCAGCTTTTCTTCTGCCAGCTACGGCAGCGTCAGCACCACGCTTTTTGATGAGCTGAAAGGTAACGCGCTTCTTGACTGTTTTCTGCTGTGCCAGTACAGGCATGGCTATGAAGGCAAGAAGGCATGTGAATAAAAGTAAAGTTTTCTTCATTATTTCTTGATGATTTTAAAGGAATGTTCGTTGGTCAGATTCAGAATATACACACCCGGTGCGTAAGAGGTCACATTGATGGTGGCGTTTCCTCCGCTTACCTTCTGTCGCTGTAGCAGCTTGCCGTTGGCATCGTAGAGCACAGCTTCGCCAGCCGCTGAGCCGCTGATGCGGATAGTGGCGTTGTCGGTGTAACTAAAACTCATGGTGGAAGAATTTACCTTTTCCTCAATTCCTGTGGAAATGGCTGTGAAATAAAACTCGGTTACATCGCTCTGTGGATAGTCGGTGGAAATCTCATCGGATGTAATCTGCAACTTGTCATCAGAAAAAGCGATGACGGGTCGCGTACTTAACTTGAACTCTGCCGTCTTGGAGTCGGCCATCTTTAAAACCAAGAATTCTGCTTGCTCAGTCTCGGCTGCATGGATAAGCCCAAATGGGGGGGCAAAGCAACAGAGCAGAGCAAGGCTCAAAACTCTCTTTCTCATGTTGATAATCTCTTTAGAGGGAAAAATAATTGTATAAGTATTCTCTATGTGAACATTGTTTTGTCTTTCGTCTCACCCTCGTACATATTAACGAATGTCAAATAAATGTGCTGCAAAGGTAGTTAAATTTTTTAAAACATGCAAGAAAATACAGGAAAAATTGTATTTCTTATGCCTAATTATCTTACGCTTTGTTATAAAACGTATGTTTATTGTGACGAAATGAAGATAATCGTGCTACAAAAACGAGGCGGTATGACAAAACAATAGATATGGGTGAATTGTGTCTGTTGCGGTGTTGTAAAAACAAATTAGGGGCGAGACTGCACTTTGCAGTCTCGCCCCTATATATAATAAGGTGTAGAGTCTACTCCTCTTTATTTCTTGTCGTAGGCGTGGACGGGATAGTCGATGGTGTAGTGGAGTCCACGGCTCTCTTTGCGCTCTATCGCCATGCGGGTGATGAGATAACCCACGTTGATCATGTTGCGAAGCTCGCAGAGCTCCTTGCTTACTTTGACACGCTTGAAGAGGTTCTCGGTCTCCTCATACAGCAGGTCGAGTCGGTCCCAGGCACGTTTCAGTCGGAGATCGCTGCGCACGATGCCCACGTAGTTGCTCATGCATTCGCCCACTTCCTTGACGCTCTGTGTGATGAGCACTTTCTCCTCGTTGGTCAGCGTTCCCTCATCGTTCCATGCAGGCACCTTTTCGTTGAAGTCGTACTCGTCGACATGCTCGATGCTGTGCTTGGCAGCTGTGTCGGCATAGACCACAGCCTCGATGAGCGAGTTGCTTGCCAGACGGTTGCCGCCGTGCAGACCCGTGCAGGAACATTCGCCCAGAGCATACAGGCGGTTGATGCTCGAACAGCCGTTGAGGTCGACCTTGATGCCGCCGCACATATAGTGGGCTGCCGGACGTACGGGGATGTAGTCTTTGGTGATGTCGATGCCGATGCTCAGGCACTTGGCATAGATATTGGGGAAGTGGTGCTTGGTCTCTTCGGGATTCTTGTGAGTGACGTCGAGGCATACGTGGTCGAGTCCGTGCTTCTTCATCTCCTTGTCGATGGCACGTGCCACGATGTCGCGTGGAGCCAGACTCAGTCGCTTGTCGTATTTCTCCATGAAGCTCTCGCCGTTGGGCAGGCGCAGGATGCCGCCATAGCCACGCATGGCTTCGGTGATGAGGAAGGCAGGATGAGTCTCGCCTGGGTGGAAGAGGGCTGTGGGGTGGAACTGTACGAACTCCATGTCGGCCACTGTTCCCTTGGCACGATAGACCATAGCCTCGCCGTCGCCCGTGGCGATCACGGGGTTGGTAGTGGTCTGATAGACAGCTCCGCAGCCGCCTGTGCACATCACTGTCACCTTGCTCAGATAGGTGTCCACCTTCTGGGTCTCGGGGTTGAGCACATAGGCTCCGTAGCAGTTGATGTAAGGAGTGCGGCGTGTGACGCGTGCGCCTAAGTGGTGCTGTGTGATAATCTCGACAGCGAAGTGATTTTCCTTGATGTCGATATCTGGATTGCTGCGTACGGCTTCCATCAGTCCGCGCTGAATCTCGGCTCCCGTGTCGTCGGCATGGTGCAGGATGCGGAACTCGCTGTGTCCTCCCTCGCGGTGAAGGTCGAACTTGCCGTCCTGCTGCTTGTCGAAGTTGACACCCCACTGCACCAGCTCCTTGATCTGCTCGGGTGCCTTGGTGACAACCTGCTGCACGGCTTTGTAGTCGCTGATGTAGTCGCCAGCAATCATTGTATCCTGGATGTGTTTGTCGAAGTTGTCCACTTCGAGGTTGGTGACTGAGGCAACGCCTCCCTGTGCGAATGATGTGTTGGCTTCGTCGAGCGATGTCTTGCAGATCATGCACACTTTACCTTTATGCGCTCTGGCCACTTTCAGGGCGTAACTCATACCGGCAACTCCTGCACCGATAATCAGAAAATCATACTTATAAACCATTGAGTTTACTTTAAACTAATTTAATGGATTTTATCCTAATTGTTTGCAAAAGTAATAATTTATCTTTAAAGTGAGCATTAAAAGCCATATTTTTTGTAATTTTGCAGTGTTTTTTTGTAGAAAATGATAATGACAGACAGAACATTTCATAAGCGAATCACGCTTCCAGTGCGTTTGGGCATGGGGCTTTTCACGGCTTTGGCCGTATATTTCTTTTGGGTAAAGACGGCGATTCTGGGCATCTTGGTGGCTATAGTCATCGTGGGAATGATAGAGCGCATTCTGCATACCACGTACACCATCCGCCGCGTGAAACCCATCGACCGCGACGAGGAGATGGACTTCCTTATCATCGACGAGGGACGTTTCTCCACAAACCGCAATGTGCCGTTGTGCGATGTGGTGAGGGTGGAGAGCATACGGTGCTTCTTCGGCCTCGACCATTGCCTGCTCATCGAATACGGGGCTGGCAACATGGTGACGGTTCAGCCCGACAACGAGGAGGGAATGAAAAAGGCAATAGAGGAGAGAATTGGGGGGTATTAACTCCTTAACTCCTGAAAAAAGAACATTACAAGATAAAAAATGAAATACAGATATATTTGGTTGCTCTGCATGGTGGCGATGCTTTCGCTTCCTGTAGGAGCACAGGACGTGAAGAAGAGCGCTGCGCCCTTGGTGGCGGGCGAGGAGGAAGTAGTAGAGGACAGGGACGACAGCGAGGCGGCAGACACACTCTGTGCCGACTCCATAGCAGCCGACTCGTTGGCTGTCGATTCTGTCGCTGCAGGCAACTTGCACCTGCCGTGGCCCGAGAATGTAAGGCAGGGGCTCGACCGTCTCTTGCAGAGCGATATGTTCGAGACTTCGCAGGTTGCCATCATGGTGTGGGACCTGCAGGCCGACTCGTGCATCTATCGCCATCGCGAGCGTCAGCTCATGCGTCCTGCCAGCACGATGAAGCTGCTCACAGCCATCACTGCCCTCGACAGGTTGGGCGGCTCTTATCAGTTTAAGACGCAGCTCAAGTACACGGGCAAGATAGAGGAGGGCGTGCTCCAGGGCGACGTGTACTGCGTGGGCGGCATGGATCCGCGATTCAACAACGACGACATGCGGGCTTTTGTGAGCAGTCTGCAGGACATGGGCGTCGACACCATCCGTGGCAGCATCTATGCCGACCGCTCGATGAAGGACGCCGACCTCTTAGGCGAGGGCTGGTGCTGGGACGACGACAATCCCGTGCTTTCGCCTTTGGTCTTTGCCCGCAAGGACGGGTTTATGGATCGTTTCGTCGACAGGCTGAAGGATGCTGGCATCGTGCTCGAGTCCGACACGCCTCTGGTGAAGCGCTGTCCTGAGAGCGCCTTCTCGGTGTGCACGCGTTTCCACACCATGGATCAGATTATGCAGAAGATGATGAAGGAGAGCGACAATCTCTATGCCGAGAGTATGTATTATCAGATAGCAGCCTCTACGGGCAACCGTCCTGCCAGTGCCAAGAGTGCGCGCAGCGTGGAGCGACAGCTCATCCGCAAACTCGGACTGGATGCCTCGCGCTGCAAGTTGGCCGACGGCTCGGGCCTCTCGCTCTATAATTATCTCAGTGCCGAACAAGAGTGTCTGCTCCTGCGTTATGCTTATCGCAACGAGAACATCTATCCTCATCTTCGTCCCTCGCTGCCCATTGCCGGCATCGACGGCACACTGAGGAAGCGAATGCGTGGCACTTCGGCAAGCGGCAACGTGAGGGCCAAGACGGGCACGCTGACAGGCATCATCACCCTTGCCGGCTATTGTACGGCAGCCAACGGGCACGACCTGTGTTTCGTCATTCTCAACAATGGCATCATGCATGCCGTCAACGCCCGCCGTTTTCAGGACAGGGTGTGTGCATTGCTGTGCCAGCCGTGAGTTTTTTAAAGGTAAAAAAGTAAAAAAGTAAAAAGGTAAAAAAGTAAAAGGCTATTGTCTCTTAACTTCTAACGACCAAAGGGAGTGTTCACTTCTCTAACTTCTATAACTTCTGAACTTGCTAAAGTTCAATAAGTAAAAAATCGAGTGGATATGGTGTCGAATACAACTTTTTCTTATGCGATTCTTTCATGGTTTCGCGATAACGGCAGGGCTTTGCCTTGGCGCGACACCACCGACCCTTACCCCATCTGGCTGAGCGAGGTGATATTGCAGCAGACGCGTATCGCCCAGGGATGGGAATACTGGGAGCGGTTCATGCACCATTTTCCCACTGTCGAGGCCTTGGCTTCGGCGAGCGAGGACGAGGTGCTGAGGCTCTGGCAGGGCTTGGGCTACTATTCGCGTGCCCGCAACCTGCATGCCGCCGCCCGTCAGATTGTGGCATTGGGACAGTTTCCCTCCACACTCGAAGGCATCAGACAGCTGAAGGGAGTGGGCGACTACACCGCTGCTGCCATTGCCTCCTTTGCTTTCGGCATCAGGGCGGCAGTGGTGGATGGCAACGTGTATCGTGTGCTGTCGCGTCATTTTGGTGTCTCCACCCCCATCAACTCCACGCAGGGCAAGAAGGAGTTTGCAGCTTTGGCTCAGTCGCTCCTGCCTTCTTCCGAGGTCTCAGCCTACAATCAGGGCATCATGGATTTTGGTGCCTTGCAGTGCACTCCCCAGTCGCCCCGTTGTTCCGATTGTCCGCTGATGGAGAGTTGTGAGGCTTTTCGCACGGGCAGGACTGAGGAGTTGCCCGTCAAGCAGCGCAAACTTCAGATCAAGACGCGCCGTCTCTCCTATATATATATAAGGTGTAAGGAGTCGTCTTCCTCGCAGGTGTTTACCGCCATCCATCGCAGGGGCGAGGGCGACATCTGGCAGGGGCTGTGGGAGCCTTTCAATGCCTCGCTTCCCGACGGCACCCGTGCTGCCACGCCTGCCGAGTTATTGCAGCAGTTGGACTGCGGTGCGCCAGATGCACATCTTCGTCTTCTGTCGCAGGGTGTGAAGCATGTTCTCACCCATCGCATTCTCCTTGCCGACTTCTATCTTCTCGAGGTTTCTCGTCGTCCTCTCCTTCCTCCCGATTACATCTGGATTCCCGAGTCGGAAATAGACCGTTATGGTGTTCCCCGCCTCATAGAGAAGATGCTGAGCGAGGTTCATGAGGAATAATTCTTTGACTCAAGTTTCGCAAGTGGTTTAAGTACGGGCTGAAGGCCCAAAGCTTCCAGAAGCAGCACGCCCTGGAAAGGTAAAGCTCCTATAAGCAGCACGCCCTGAAAGGGCAGAAGCTCTTAGCCCAGGGCATCGCCCTGGGTATAATGCCAATCAGCAAGGCGCCCTGTAAGGGCAAAAGCTTTGTATATTGTCCGGTATTTTAAAGCTTTTGCCCTTACAGGGCGACAGGTTTGCGTCCGTAATTACCCAGGGCGCTGCCCTGGGCTAAGAGCTTCTGCCCCTTCAGGGCGTGTGGGGAAAAACTTGAAAAAATCGAAAGTTTCTATCATGTATGCGCGAGTGGAGTGCTATTTTCTGTATAAAGGAGGTGACGTTTTGCATCATGACAGCAGGAAGCCATAGAAAAGCACGAAGATGAAACCACGAAACACGAAAAGAAGAGCAAACTATCATGGCGGAAGCTTCTGATGATGATAAATTGTAATTAAAACACTGTCAATATGTAGCAAACTGTAAGAATGAGTATATTTTTAGATTTATTTTGCATGAAAAATTACTGATAAGAAATCAAAATGTCGTATCTTTGCACTCGAAAGAAACAAAAAGTTATTGAAACGACGGATAACATAACAAAAAGTCAGACAATAACAAGAAGTAGAACAAAAAGGCAAACAACAACGCAATATGAGAAGAACAGTTCATTTCACCAAGATGCAGGGAGCCGGCAACGACTATATATACGTCGACACACAGCTCTACGACATTCCCGATCCCGAGAAAGCCGCCATCGCCTGGAGTGCTTACCATACGGGAATAGGCAGCGATGGACTGGTTCTCATAGGCAAGCCCCACGACGGCAGACGTGCAGACTATTCGATGCGCATATTCAATGCCGACGGCTCCGAAGCCATGATGTGTGGCAATGCCAGTCGTTGTATCGGAAAATATCTCTACGAGAAAGGACTCACCCGCAAGGACACTATTCGGTTGGAAACCCTTTCGGGTGTCAAGATACTGAAACTGCATATTCAGGATGGCACGGAGGTGGAATCGGTGACGGTAGACATGCTGAAGCCACTACTCCAGAACCAGGAGCAGTTCGTAGGCCCTTCGGTGCTTGCCGCCGACGAGCGCATCTTCGAAGGCACCTATGTCTGCATGGGCAATCCTCACTTCGTAACCTTTGTCGATGACATCGACACCATCGACATCGCGCATTACGGCAAGCTGCTCGAATGCAACGAGGCATTTCCCCAGCGCTGCAACATCGAGTTCTCACAACTCACCGATGCCGACACCATTCGCACCCGGGTATGGGAACGGGGCAGCGGCATCACGATGGCTTGCGGAACAGGCGCCTGCGCCACGGCTGTGGCAGCCTTCCTCACAGGACGTGCCAGTCGGAAGAGCAGCATAGTGATGGATGGCGGAACGCTCCAGATCGAATACAACGAGGCCGACGGTCATGTCTACATGACGGGTCCGGCAGCCTTCGCCTTCGAGGGAGAAATTCCCCTGCCAGAGGAATGAAGAGTGAAGAACAAAAATTACGGCAAACTTAAATATACATAATAAAAGGAGAATAAGAATATGGCATTAGTAAACGAACATTTCCTGAAGCTTCCCGGCAATTATCTCTTTGCCGACATCGCCAAGAAGGTGAACGCCTACAAGATAGCGCACCCCAAGCAGCGAGTCATCAGTTTGGGCATCGGCGACGTGACCCAACCTCTCTGTCCGGCCGTTATCCAGGCCATGCACAAGGCAGTGGAAGAGATGGCAGTGCAGGCTTCCTTCCGAGGCTACGGTCCTGAGCGAGGCTACGACTTCCTGCGCGAGGCGATTATCAAGAACGACTTCCTGCCACGCGGCATCCATCTCGATGTCAACGAGGTGTTTGTCAACGACGGAGCCAAGAGCGACACCGGCAACATACAGGAGATATTGAGATGGGACAACAACATCGGCGTCACCGACCCCATTTATCCCGTCTACATCGACAGCAATGTGATGATAGGACGCGCGGGTGTCTTCGAGAACGGACACTGGAGCAATGTGGTGTACATGCCCTGCAATGAAGGCAACGACTTCACACCCCAGATTCCCGACCACCGTGTAGACATGATCTACCTCTGTTATCCCAACAATCCCACCGGCACCGTCATCACCAAGGACGAGCTTCGCAAGTGGGTGAACTATGCCATCAAGAACGAGAGCATCATTCTCTACGACGCAGCCTACGAGGCCTACATCACCGATCCCGAGATACCACACTCCATCTACGAGATCAGAGGCGCCCGCAAGGTGGCGATAGAGTTCCACAGCTATTCCAAGACAGCAGGCTTCACGGGTGTGAGATGCGGCTACACCATCGTGCCCAAAGAGCTGAAGGCGAAGACGCTGAGTGGCGAGGAAGTGGCGCTCAACCCCATCTGGGACCGTCGCCAGTGCACCAAGTTCAATGGCACCAGCTACATCAGTCAGCGGGCAGCCGAAGCCATCTACACCCCCGAGGGCAAGGAACAGGTGAAGGCCACCATCGCCTACTATATGGAGAACGCCCACTATATGCGGGCAGAGCTTCAGCGCCTCGGTTTCCGTGTCTACGGCGGCGAGAATGCACCTTATCTCTGGGTGAAGACACCTGGCAACACCCCCAGCTGGAAGTTCTTCGAAGAGATGCTCTACGGAGCCAGCGTGGTGTGCACCCCGGGCGTAGGATTCGGTCCTTCGGGCGAAGGCTACATCCGCCTCACCGCCTTTGGCGAGCACGACGACTGCCGCGAGGCGATGCAGCGTATCGCCAAGTGGATGGGGAAATAAGTTTAAGTGAAGAGTGAAGAACGAAGAGTGAAGAATTCAATAGCTTTTCTGACACTAAGCTTAAAAAATAAAGAAAATAAAAAAGAGAAAATAAAAATATGTAGAACGAAGAGAAAGGGACGAAGAGGAAGACAAGAGGATTCTTCACTCTTCACTCTTCACTCTTCACAAAAAAAAACAAGGGTATGAGCAATTTAAGATTTGAAGCCGTATCAGAGGCTTCCAAGAGAAAGCCAGTTGAAGTGGCAGCTCCCGGTGAGCGACCCAGTGAGTTCTTCGGCAAGAAGGTATTCAACCGACAGAAGATGTACAAGTATCTGCCAGCCAATGTTTATGAGAAACTGGTAGACGTAATCGACAATGGCGCACGACTCGACCGCAACATCGCCGACGCCGTGGCCAAGGGCATCAAGCAGTGGGCCGACGAGAATGGCGTAACCCATTACACACACTGGTTCCAGCCTCTTACCGAGGGCACAGCCGAGAAGCACGATGCCTTCATCGAGCACGACGGCAAGGGTGGTATGATAGAGCAGTTCTCAGGCAAGTTGCTCGTACAGCAGGAGCCAGACGCCTCCTCATTCCCATCAGGCGGTATCCGCTCCACCTTCGAGGCACGTGGCTATTCTGCCTGGGATCCTACATCGCCAGTATTCATCATCGACGATACACTCTGTATTCCTACAGTCTTCATCTCCTACACCGGTGAGGCACTCGACTACAAGGCACCATTGCTCCGTGCACTCCATGCCGTCAACGTGGCAGCCACCGACGTATGCCATTATTTCAATCCCGATGTAAAGAAAGTCGTTTCCAACCTGGGTTGGGAGCAGGAGTACTTCCTCGTCGACGAGAGCCTCTATGCAGCCCGTCCCGACCTGATGCTTACAGGCCGCACCCTGATGGGTCACGACTCAGCCAAGAACCAGCAGATGGACGACCATTACTTCGGAGCCATCCCTGAGCGTGTACAGGCCTTCATGAAAGACCTTGAGATACAGGCACTCGAGCTCGGCATCCCTTGCAAGACACGTCACAACGAGGTAGCGCCCAACCAGTTTGAGCTGGCACCAATCTTCGAGGAAACCAATCTGGCTGTCGACCACAACATGCTCCTCATGAGCCTGATGAAGAAAGTGGCACGCCATCACGGATTCCGTGTCCTGCTGCACGAGAAACCCTTCGCAGGCATCAACGGATCAGGTAAGCACAACAACTGGAGCCTCTCTACCGATACCGGCATCCTGCTCCATGGTCCAGGCAAGACACCTGAGGACAACCTTCGTTTCGTAGTCTTCATCACCGAGACCCTCATGGGCGTATTCAAGCACAACGGTCTGCTCAAGGCATCCATCATGAGTGCCACCAATGCTCATCGTCTGGGCGCCAACGAGGCACCACCAGCCATCATCTCTTCCTTCCTTGGTAAGCAGCTCACCGACCTGCTCGACCATATCGAGAAGGCCGACAAGAAAGACCTCTTCGTCATGGCAGGCAAGCAGGGCATGAAGCTCGACATTCCTGAGATTCCAGAGTTGATGATCGACAACACCGACCGCAACCGTACCTCACCATTCGCCTTCACCGGCAACCGCTTCGAGTTCCGTGCCGTAGGTAGCGAGGCCAACTGTGCCTCAGCCATGATCGTGCTGAACACCGCAGTAGCCGAAGCCCTCACCGACTTCAAGAAGCGTGTCGACGCACTCATCGCCAAGGGCGAGGACAAGACCTCAGCCATCATCGACATCGTTCGCCAGGACATCAAGACCTGCAAGCCAGTACGTTTCGACGGCAACGGCTACAGCGACGAGTGGGTGGAAGAGGCTGCCAAGCGCGGACTCGACTGCGAGAAGAGCTGTCCTAAGATCTTCGAGCGCTATCTCGACCCAGCATCCATCGAGATGTTCGAGAGCATGGGCGTGATGAAGAAGAATGAGCTTGAGGCCCGCAACGAGGTGAAGTGGGAGACCTACACCAAGAAAATACAGATCGAGGCTCGTGTGATGGGCGACCTGTCCATGAACCATATCATCCCTGTCGCCACCCACTATCAGAGCCAGTTGGCAAAGAATGTGGAGAACATGATCGACATCTTCGGCGAGGACGAGGGCAAGAAGCTCACCGCCCGCAACATCAACATCATCAAGAAGATAGCCGAGCGCACACAGATTATCGAGACCGGTGTCGAGGAGTTGGTCAATGCCCGCAAGGTGGCCAACAAGATCGAGAGCGAGCACGACAAGGCAATCGCTTACCACGACACGGTGGCTCCAAAGATGGAGGAGATCCGTTATCAGATAGACAAACTGGAGCTCACCGTAGCCGACGAGCTCTGGACGCTGCCTAAGTATCGTGAGCTCCTGTTCATCCGATAATGCCGTAACATAGCAAACGGCTGCACTCCGCCATGCGTAGCGGAGTGCGCTGTTAACTCTTCATCAGATACAGAACAGAAATTGAACGATCAATCTATTTCTTTTATTGGTTGTTTAAGTTTGCGCGGAGTGTGGTTGTGAAATCGTGCTCCGCTTTTTTATGCCCTTTTGTTCCTGTCTGTCAAAGATGGCTTCCAAAATCGAAAATGACTAATGACTAATGACAAAAATAAAGAGGGTGTGTCATAAGCTTCTTAGGATATAGACTGACTTTATGACACACCCTCCTAAGAGCTTCTGCCCCTTCAGGTAGGGCGTACTTCTCTTCTTGCCCTCAAGCAACTGCTCTCGCATACAGTCGACGGTGAGGTAGAGGATGGCTGCGATGTCTGCCCTGCTGTACACGCTGCCGTGGCTTGAGATGTGGCGGGAGAACTTGTCGATGTTCATCACTCCGGTGTACTGTGCGACGGCGAAGGCGTTCTGCTTCTCGGTCTTCACGAGTGCGAGGTCGGCTGGCTGAGGAGTCTTGCCCTCCTTCTTTGCCTGGTTGATGCGTGACTTTGCCTGGTTGATTTCGATGAGGTTTGCGTTCACGCTGCGCTTTACGATGCTGTAATTAATCATAGTTCTGTAGGTTTTAAATGATAGTTTATTACTTTGTCAGCTGCCCGATAGTGCCCCCTTTTGGGTCTTAATAGATGACCGGCGCCTGTCGTCTATTGTGACCGCCCTTGGTCGTAATAGATGCCTCCAGCGAGGCTCCCTGAGCACTTTCATTGGTTGACGCTGCAAAGAAAATGCAAACGAGCGCAATGAAAGCTTGCTTTCAAATTGCCGAGTG
>CAVACC010000017.1:0-42686 GCA_963587495.1 Clostridia bacterium | reverse complement strand
TCTTGATCATGCTGAAAAGAGAAGACTCCATCTCCTTGCCGTCGATGATAAACTGTCCGCCGAAGATCTTGTGGCGGCAGTGCTCAGAGTTGATCTGTGCAAAGCCAAAGATTTCGCTGTCGGTAAGAGGGCGTCCGTTCTCTTTCTCCAACTTGTGGAGATAAGCCATCTCGTCCTCGCTGAGAGCCAAGCCTTCCTCTTCGTTGTACTTCTCGAGGTCGTCTACGTACTTGATGGGTTCAGGCTCATGGTTGACGGTGAACACATTCTGGTCTATTCCGTTGTACATGCGCTGCAGCATAGGGTCGTGCTCAGCGTCCTCGCTTTCTACGGGGAAGTACTCCTCAATACGCGAAATGCCGTTAAGACTCATGTTCTGAGTTATCTCAACGGCATTCGTACTCCAGGGAGTAATCATTTCACGGCGTGGACCCACATAGAAGCCCTGCAACTGCTGGGCGTCCTCTAATGTTGCGTCACCATAAAGCCAACAAAGTTCATTGATCTCGTCCTGAGATGGTTTGTGGTCAATCTCGGTCGCTATCACACTCTTGGATGGAGTTCTGAAAAAAAGAATCATACTTAGTCTTTCTCTTTTTATTGTTAATGTATTTCTTTTCGACTGCAAAGTTAGTGTAAAAAGGAGAGATAACAAAGAGAAAGCTCGTTTTTTTTGTTTTTTATCAAACTTTCGCATTTCTTCTGCCCTGTTTTTGATGTACAGCGCTCTTTTCCTGCAGGATGTAGTCAGTCTTCATAGACGGCCAGGCCGGAGTCTCTATGATGGTCGATATCGGTCATCTATTATGACTGGCGTCGGTCATCTATTACGACCAGGCCTTGCCGTCTATTATGACCGGGATGGGTCTTCTATGGAGCCTTTTGTCGATAGAAAAAGTGAATGAAGAAGGGACCATAATTCGTGTTAAATCGTTAAAAATGAGAAGAAAGGGCACAAAGGTGGTTAAAATTCCATAAATGGATTTGACAAAAGGCTTTTATTCCAGTCTTATTCATAACTTTGCACAGTGAAAGAAGCATGTAATTAATGTTTAGGAAGACCCTTGACAAAAACTTAATTTTATCAACTAAGCAAAAAATAAACGAGAAGAATATGAAACAGACAAAGACTTTAGCGATTATCGCAATGGCAGGCGCTATGCTTACAACAAGCTGCGCCAGCAAAAAAGAGTTACAGAATTGTCAGACCGAGAATAAGGAACTGACCGGTAATTATCAGGCAGCCAAGGAGCAGCTCGCTGCATCACAGGCTCGCGTTACTACTCTCGAGGATCAGCTCGCACAGATGAAGAAGGACTACTCTTCTATGCAGACTGCTCTCGACAAGAGTTTGAACAACGCCAACCAGAACAATATCAGCATCGAGAAGCTCGTTGACCAGATTAACGAGTCTAACCAGTACATCCGTCACTTGGTTGAGGTGAAGAGCAAGAGCGACTCACTCAACATGGTGCTTACCAACAACCTGACCCGCTCATTGAGCAAGGAAGAGTTGAAGGAGGTTGACGTACAGGTTCTCAAGGGTGTGGTTTACATCTCTTTGGCCGACAATATGCTCTATCAGAGTGGCAGCTATGAGGTGAACAGCCGCGCACAGGAGACTCTGAGCAAGATTGCCAAGATCATCATGGACTATAAGGACTACGATGTGTTGGTAGAGGGTAATACCGATAATGTGCCTGTAAGCACCACAAGTCCTAAGATGAAGAACATCCGCAACAACTGGGACCTCTCAGCTCTGCGTGCTTCATCTGTAGTACAGTATCTGCAGGAGCACTTCGGTGTATCTCCTAAGCGCCTCACAGCAGGTGGCCGTGGTGAGTACAACCCTGTGACTACCAACGATACTGAGGTGGGCAAGATGCGCAACCGTCGCACCCAGATCATCATCACTCCTAAGCTCGACCAGTTCATGGATCTCATCGACAAGGCTCCAGAGGAGAAGTAAACTGAAGAATTAAGATATATCTTTTTAAGGCGTGCCGTAGGTTTTTACTTACGACGCGCCTTTTTTCTTTTATTGAATAAATCTTAAATTATCCGCGAATAGTTGGCTCGTTGCTGATTATTGCTTATCTTTGTAAGCGAAAATAATAAATCAACAACAAGAAATAAGGGGTGCTGCACGATTGTGCTGCTGAGATTATACCCATAGAACCTGACGCAGATAATGCTGCCGCAGGGATATTTCTATTCCGTATTGTCTTTTATTGGTAAGGTACGTGTGTGTACGCCTCTTCTTCTAAAGAAAAATGTAGATTGAAATGAGGTATATTTGTGCATTGACCATTGCCGGTTCCGACAGTTGTGGAGGAGCAGGCGTGCAGGCTGACATCAAGACCATGTCGGCATTGGGAGTCTATGCGGCATCGGCCATTACTGCTGTTACAGTGCAGAACACGCAGGGCGTAAAGGCTATCCAAGCCGTTGAGCCCGAAATTGTGGCAGGTCAGATCAAGGCTGTGATGGACGACATACAGCCCAATACTGTCAAAATAGGAATGGTGAACGATAAGGCCACTATCCAGGCCATAGCCGATACGCTGAAACTTTATCCCAAAACTACACTCGTTGTCGACCCCGTTATGGTGTCGACCAGCGGTTCTATGCTCATGCAGCAAGATGCCCTCGATATCTTCTGTCGGCAACTCTTGCCGATGGCCAACTTGCTGACGCCCAATATTCCCGAGGCTTCCGTACTTTCCCATACCTCAATACAGACGGCAGACGACATGGATCAGGCGGCCCGGCGCATTCTGTCGTTAGGCTGTGAGGCTGTTCTGATAAAAGGCGGACACTTGGAAGGCGACAGGAAAATAGACAAACTCTATCTTGCCGATGGCAGAACCGAAGTCTACGAGCATGCCACGATAGAAACTCGCAATACTCATGGCACAGGTTGCACACTCTCTTCCGCTATTGCCTCGTTCTTGGCCCGTGGCTTGGAGATGAGTCAGGCCATAGCTCAAGCCAAGGATTATCTGTCGCAAGCCATAGAGGCAGGCAAGGATGTAGAGATTGGAAAAGGCCATGGCCCTGTCGACCATTTCTATAATCCAGAGAAACTAATCATTCGATAAAGAGGAATGAAGCGAAGCTCCTCATAAGATACGAAAACAAAACAAAGAAGAATATGATACAGTTTATAACCCATTCCAATGAGCGC
The DNA here is from genome assembly GCA_963587495.1 of Clostridia bacterium. Lineage (GTDB taxonomy): Bacteria > Bacteroidota > Bacteroidia > Bacteroidales > Bacteroidaceae > Prevotella. The sequence continues at coordinate 39,499 of CAVACC010000017.1, read as the reverse complement.
TACGACCATGTGGAAGGAGCCAAGCTGGCTTTGCAGGGCGGATGCCGTTGGATTCAGTTGCGCATGAAGGACGCGATGGAAATAGACTTCCTTCGGGCGGCAAAGAAGATAAGAAGACTATGCGATGAATATCATGCCACATTCATTCTCGACGACCATGTGGAGTGGGTGGGGCTTACTGGTGCCGACGGAGTGCATCTTGGCAAGAACGACATGCCTGTGGATGAGGCACGGAAGATGTTGGGACGAAACCGAATCATCGGAGGCACAGCCAATACCTTCGAAGATGTGGAGCGACTTTCTCGTCAGGGAGCTGACTACATAGGCTGTGGTCCTTTCCGGTTTACCACTACCAAGAAGAACCTGTCGCCAGTGTTGGGACTGGAGGGCTATCGGTCCATCACGGCACAGATGAAGGCTCATGACATCCAGCTTCCCATCGTCGCCATCGGAGGAATCCTGCACCAGGACATTCCTGCCATCATGCAGACTGGCGTGACAGGAATAGCGGTAAGCGGAGCTATCCTGAATGCGGAGAATCCTGTAGAAGAGATGAGGCTCTTTATCTCGGCTACGGGCAATGACAAGTAACTACAAACTAATACAACTTATAAATGAAGACAAAAATCAAGTTTGACTATCCTTCCTCAGAGAAGGTTTATCTCAAGGGAAAACTCTTCCCCGACCTCAGAGTGGGCATGCGTAAGGTGAGCCTAACTCCAACGGTTACTTTCGAGGGCGATGTGCGCCACGAGGAACCCAATGCCCCTGTCTATATCTATGATACGAGTGGTTGCTATAGCGACCCCACTGTGGAAATAGACCTGAACAAAGGTCTACCCCGTTTGCGTCAGCCATGGATAGAGAAGCGCAAGGAGGGTGAGACTCAGATGTATTTCGCCAAGAAAGGTATCATCACAGAGGAGATGGAATACGTGGCTATCCGAGAGAATATGAACTGCGAGGAGCTGGGCATCAAGACCCACATCACTCCCGAGTTCGTGTGCAAGGAGATTGCAGAGGGAAGAGCCGTTATTCCTGCCAACAAGAAGCACCCTGAGTCGGAACCTATGATTATAGGAACCAACTTCCTGGTAAAAATCAACACCAATATAGGCAACTCTGCCACAACTTCTGGAATTGAGGAAGAGGTGGAGAAAGCCGTGTGGAGTTGCAAGTGGGGTGGCGACACGCTGATGGATCTTTCTACGGGCAATGATATTCATGAAACCCGAGAGTGGATATTGCGCAACTGCCCTGTGCCTGTAGGCACGGTGCCTATGTATCAGGCTTTCGAGAAAGTGGACGGCAAGGCAGAAGACCTGACCTGGGAAGTGTTCCGCGACACCCTTATCGAACAGTGTGAGCAGGGAGTGGACTATTTCACCATCCACTGTGGCATTCGTCTGAAGAATATCCACTTGGCAGATACTCGTCTTACAGGTATCGTGAGCCGAGGCGGAAGCATCATCTCGAAATGGTGCAAGGTGCATCAGAAGGAAAGTTTCCTCTACGAGCACTTTGATGATATCTGTGATATCTGCGCCAAGTATGATGTTGCCATCTCGTTGGGCGATGGCTTGCGTCCGGGTTCAACCTACGATGCCAATGATGCAGCCCAGTTTGCCGAACTCGACACGATGGGCGAGCTGGTGGAGCGTGCCTGGGCAAAGAATGTACAGGCGTTTATCGAGGGACCGGGTCATGTGCCTATGCACAAGATCAAGGAGAACATGGAGCGACAGATAGAGAAATGTCATGGAGCTCCTTTCTATACATTGGGTCCTCTTGTAACCGATATTGCTCCCGCCTACGACCATATCACCTCTGCCATAGGAGCTTCGATGATAGGCTGGTATGGTACAGCCATGCTCTGCTATGTTACTCCGAAGGAGCACCTCGCCTTGCCCGAGAAGGAAGATGTTCGCACAGGTGTGGTAACCTATAAGATAGCTGCCCATGCTGCCGATTTGGCCAAGGGACATCCAGGAGCCTCCGTACGTGACAACGCGCTGAGCAAGGCCCGTTATGACTTCAGATGGAAAGACCAGTTCAACCTCTCGCTCGACCCAGAGCGTGCGTTGGAGTTCTACAAGACGAGCAACAGCGTAGATGCCAATTACTGCACCATGTGCGGTCCCAACTTCTGTGCTGCCCGCATCAGTCATTCACTGAAGAGCTGCGAGGAACGTAAAGGAGAATAAACGCACACTCTGTAATGCAACAGAGGACAATGAGAATTTAGAATCAACTTATTTCAAAAATAAAAAACTTAAAAAAATGATTGAAACACAAGTATCCAAAGGTATTATCAGTACCTATTTTGACAAACTTCAGCGTAATCTCGACCTCGATGTAGCCATTGTTGGCGGAGGTCCTTCTGGTATTGTTGCTGCTTATTATCTGGCTAAGGCAGGATTGAAGGTAGCTCAGTTTGACCGCAAGCTCTCTCCTGGTGGCGGCATGTGGGGCGGTGCCATGATGTTCAACCAGATTGTCATTCAGGAAGAAGCTATGCACATCGTAAAGGACTTCGATATCAACTACGAGACTTTTGAGGATGGTCTTTACACTATCGACTCTGTGGAGAGTACCTCTTCGCTGCTCTATCATGCAGTACATGCCGGTGCAACTATCTTCAACTGCTACTCGGTAGAGGATGTCATCTTCAAGAATGATGTGGTAAGTGGTGTGGTTGTCAACTGGACTCCAGTGCTTCGTGAAGGCTTGCATGTAGATCCTCTCAACATCATGTCGAAGTATGTTATCGACGGAACGGGTCACGACAGCGAGATGTGCAAGGTTGTTGCCCGCAAGAACGGAATCAAGTTGGATACAGCTACGGGTGGTGTTATCGGTGAGCGTTCACTGGATGTGGTAGAAGGCGAGCGTATGGTAGTAGAGGGAACCCGTGAGGTTTATCCAGGTCTTTATGTATGTGGTATGGCTTCTTCTGCTGTTGCCGGCACTCCACGCATGGGACCAATCTTCGGTGGTATGTTGCTTTCTGGTAAGAAGGTGGCAGATGCTATCATCGCTAAGTTGAAGAAGTAATTTCTGTTCTGAATGAAATGGATCGTGATAACCTCTCCTGACTTCCTGTCGGGAGAGGCTCTTTTTATTGACAGACTTTTCTGTCATGGTCTGGATGTGCTTCATCTGCGTAAGCCTGGGGCTTCGTATGAGGACTGCCGGCGTTTGCTGAGCGAGATTCCCTGCCGTTGGCACAACAGGATTGTGGTGCATGAACATTTCTCTATGGCCGCAGAGTTCCCTCTTCTTGGCATTCATCTCAACCGCCGTTGCCCCGATGTCCCAGAGGGTTTTCGTGGGCATGTGTCTTGTTCCTGTCATCGCCTCGACGAGGTTGTGGCAGCAAAGCCGCATTGTGATTATGTCTTTCTGAGTCCCATCTTCGACAGTATCTCCAAGCAGGGATATTCGGCTTCCTTTACCGACAACGATTTGCAGCAGGCTCAAGCTGCCGGTATTGTCGACCACAAGGTTGTGGCGTTGGGAGGCATTTCGGCTTCGCATATTCCACAAATCAAAGCCTGGGGCTTTGGCGGTGCAGCCTTCTTGGGTGATGTGTGGAGCAGAATGAACGATGCCGCAATAGATGAATATCTCGACACTTTGCGCTTGCTCCTCTGATGTTTTCAGACGATGCCGTCAACCAGCGACTTTGTATTGCCAACCTTTGCGCTTGTATGAACTTATTCTGTGATTGTAAGTTCAAAGAAGTATTCTTCAAAATAACCGGATACGCAACAAAAACGTGGCATTGTGAAAGAAAAACACGAAAATATGTTTCTCTTTAAAATATTATTCGTAATTTTGCAAGCAAATTATCAAAAAAACAAGAGAAAGCTTATGGAAAAGATTCAAATGACAACTCCTTTGGTGGAGATGGACGGTGACGAGATGACTCGCATCCTGTGGAAGATGATTAAGGACGAACTGATATTGCCTTTCGTCGACCTCAAGACAGAGTATTATGACTTGGGCTTGCCCTATCGTGATCAGACCAACGATCAGGTGACCATCGACTCTGCTGAGGCTGCCAAGAAATATGGTGTGGCTGTAAAGTGTGCCACGATTACTCCTAATGCGCAGCGTATGGATGAATACAAGCTGCACAAAATGTGGAAAAGTCCTAACGGAACCATCCGAAGCATTATGGACGGAACCGTATTCCGTGCACCTATCACCATCCCAAGCATCCACCCATGTGTGAAGAACTGGGAGAAGCCTATCACCATCGCCCGTCATGCTTATGGTGATGTATACAAGAGTGTGGAGATTCGTGCCGATGAGCCAGGAGTGGCTAAGCTCGTGTTCGAGGGAAAGAGTGGAAAGAAGCAAGAGGTGGAAATCCACAACTTTGATGGTGCTGGCGTTATTCAGGGTATGCACAACACTGACAAGAGTATCCGCAGTTTTGCGCACAGTTGTTTCAAGTTTGCCATCGACACCAAGCAGGACCTTTGGTTTGCCACCAAGGACACCATCTCCAAGACCTACGACGCACAGTTCCGTAAGATTTTCGAGGAGGTGTATGAGAGCGACTATAAGGAGAAGTTTGCCGAATTGGGCATTGAGTATTTCTATACATTGATAGACGATGCCGTGGCTCGTGTTATCCGCAGTAAGGGTGGCTTTATCTGGGCTTGCAAGAACTATGATGGCGACGTGATGAGCGATATGCTCAGTACAGCTTTCGGCTCATTGGCTATGATGACTTCCGTTCTGGTTTCGCCCGATGGCAAGTACGAGTATGAGGCTGCTCATGGTACCGTGACACGTCACTACTATCGTTATCTGAAGGGTGAGGACACATCCACCAATCCAATGGCAACCATCTTTGCCTGGAGTGGAGCGCTGAGAAAGCGCGGTGAGCTGGATGGCAACAAGGCTCTTCAGCAGTTTGGCGATCAGCTTGAGGCTGCGTGCTTCGATACTCTGAATGACGGAATAGCCACCAAGGACCTTGTCAACCTGATGGAAGGTGTAGAGGCCAAGGCAGTCAATTCAGCCGGTTTCATTGCTGCCATTCGTGAGCGCCTTGAGAAGCGCCTGGCATAGTCATGATAGAATAAGAAATATAAATAGTAAACTCCTAAAGAGGTAGTGCTTACATTGGCAAAGTAAGTACTGCCTCTTTTTCGTGGAAGAATATCTTCTGGTTTGTGGGCGCATTAATTGGACTATAAAAATATTAGACCATAAAATTTATTGTCCAATAAAAAAGTGAGACTTGCCTCACGGCAAATCTCACTTTCGCTTTGTCCTTGCGGACTCAGCAAGTTATTCTAGGAAAATTATAACTGTCTATTTTATCCCCTCTCTTGAGGATGTGTAAGTAATTCTGAGTATAGTTTGAAAAAATCAAAACTCAGGAGCTTGCTGATATGGAACAGCAGCCCTGTATCTATAGTGGCTCTTTCGTACACCTTATATATATTGGTACGATGGCAACCAAGTTGCTCTGCGAGCCAAACTGAAGTCTTGCCTTGTTTTTTGAGTTCCTGTTTTATTCGTTCGCCAATGACCAAGGCGTTAATACCATATTTTGCCATTTTCTGAAATAATTAAGTGTATATTGTATTATCGATTGCAAAATTAAGAATAAGGAATTAATCAAAGAAATTTTTTAGTAGCTAATTTAGCAACATTGTGCTAAAAAAAAATAAAATCTGGCGGTTTGTTCCTTTTTTTACCACATTCTTATACATTTAGTCTCTTTTTCTTCTTTTTCTTCTCTTTTTTATTTTTGCAAGGGCTGTTTGCCTTTCTTGTTGTTGGTCTTTGGTGTGCTCAGTAGCACCAGCAGTTAGAGTAAATGTTTTTTTAGCCTATAAAAATCTATGTTCTAAACTATCGAACTTATGTTCTAAACTTTAGAACTTGTGTCCTAAACTATCGAACTTGTGTTCTAAACTTTAGAACATAGATTTAGCTAACTGAAAAACACAATTTTCTGTAGTACTAAAAACAAATGGACAAAGAATTAAAAAGCATCTGCAGGTGCATTCTTGCGCACTATTTATATACTCCACTTCTCTATTTGCGAAGGTTGAGGTACTTACAGCTCAAAAGCGCCAGTAAAGACTTTTGGATGTTTTTGGAGGTACTTAGTAGTTGTATCAGGGGGTAAAAACATTAAATAAGTTAAAAAATACCCGTAAAACTCAATTTTTCCACCTAAAAAAGAGTTTTGTATTGCTTTTTTTTGTAATTTTGCAGTCAGATAATGGAATGGTTGCGAAACCATTGATAAGAATTTTGAGAATTCATATAGATGTAAGTTGTATTAGTAAAAGGTGGTTTTGAGTTTTTTTCACTCGGCCTTTCTTTTGGGTTAGATGAGTAAAGAGTCAGAGTGAATCTGTAAAACCAGTACCACGTATTTTTTTAATTTACTCTTACATGGGATGCATTTCGTTGGCGATGTGTGTTCTTTGCTATGTTATTCTCTTCTCGTTTTTTGGAATAAAATTAAGTGTTTAGCAATTGAAAGTGTTTTGAGAACTATATATATGGGGGAGCTGGCCAGGGATGGTAGGTTCCTCCTTCTGCTTTTTGGTAAAATGACACAGAATTGTAATCAAATGTAACGCGTGTTACAAAATAAAAGTTGTAACTTTGCCCCCGTAATATTAAATGTTTCGATTATGGACGAAAAAGACAGCAGAATATTAGTAGTCGACGACGAGCAGGATCTCTGTGAAATCCTGAAGTTCAATCTTGAGACTGAAGGTTATCAGGTAGAGACCGCCAATTCGGCAGAAGAGGCTTTGGAGAAAGACATTGCGTCTTACAATCTTTTGCTCCTCGATGTGATGATGGGAGGAATGAGCGGTTTTCAACTTGCCAAGCAACTGAAGAACAGTGAGGTGACAGCCCATATTCCTATTATCTTCCTTACAGCCCGTGATACGGAAAACGACACGGTGACAGGCTTCAACCTGGGTGCAGATGACTATATCTCCAAACCATTCTCTATCCGTGAGGTAATGGTTAGGGTGCGTGCCGTGTTGCGCCGTACAGCCAGCAGGTTGGAAGGAGCAGAGGAACCGGCAGTCATCAGTTATCAGGGCCTGTTGCTCAATCTCGACAAAAAGTCGGTGAGTGTGGACGGAGAGGACGTGCCATTCACCAAGACTGAGTTTGAGTTGCTTCGTCTGTTGTTGGAGGAGCGCGGAAGGGTCTTCTCGCGTCAGGAACTCATCGACCGCGTATGGCCCAAGGATGTGTTGGTTCTCGACCGTACGGTGGATGTCAACATCACACGTATGCGCAAGAAGATAGGCAAGTTTGCCAAGTGTATCGTTACCCGTTTGGGATTCGGTTATTATTTCGACGCATAATATAATAAGGTGGAGATATGTATGAATTTAAAGAAAAAAAGTCGAAGCTTGGGCGTCGGCTCTATTTCGTGGTGTTGGCTGTGTTCCTGGTGTTCGCAGTCAGCTTCATCATCTTTCAGCAGGCTCGCGAGAAGCAATTCAAGATAAGCACGCTCACGTTGAAGTTGAGCAACTATAATGCCCTTTTAGAGGAAGACTTGTCGTTGGCTCACGACAAGGGCATCATTATGAGCGACAGTAGCGGAAAGGCAGTAGATGTGGCACGCGACAAGTTGAATGTTTTTATAAGAGAGCACGAGAGTAAGGACTTGCGTATTACTCTGATACGCCCTAATGGCAAGGTGGTGTACGACAATATGCGAAACGACTTCGATCATTTCTCCAATCACCTCAACCGAAAGGAGATACAGGAAGCATTGAGGACAGGACAGGGCTCGAGTGTGGAGCGACAGTCGAAAACCCTGAAGCATGATTACTTCTATGTGGCCACTTATTTCCCTGCCGATTCCATTATTATCAGAAGCGCTTTGCCTTATAACAACGACCTCTCCAAGTCGCTGAAGGCAGACCAGCATTACATCTGGTTTGCCATCTTTGCTATCATACTCCTTACCATTGTGCTTTATCGGTTTATGCACCGCTTGGGAAAGAATGTGGCCAAGTTGCGCATCTTCGCCTATAAAGCCGACCATAATGAGAGTCTTGAGATAGAAGACCTGGCGACTTTCCCCAACGATGAGCTGGGCGAGATAGCCGAGCGTATCATCAAGATGTACAAGCGAATACAGACCACGCGCAAGGAACAGGATATTCTGAAACGGCAACTTACCCAGAACATTGCCCACGAGCTGAAGACACCAGTGGCAAGCATACAGGGCTATTTGGAGACCATTATCGACAATCCCCGTATCAGCGAAGAAATGAAACAGCAGTTCTTGCAGCGCTGTTATGCCCAGAGCGAAAGACTCACTTCGCTCTTGCGTGATATTTCCACACTCAACCGTCTGGACGATGGTTCCGACATGATAGATTTCGAGGCGGTAGACATCACTCAGTTGGCAAGCGACATCATGAGAGAAACCGCCCTTGAGCGCGAGGAGCGCAAGATGAGTTTTCATAACTTGTTGCCCGAACGCATCGTGGTGAAGGGAAACCGAAGTCTGCTTTACAGCATCTTCCGCAATCTTACCGATAATGCCATAGCCTATGCCGGCGAAGGAACAACCATCACCCTGGAAGGTAAAGAGGTTGGCAATAAGTGGCATTTCATCTTCCGCGACAACGGCCAGGGAGTGCCTCAGGAACATCTGACCCGCATCTTTGAGCGTTTCTATCGTGTGGACAAGGGGCGCAGCCGTAAGATGGGAGGAACCGGATTGGGACTTGCCATCGTGAAAAACTCGGTATTGCTGCATGGCGGAACCATTCGGGCAGCCAATCTCCCAGAAGGAGGATTGAAGTTCGAGTTTACCATCAGGAAGTAATGATAAAAAACAGAAAAAGTCGCAAGGAGATTTGTCTTTGCGACTTTTTTCTTGTATCTTTGCAGAAGATAAAGCGGCACTCGGCAATTTGAAAACAAGCTTTCATTGCGCTCGTTTGCATTATCTTTGCATTACTATTAACAAATAAATACAAGAAATGAATCCATTTTCAAAGATGATTGCGGCCGCTCTTGCTTTGAGCGAGAAGGCTGTCGAAAATACATTAGAGTTGCTTGAGGAAGGTTGTACTATCCCCTTCATCTCCCGCTACCGTAAGGAGAAAACCGGCAACATGGACGAGGTGAAGATAGAGGCGGTGGCTCAGGCCAACGAGAAATATAAGGAGATGGCGAAGCGCAAGGAGACTATTCTGAAGACCATCGATGATCAGGGTAAGCTTTCGGCAGAGTTGCAGCAGCGTATCGACAAGTGTTGGGACGCCACAGAGCTGGAAGACATCTATCTGCCTTTTAAACCCAAGCGCCGTACCCGTGCACAGGTGGCTCGCGAACAGGGACTTGAACCGTTGGCACAGCTCCTCCTGCTTCAGCGCGAGCGTAATCCCGAACAGGCTGCCCGTAAGTTTGTGGGTGACAAGGTGAGCGATGTGGAGGCTGCGCTCCAGGGAGCCAAGGACATCATAGCCGAGACGGTGAGCGAGAATGAGCAGAGCCGCAACCAGATAAGAGGTGAGTTCCGTCGTGGCGCCATTATCACCTCAAAGGTGGTGGCAAAGAAGAAGGACGAGGAAGATGCCCAGCGTTTCTCCGATTATTTCGACTTCTCGGAACCATTGAAACGTTGTTCTTCCCATCGCCTGTTGGCTATGCGTCGTGGCGAGGCGGCAGGTTTTCTGCGTGTCAGCATATCAGCAGATGATGAGGCTTGCACCACCAAACTGAAACGTCATTATGTTCATGGCTTTGGCGAGTGCCAGACTCTGGTAGGCGAGGCTGTCGATGATGCCTTCAAGCGCTTGTTGAAACCCAGTATCGAGACTGAGTTTGCTGCGCAGAGCAAGCAGAAGGCCGATGAGGAGGCTATCGTTGTCTTTGCAGAGAACCTGCGCCAGTTGCTTCTGGCAGCCCCTCTTGGACAGAAGCGTGTCATGGCTGTCGACCCAGGCTTTGCCAATGGATGCAAGACTGCATGTCTTGATGCCCAGGGCAATCTTGTGCATCATGAGATCGTCTATCCGCATCCTCCCCGCAGCAAGCGCATGGAGGCAACTGCTGCCATGAAGCGTATGGTGCGCCAGTATCAGGTTGAGGCCATGGCGGTAGGCAACGGAACGGCAAGCAGGGAAACCAGTGAGTGGCTGAACGAGATAGATTTTGAGCATCCGATAGATGTCTATGTGGTAAGCGAGGATGGAGCCTCTATCTATTCTGCCTCTAAGATTGCCCGCGAGGAGTTTCCTGATGAGGATGTGGCGGTGCGTGGAGCGGTTTCTATCGGCAGAAGACTGATGGACCCTTTGGCTGAGTTGGTGAAGATAGACCCCAAGAGCATCGGAGTGGGGCAGTATCAGCATGATGTGGACCAGAGTCAGTTGAAGAAGAGCCTCGACTCGGTAGTGATGAGCTGCGTGAACTCGGTGGGTGTCAATCTCAATACAGCCTCTCAGCATCTGCTCACCTATGTGAGTGGTCTCGGTCCCACATTGGCGAAGAATATTGTGGAGTATCGTCGTGAGAATGGTGCATTCTCCTCTCGTGCCCAACTGAAGAAAGTGCCGCGCTTAGGTCCTTCAGCCTATGAGCAGTGTGCCGGTTTCCTCCGCATCCCTGGAGCTAAGAATCCGCTCGACAATAGCGCCGTTCACCCAGAGCGTTATGCATTGGTCGAGACAATGGCTAAGGACCAGGGTGTAACGGTAAAGCAACTGGTAGAGGACAAGGCCTTGCAGAAAAAGATAGACATACGGAAGTATGTGAGTGGCGAAGTAGGCATGCCTACGCTTACCGATATCATGGCCGAGCTCGACAAACCCGGACTTGACCCACGAGGCGAGGTAGAGAAGTTTGAGTTTGATGCCTCCATCAAGACCATTGAGGACTTGCAAGTAGGCATGGTAGTACCGGGCATCGTGACCAACATCACTAAGTTTGGTGCCTTTGTTGATATAGGTGTCCACAATGACGGTTTGGTTCATGTGTCGCAGATGGCCAACCGCTATGTGAGCGACCCTTCAGAAGTGGTAAAACTCCACGAGCACGTGATGGTCAAGGTGACAGAAGTCGACCTGAAGCGCAAACGCATCGCCCTGTCGATGAAGCAATTATAATGTAACGGGCTCTCTTCGGAGAGCCTGTTCCCTTTTTAGACGTATTCTAAATTACCTACTTTTAGGTATTGTATGTTTTTCCTTTTCTTCATATCTTTGCAGCCGGAATTTTATGATAATTATTTATACATTATTAGCGGCAAAGAATGAAGAAAACTGGCATGATGCTATTCCTGTTTTTCGGCATAAGTCTACTTGGTTATGCGCAGAACAGCAATGGTGCACAATCCAATAAGGCCCCAAAAACAAGTTTGTCCGATACCCTCAAGATTGCAGAGGTGGTGGTAACGGCACAGGAAACGCGTGGCGTTACGGCGGCTTCTGTCATCGAGAAGCATGCCATGGAACATCTGCAACCATCAAGTTTCTCCGACATTCTGGAATTGCTGCCAGGCGGTCGTTCGCAAGACCCTGCCCTCAACACTCCTAATACCATCCGTATCCGCGAGACGGGTACCGCCAGCAGCTATAATACATCTTCGCTTGGCACCAGCTTCATGATAGATGGTGCCCCCATCAGCACCAACGCCAACCGACAGGAGGTAAAGGGCGCATGGGAAACATCGACTGAGGGCAGAAGCTACGTCAACTCGGGTGTCGACATGCGTACCATATCGACCGATGACATCGAGAAGGTGGAGGTGGTGCGAGGCATCCCATCGGTAGAGTATGGCGACCTGACGAGCGGACTCGTCAAGATAGAGCGCAAGCGAGGCGGCAATAATTGGGAGGCACGTCTCAAGGCCGATATGGACAGCAAACTCTTCTACCTGGCAAAGGGCTTCGAATGGAAACCTCGCCGCATGACGCTCAATCTGAGCGTCGACTATCTCGATGCCAAGGCTGACCCGCGCAACCGACTGGAGAACTACAAGCGACTGAGCTTCTCGGCCCGATTCTTCAAGGCATGGAGCCTGGGCCGATATGACATGCAGCTGAAGACCAACCTCGACTATACTGGCTCGTTTGACAACGACAAGAATGACCCGGACCTTGACAACCAGGCCGTTGATTCGTATAAATCGCAGTACAACAGGTATGCACTGAATGCCAGCTTTGCATTCTTGCCCAAGAACAAGCGCCAGTGGTTTCGTTCGCTCGACGCCATGCTCTCTACCTCTTACGAGTACGACTTGATAGAGCGCACCAAGTTGGTGCAGCTTTCACAGTTGGTGGCTGCTGTAGGTACCATCACTACGGGCGAGAGCGATGGCATCATCTTGCCCTATAAATACGTGGCATGGCAGAATGTAGACGGTCGCCCCTTCAACCTCTTCGCCAAGTTGAACGCCAAGTTTCAGGTGCCCTCCATGAATATCTCCAACACCCTCTTGGTGGGTACCGACTGGAATGTGGACAAGAACTATGGGCATGGTCAAGTATTCGACCCCACTCGCCCCTTGTACACCACGGCGGCAACCTTGCGCCCTCGTTCGCTGTCGAGCATACCTGCCAACAAGCAGTGGGGACTTTATGCCGAGGAACGCATCAGCACCATGCTGGGTGGTAGCAAGTTAGAGATGGTGGCTGGTGTGAGAGCCGTACAGATGTTGGGATTGCCCACTTCTTATCAGATGCATGGAAAGTTCTATTTCGATCCACGTGTCAATGTGGGATGGACATTGCCTAAGTTTAAGATAGCAGGGCAGACAGGTTACCTGCGCCTGTCGGGTGGAGTAGGCGAGCATACCAAGATGCCCACTATGGATCAGCTATTCCCCGACCCCGTGTACATGGACTTGGTGCAGCTCAATTATTATCATGCCAATGCCGACTACCGTCGCATCAACCTGATGACCTATGTCATCGACCCTACCAATTACGACCTGAAGCCTGCCCGCAACCTGAAGTGGGAAGTAACGGCCGATATGACGGTAGGCGGTTATCGACTTTCGGTAACATACTTCCGCGAGAATATGACATCGGGTTTCCGCAGTCAGTCGAGTTATGCTCCTTATACTTACAAGCAGTATGATGCCTCGGGAGTGGATGCTGGAGCGCTGACGGCACCGCCTTCGTTAGTCGATATGCCCTACACCCTGCGTACCGACCTGCGTGGCTATAGCCATTATACCAACGGAAGCCAAACGTTGAAGCGAGGTGTGGAATACACTTTCTCGACCAAGCGATTTGAGCGCATCATGACCCGACTGACTGTCAATGGAGCCTGGTTCTATACCATCTATCGCAATTCGATGATGGAAACCTACAAGCCCAGTGCCGTGGTGGCAGGCAAGCAGATTCAGTATGTGGGCTATTACGACCAGGATGGCGGCAGCAAAAACCAGATGATGAATACCAACTTCACCGTGGATACCGACATACCCAAGCTCAAGCTCGGCTTCTCGGTTTCGGCCCAATGCCTGTGGTTCACCATGCGCCGCACCGCCGAGACCAGCAATTATCCTGTCAAGTACATGGATGCCAACGGCGAGATGCACGACTGGAAGGATGAGGATGCCGATGACATATACTTGCGCTACTTGATACGCAACTATACTGCCAGCAACTTTGCTCTCTACAGGGTTCCCTTCTCGATGAATGTCAATTTCAAGGTAACAAAGAAATTGTTTGCCGACCGCCTGACCGTTGCTTTGTTCTGCAACAAGCTGCTCGACTATACACCCGACTATACGAGCAATGGACTGACCGTGCGTCGCCATGTGACTCCTTACTTTGGATTAGAAATGAACGTGAAAATATGAAACGAATACTGATGATAGGTGTGGCTCTGCTGGGAATGGTACTCACATCGTGCCACCAAGACGAGGACGATCTCTTTACCACGGCGGCTATCACCCTGGCTGCCGAGCAAGGCACAACGGTGGAGCGTGTGCAAGGCACGGTGCAACTCACCAACCTCAACACCCGACAGGTGACAACCACGGCCGAGTTTGATGGTAACATAGCCCGTGTCACTCTGCTTCGTGGCGCCTATTCGGTACTGGTCGAAGGCTCCATGCAATATAAGGATGCCAATGGCGAAACGTCCGTTAGGCAGTTTCGTGCCACGTCCGATTACTTAGAGTTTGCCAGCAAAAGTCTTAATGTAGCCACCCTCAATATCGTATGGATGTAAAGATGAAGCACAAAATAGTATTATTGGTCATGGTTTGCACGTTATGTATGTCGGCCACCATGGCTTCGCCTCGCGACACGGCTCGTGTGGAGCACCTGTCGATGTGGAACCAGTTGTCGGCTCCGCTGCTCGGCAACCCCGCCCTGCATGGCGCGACCTATGACAAGTCGTACTCTGAGATGGTGCTTAGCGTCGACTGTCAGCACCAATCAAAAGCCTTTGTCGAGGAGAAAGGTAAGGGGCATGTGCTGGGGGCGCTGGCAGTCAACAGTTACCTGCGCATGAATCCACGTTCGGCAGTATGGGGCTCGGCCTCTTACACCACAGGCAAGCAGAAGAGTATCTGCTGGAACTCTACCTCCGACTACGAACTGTTGGCTCCCTATGTGATGGCCGATACCCTGGGCGGCGATACCCACCGAGAGCGATATACCTTCTCGGGTGGTTATGGTACCCAACTGGGACGAGTCTTGTTGGGAGGCGAGATGGCCATTCGTGCCGAGCACGAGTATCGTGACCGTGACCCACGTATGCGAGGCATCGTTACCGAACTGTTGCTGCGAGGTGGTGCCGGTCTCACCGCTTGGCATTATCGCTGGGGCGTATTGGTGGAAGGTACTATCTACAAGCAAACCAACAGCGTAGACTTCTACAACGAGTTAGGGGTCATTCCCGAATATCACATGACGGGCCTGGGCACCGAGTATAGCCGTTTTGCTGGCGAACAGCGAAGTCTCGCCTACCGAGGAGGTAGCTTTGACATGGCCTTTGATGCAGTTCCCACAGGTAATGAAGGACTCTACGGGCATGTGTCTTTGGGTCGCAACGCATATGAGCGCCTGCTGACGAGCGCCAACTCATTGCCTCTTTCGCGCCTTATATATAATAAGGTGGAAACCACGATGGGGTGGAAGCATGAGGGCAGGCACCATTGGGCCGCTTATGCACATTTTGCTTTTACCAAGCGCAGTGGTGATGAAAACATAACGGGAAAGTCGGATTCGCAGTATTATCCTGTGATAGGCAAGCTCACCATGTATAAGGATTACCTGATGGATGCCTCGATAGGAGGTATGTATGGCCAGCAGGGAGGCGACCGCTCGTGGATGGTAAGTCTGAAGGCTGGTTATCGCAACCATCGTGAGCGCTATGTATATCCCGAGCGCCTGTTAGACCGTGCCCATGCCTATGTCACGGTAGCAGGCGAGTGGATGCATCCTATGTCTCGGCGCTTGTCACTCTCGCTGGGAGCCGATGCCAGTCATTATGCCCGTGTGAGCGACAACATGGTGATGCCTTTTGCCAACATGACCAGCAAGTTTGCCGAGATGATACGCCACAAGTATCGTTTTGCCAAGGCCAGCTATACTGAGGCTAACCTGCATGCACGTGGAGACTATCATCTGAAGTCTTCGTCCATAGGCCTCTTTGCCGAAGTGGCAGGAGGCATGGTGCTTTGCTCGGAGCGTGAACAACAGGTAGGCCTAAGAGCCTCTGTGGGTGTGACTTTCTGAGAAAGGAAAGAGTAGCAAGGAACATAATAGTAGAAATAAAATATCAAAATAACAATCAAAACAAACAAGACAATGAAAAAGAATTTCTTGATGGGCATGATGATGCTCCTGACCGTAGGTTTGTCGTTTACAGCTTGTAGCAACGACGACAGTGTGACATACACTCCAGTGTCGCTCAGCGTAGAGATGCCTTTGGGCATTGATAACGTGGTGTTTAGCAACAGCAAGGCCGTGTTCACCAATGTTCAGACTGGCGAGGTGTTTACCGTCAATCAGTTTGTTGAAAACAATGGTAGCTTTGCAACCTTGATAGACCAAGTGCCAGAGGGCACATACAATGTGGCTGTTACTGGCGACCTGAGTTTCACCAAGGACGGCGTGGCAGGTACAGCCCAGGTCAGCCAGACCAGCGAGAACGTGCAGGTGAAGAGTGGTAGCGCCAATGTCAAGTTGGCCGTGAATACCTTCGATGCTAAGGGCGGTTTTGTTATCTCGGAAATTTTCTTCGCAGGTGATAAAACTCCTGAGGGTAAGCAATTTCTGAAAGACCAGTATGTCGTTGTTTCCAATAATTCGGATGTTACTCTCTATGCTGACAGTATCGCCTTTGTGCAATCGGCATTCCTTACCAGCACCAAACGTGAGTATACACCCGACATCATGAACAAAGCCATGTCGGTGGAGGCCATATATATGATTCCTGGAACAGGAAAGAGCGTGGCTGTGCTGCCTGGCAAATCGTTGGTGTTGGCACTGAATGCCATCAATCATACAGAAGCTAATGCCAATTCCTTCGACTTGAGCAAAGCTGACTTTGAATTCTATGATGAGAGTACGCAGGCAAACAATCTGGATACCGACAATCAGGAGGTTCCCAATCTGGATAAGTGGTATTGTTATACATTGAGTTATTATCTGCTCAATACTGGTGGTAACAAAGCCTATGCCTTGGCTCGAATGCACCAAAACAAGGAAAGCTATCTGGCAGACAACTATTATGAGGCAAAATATGTGTTGACAACAAGCAAGGGTGACAAGGAGATGACATCCAAATGTTATAAGTTGCCTAACTCTTGGATTCTGGATGCTGTCAACCTTTGCCCAAGTAGTGTTTGGCAGTGGAACGTGGTTTCTTCCGCTCTTGATGCTGGCTATACGTATGTGGCAAGCGCGCTCAATTCTACTGATCGCTTCGGCAAGTCGGTTATCCGTAAGAAGGAGAACGGCAAGTGGGTAGACACCAATAACTCAAGCAACGACTTTGAGGCAGCTACAGCCAGTTATCTGCAGAAATAATCAACTCAAAATAATGTGAAAACAATGAAGAAACAATTTCTAAGCCTGTTCCTTCTTCTCTTAGCTCCTGTCTCGCTGATGGCTCAGACCGTCAAGCAGGATGACGCAGTGCGTCAGGGCAAGTTGAAGAACGGACTCACTTACTACATTCGTCATAATGCCAAGGAGGCAGGTCTTGCCGACTTCTATATCGCTCAGCGTGTAGGCTCTATCCTGGAGGAACCTCGCCAGCGTGGATTGGCTCACTTCCTGGAGCACATGGCGTTCAATGGTACCAAGCACTTCCCCGGAAAGGGCAAGCAACTGGGTATCGTGCCTTGGTGCGAGACCATCGGCGTGAAGTTTGGTACCAACCTCAATGCCTATACTTCGGTTGACCAGACGGTCTATCACATCGGTTCGGCTCCCATCAAGCGCGAAGGTATCATCGACTCCTGCCTCTTGGTGCTCAACGACTGGAGTCAGTATATCAATCTTGAACCCAAGGAGATAGACAAGGAGCGTGGCGTCATCCACGAGGAATGGCGCAACCGCCGTACGGGCATGGCCATGCAGCGCATGATGGAGAATGTGATGCCTAAGATTTACAAGGGCAGCAAGTACGAGGACTGTCTGCCTATCGGCAATATGGACATTGTGGATAACTTCCCTTACCAGGACCTGCGTGACTACTATCAGAAGTGGTATCGCCCCGACTTGCAGGCAATCGTGGTGGTGGGCGACTTCGACGTGGATATGATGGAGAGGAAAATTCAAAAGCTCTTTGGAAAGATTAAGGCACACAAGAATCCTGCCGAGCGCATCTACTATCCTGTGAACGATAATGACAAGATGATTATCGCCATCGAGAAGAACAAGGAGCAGCCTATCATTCTCGGTCACCTCTACATGAAGAGCGAGGCCACTCCAGACAGCGAGAAAAACAGCGTGAAATATCAGCGTGAGGATTATATCAATGGCTTAATCACCTATATGCTCAATGGTCGCCTTTCGGAGAAAAAGCAAGTGGCCAATCCGCCTTTTATGAGTGCGACGGTGAAGAACGGTGAGTTCTTCGTTTCCCGCACCAAGGATGCCTTCAGCTTGAGTATCAGTTGCAAGCAGGACAATGTGTTGGGTGGCGTTTCGGTAGCCGTAGGTGAGGTGGAACGTGCCCGTCAGCATGGCTTTACACAGAGTGAACTTGAACGTGCCAAGAAACTTTATCTCAATGCTGCCGAACGACAACTGAAGATGGAGAAAGACTATAAGAACTCTCATTATGTGAGCCAGTGCGTGAACAACTTCTTAGAGGGAGAGCCTATCTTAACCCCTGCCTACAACCTTCAGCTGGTGAAGCAGTTTGATGGCGAGGTGAGTCTTGCCGAGGTCAATAGTCAGGTGGGCGAGATAATCACAGACAAGAACCAGGTGTTCATCATGTATGGACCCGACAAGGATGGTTTCGTGGTTCCTTCGGAATCGGAAATTGAGAGCACCGTGCTTGCCGCACAGCAAAAGCGTTACGACGCTTACCAGGAGGAGCAAGTGCCAGCTACCTTGATGGCGGCATTGCCTGCATCAGGCAAGATTGTGTCGGAGAAACCATACGGCAAGTTTGGCATGACGGAGATAGTCTTGAGCAATGGCATGAAGGTGTATGTGAAATCCACCGACTATCAGGCCGACCAAATCACTATGAGCATGAGAGGCGAGGGCGGTACTTCCGTCTATGGCGATGAGGACATCCCTAACTTCGCCTTCCTGAGTGGTTCCATCACGGAGGCGGGTGTGGGCGACTTCACGGCCACTCGTCTTCGCAAGGCATTGGCTGGAAAGTCTTTGAAGTTGGCTCCTTCCATCACCAGCGAGGGACAGCGCATCACAGGCACCTCGTCAGTAAAAGACTTGGAGACGATGCTTCAGTTGGCTCATCTCTATTTCACAGCTCCTCGCAAGGACAGCATGGCGTTCGAGGGAATGATGAACCGCAACCTTTCGCTTTTGAAGAACCGCAACGCCAGTTCGAAGGTTGTCTACAACGACTCCCTCTCGGCTACTCTGTACGACCACAATGTGCGTCAGGCTCCTGTAACCGTGGAGATTGCAAAAAAAGCGGATTACAACCGCATCTTCGAAATCTATCGTGAGCGTTTCAGCGATGCGAGCAACTTTAAGACCGTCTTCATCGGCAAGATAGATATGGCGCAGCTTCGTCCGTTGCTCTGCCAGTATCTCGCCACTCTGCCTTCTACCCACAAGGCAGAGAAGAGCAACAAGGCCAACGTGCCTCAGATTGTGAAGAAGAACGAGGTGGTGAAGTTCGTGCATAAGCAGGAGACTCCGCTTGCCAACGTGAGCGTGTTCTATACTGCCAACGTCCCATTCTCGCCGAAGAACGACTTGGTGCTCGACATGTTGACCCGT
This sequence comes from Clostridia bacterium, assembly GCA_963587495.1. Taxonomy (GTDB): domain Bacteria; phylum Bacteroidota; class Bacteroidia; order Bacteroidales; family Bacteroidaceae; genus Prevotella. The sequence continues at coordinate 20,063 of CAVACC010000017.1, read as the reverse complement.
GTCCTACAGATAGCTTACACCGATTCGGTACGTGAGGAGAAGGGAGGAACATACGGAGTAGGAGTAAGCTTCAACCTCGAGAAGGAGGACAATCCGAATGCCTTGCTTCGCATTTCCTACAAGAGCGACCCCAAGCGTTATGAGGAACTGAATCCTATCATCTACAAGCAACTCCTGAACATCGCCGACCACGGGCCTGTGGCAAGCAGTATGGATAAGGTGAAGAAGTATCTGAAGAAGCAATACGGACAGATGGCCATCACCAACGACTACTGGAGTTACGTCATCTGGCACCAGCTCGACGATGATGCCGACTTCGACAAGGATTACTGCAAGATGGTGGACAACCTGACAGCTTCTGATGTGCAGAAGATGGCTAAGGAGTTGTTGAAGCAGAATCATCGTGTAGAGGTTACCATGCTCTCGGAGTAAGAATCTGAAAAATGATAGTTGGACGTTTCTTGCATATATATGCAGAAACCTATTATCTATAGTTGAGAAAAAATAATTTCCCAGTTAGGAAAAAATATTTTGCCAGTTGATTGGCGTATTTTTCCTAACTGGGAATTTCTTTTCTATTCATTATAGTATAAGTATACGGTATAATTATGCAGTTGTTTGCCTCTGTTAGGGTAAATGTTGTTTCCCGTATGCGCAAAGCGATAAGACTCCTATTGTCGGCGTGTTTTTTGCGTAATCCTTTTTTAAAATACTGATGCTGCAAAAATGCCTATTTATAGCACAATTGTGCTTTGCGAGGGGCACAATTGTGTCTTTCAAAGAGCAATTATACAGAAGGGGAAGTAATATTCGCCAACCTCTTAGGTACTGATAGCAAATAATCCATGAGGTAAATCCCCAGAACTCATAAAATGGAATAAAACCTAAAAAGTGATGCGGAAGTGTGGCTTTTTAGGTTTTTCTTGTTACCTTTGTATCATGTTATCGAAAAGTCAAAACAAAATGAATACAGATTTCACCAAGGACAGCATTGAGTCGGCCTATTGCTTCTTCCATCAGAAGTTGCGTGTGTATGAATATTCCACCAGTCCCACTCAGCGTGACGATATAGAATATGCCATCAGCCAATATGTAGATGGGATGAATCCTGCGCTCTACCAGTTGTTGGCTAATGGCACTCCGCATTATCTGCTCGACCATACTACTTTCGAGCAAGATATGTGCCATGCCGTCAATCAACTCGACGGCATGTTGTAGAAACGTATGTATGTTGGTTATTTATTGGTAAATTTCTTACCTTTGGTAATGATAAGGCCCTTGTGTGATGGTTTCACCAGCTTTCCGTCGAGCGTGTAAAAATTATCGTTGCCACATGGCTTGCTGACTGTTGTCTGCGTGATGCCCGTGTCATCGGCAGCACTGAGGCTGATAGAATAGACGTTCATTGCGTTGGTGCAGCCAATAACGATATCGCCGTCGGCCTTCACAATAGCCTTGCTGGTGTGTTCTACTAATGTGGGCTCCATACCACTAATCACCTCAAGATTTTCTTCTGCTTTGAAGGTGCGAGCTTCTGTCTTACTTCCGCTCAACCCCACGATGGTGAGTTCCTGCCCCTTCTTGAGATTGCAAATCTTGATTTTAACTTTTGAGGAGTTCAGCTTGAAGTAGTTTTTGGTCTTGCTGCTGATAGAGAAAATCAACTTGTTTTGTGCTCCGATAAACATGAGTCCTTTTGTTGCGGGAATCTCTTCGCCATTGGCTTTTAAGGTGCTCCATTCGGTAATGTCGATTTGGTTGCTCCACTGTATGGGGATGTCTGGAGCATTTGGATCATTTGGATCTTTTGTTTTGTACTTGTCAACTTTCCAGTTAGTTGCATCCGCCTTGATGAGCGGAGTCGATTCGCTCAGGTCCAAAAAGTTCCATGTCTGCTGTGCTTGTGCGCTGAGTGAGAGCAAGCATAGGGCTAATAGTGATAATAAATGTTTCATAATTGGTTTATATTTGCTTTGATAATTAAAAAACGCTGCAAATATAATATAATAATCTGGTAAACCAATTAATAATTAATAATATTTATAACTATTATCTATTAATTATGATTAATTGGTATACCAGTACTACCAATTAAACTTTCTGAAATAGTCATATATAACAAGCAGCACCTATGTAAACATAAGTGCTGCAAGGAAATAGATTATACTTTTCTTTGTGATTTTGCAAAGTTGATTTGGTTGGCTAAGTGTGTGAGAACCAGCTCTTTCATACCTTTTGAGTCGTGTTCTTTCATCTTGGCTATATAGTCTCTGTGTTCGGCAATAACCTGTCGCTCAGGTACGGTACAGAACCTGTATTTATGATAGAATTTCATGATGTCGGGTGTAATTATCAGCAACAAAGAAGCCAATACCGGATTATGACTGCTGCATGCTATGGCATGATGGAAGGCAAAATCTTTTTCGATTCTCTTTTTTGCGTCTTGACAATCTTCCAGTTCTCGCAAAGCTTTCTCTACTTTATCGATGTCTTCTGTTGTACAATTGGCTGCCGCCAAAGTGCAGGCATCTATTTCTAATAGTACGCGTACGTGTACGAGGCTATAGAAATCATATTTGTCAACCTTTAACGTTTCGTTGAAAAGGTTGTCAATCTGACTTTTTGAAAACTCGGTTACGATGGTTCCGCTTTGTGGCCTTGTTTCTACAACTCCGTAAGTTTCAAGTTTTTGTAGCGCTGTTCGGACATGCGGCCTTCCTACCTTCAGAAGTTCTGATAATTTTCTTTCAGAAGGTAGTCTATCGCCAGGGTTGACTCGCTTTTCAGCTATCTGAGTTTTGATATAGTCTACGACTCTGTCAACCGGTGTATGGTTGGAATCTTGTTTCATGGGCAAATCTACTTTACTTTTATTTTACTACAAAGATACATTATTATTCTGTATATTCTAATTTGCAACGCAAGAAATTAAAAACAATTAACAAAAATGCGATATAATGCGCTAAAGTATTAAATAAATATAACTGGTATACCAAAAAGTAGGAATTGTCATTTATTTGTTCTATCTTTGCGCCAGAGAAACTAATAAACTATATTATCTATTATTAAAAAGACAGCCCATGAGACTTTTAAAAACTAACTTATTAATGACGATGATAGCACTATGTTTTAGTGTTTCTGTCAAAGCGCAGATAGTGATACATGGTATCGTCACTGACTCTGAAGGGCCTTTGGTTGGCGCTACAGTAGCAGTGAAGGGAAATGCTGGTAACACTGCTGGGGCAATCACCGATATGGATGGTAAGTACTCCATAGAGGTTAAAAGCAAGAAAGCCATACTCGTTTTCTCTTATATTGGCTATACTGACCGAACGGTCATGGTGGGCGACCGAAAGAGAATTGATGTTCAGTTGGAAATGAACGACACTCAGCTTGATGAAACTGTAGTAATCGGTTATGGCGTTCAGCAGAAATCTCACCTCACAGGTTCTATATCCAAGTTGGATGGCGGTTCTTTGACCAAGGCGCCTGTCAGCGATGTTACGCAAGCTTTGCAGGGTATGATGACTGGTCTGACCGTGAGCAATGAAACATCCGAGGTGGGTGTCACTCCCTCTATTCGTGTTCGAGGCACAGGTTCTATCTCTGCTGAGAGTTCTCCATTGGTGATTATCGATGGTTTCCCAGTGAAGGGTGGTTTGTCGCAGGTTAATGCTGCCGACATTAAATCGGTAGAGATTTTGAAGGATGCAGCTTCTGCTGCCATCTATGGTTCGCGTGCAGCCAATGGTGTAATTCTTATCACCACTAAGCAGGGAACTCCAGAACAGCCCAGATATAAGTTTAATTTCTATCAGGGTTTCAAGTATGCATACCAGTTGCACGACATGATGACTTCTACCGATTGGTTTAACCTGATGCAGGCAGAAGAAGCATTGGGTGGTCGTCCTGTCATGGCTCAGGCCCGCAGTGCCGCTTATCTTGAGTCGTTGTATGGTGCTACCGACTGGCAGAAGGAGGGCCTCAATGATGTGGCTACGATGACCAATGTGCAGTTTAGTGTATCGGGTGGCAAGAAGGACACTAAGTATTTCGTGTCGGCTGCCTATATGAAGGATCAGGGCATTATGCGTTCCAATACACTCGACAAGGTGAATTTTCGTGCCAAACTGGATACACGTTTTTCTAAGAACGTGGGTTTTGGAGTCAACTTCTCTGGTACTTATAAGCGTGCTGAGCGTCCTCGCAACAACTTTATCGACTTCTATCGCACGCCATCATTCCTTCCTGTTTATCACAACGACATTACCACAGCGTTGACAGGCTATAGCGGTTTTGCCCGTGGTAGTCACTTCAATAATATCGAGACCCCAACAGGCGAGGTGGACGAAGAAGGCAATCCTTTGACAGAGAAAACATCACCTTTCTCTTCTGCCAACAACAACCCCCGCAGCGTCATGGCTAACACCATGCGTTGGAGCGAAGATTTCCAGGGGTTGGGCAATCTGTATCTCACAGTAGAGCTGGCCAAGGGATTGACCTTTAAGACTTCTAATGGTTTCAATGTGCGCTTCTCTCCTTCTTATACTTATGGCAACAAGAATGCTACCAAGGATGGCGAGGCCAGCCGTGCTACCTATTTCAGTAACTTATACATCGACTTGCTGACAGAAAACACGCTGTCTTATCATCTGAATTTGGGAAGCCAAAAGCAGCATAGCATAGATGCTCTCTTGGGTTATACTGCTGAGCGTACACGTGTACAGCGCGTGGCCGAGACAGCCACAGGCTTTGCTACCGATAATATTAAGACTCTTAATGCAGCCACCATCTTCGAGTTGGCAAGTTCGGGCAATGGCGATAAGGCTGGTACAGGAACTTTCCGTTATCCAGATGTTGTGTTGGAGTCTTATTTAGGACGTGTAAACTATAGTTATCTGAATCGTTATCTCATGTCGGCATCTTTGCGCTTGGACCGTTCTTCACTCTTTGCTAAGGGCAATCGCAATGCTTGGTTTCCTTCTGTGTCTTTGGGCTGGCGTGTCAGCGAAGAACCATTCATGAAGTCTGTCGAAGCAATTTCTAATCTGAAGTTGCGTGCCTCTTATGGTATGACAGGTAACAACCAGATTTCTTATCAGGCAGCCTTAGAGGTGCTCAACTCTGCTAATTATGTTTTGGGTACAGGTAATGGAAGTCTGATAAATGGTGTGGCCAATACATCTTCTACTTTGGCCAACTCTAACATTACCTGGGAGAAGACCAATGAGTTTAACTTCGGTTTTGATCTGGGTCTGTTCAGAAATCGCATCAACCTGTCGCTCGATGCTTACTATTCCGAAACTAAGGCATTGCTCTTCGCACAGCCCACTCAGTCGTTTACTGGTTATTCCAACTATTGGAACAACATCGGAAGAGTGAGCAACAAGGGTGTAGAGATACAGATTGATACACACAATATTCGTACAAGAAACTTTAGCTGGGAGACCAACTTCAACTTCTCGCTCTCACGCAATAAGTTGTTGGAAATCGGTGGAGAGAGCCAGATCATCAGTCAGGGCGAGCGCAACGAGTGCTACATCGCTAAGGTGGGTTCGCCACTTATCCAGTATTTTGGCTATATGACCCAGGGTGTGTGGAAGTCTCAGGAGGAGATTGACGTCAACCCACACTTTGCTGACGATATTCCTGGTGGACTCCGCATCGTAGACACTGACAACAGCGGAACACTCGATGCTAACGACCGCGTGCCTTTAGGAAACCCATATCCAGACTTTACATGGGGGCTTACTAACAACTTGCGATACAAGAACTTCGACTTCTCTATCCTGATACAGGGCGTGCAGGGTGTCACGGTGTTTAATGGCGACGTGTTCTACAACGAGACCGTGCGTTACAACAAAGCCTATACCAAGAATCGTTGGATCAGTCCTGAACATCCTGGAGACGGAAAGACTCCTTATGAGAAGAGTGGTCACAACCTCTTGCTTACTGACTATCCTTTACAGAACGCATCTTATGCCTGCTTGCGCAATCTGACTATTGGCTACACCATGCCTAAGGATATTGTCAAGAAAATGCATCTCAACGACTTGAGATTCTATCTGTCGGGCAACAACCTGCTGTATATATGGAGTGGCGACTATCGTGGCATCAATCCCGAGTCAAGATTCACAACAGGTCCTTATACCAATACCTTGATAGATGGTTATCAGCGTGGAGGATTCCCTCTCACATCAACCATATCTGTAGGATTTGACGTAAACTTCTAAAAACAACGAACAACATGAAAACAAGAATATTTGCTATATTAGGCATCATTGGAGCACTCAGCTTCTCCTCATGTAACCTGGACCAATATCCTTATTCGGAGGTTGCTTCTGACGAGTATGTTACGGATGACAACTCTGTCAACGACCTGGTGATGGGATGCTATAACGGTCTTCATGACGTGATGTATTATGAATGGGCCATGACAGAACTACGTTCGGATAATGCCAGAATGTACAATAACAACTCTACCTCTAACACAACCAAACTGATTGAGCAGCTCGATCAGAGTGTTATAAATACGGAGCACGAGTGGGTGGAGAGATACTGGAACGCATGTTATGCGCTTATCTCAAGAACCAATAATGTGCTGGCCAATGTTCAGGTGGTAAAGAACGAAGATAATAAGAAAATGTATGAAGGCGAGGCGCGCTTCTTGCGTGCATTAGAGTACTTCAACCTCGTGCGTCTATGGGGACCTGTATTCATTGTTATAAGCAAGACACCATCAGATGTGGCTCGCAACATGCAGCGCTCTTCGGTGGCAGATGTTTATGCACTCATCGAGGGCGACCTGGAAACGATTGTCGAACATCAACTCTTGCCTTCAAAGCAAGATGATGCTCTTTTAGGTAGAGCCGACATGAATGCAGCGAAGGCGCTCCTGGCGAAGGTCTATGCCACTCATTATGAAGTAGGTGAGGAGAAGTATCAACAGGCCATCAACCTGTGTAAGGATGTGTTGGGTAGCGAGTCTGTGGGCAATCCACAGACGGCAGCCGACTTAGTGCCTTATGCTTCTGTCTTCGACATCAATAACGAGATGAACAAGGAGATCATCTTTGCCGTGAGATACCTTTCTGGCAATGTAGGTCTGGGCTCGCCTTTTGGTAATCTTTTTGCGCCTATCAACAATGGTGCCAATGTTATCGTAGGAACAGCCAACTGGTTTAACTCTCCAAGTGACAATCTCATCAATGCTTATATCATAGAAGGCGATGAGACAAGACGCAACGTCAATATTGCACAGAAATACTATAATGCTACTATAGGTCAGTGGGTAGAAACCACTTACTGCTGCAAGTATACTCATCCTGTGACAACAGGTTTTGATGGCGAGAGCGATTGGCCTATCATCCGTGTGGGCGACATCGCATTGCTTTATGCAGAATTGCTTAATGAGACTGCCGGTCCATCAGCAGAGGCGCTGAAATATGTCAATATGATCAGAGAGCGTGCTGGTATTGAACCTTACGAACTTGAGAAAGTAGGCAATAAGTACGACTTCCGTATGGCAGTGCGCAAAGAGCGCCGTCTGGAGTTGGCCTTTGAGAATCAGCGTTGGTTCGACCTGAAGCGCTGGGATATAGCCACAGAGACAATCAATGATTACCTCAGTAGTGAGTCGTTCTATGCAGGTTACACCTATCGTGTCAACCCCATCAGTAACTGGCAGAACTATCTTCCTATCCCTGTTTCGGTGACGAATATCAATCCTGATGTGGCTCAGAATGCTGGTTATTAATATTAACGATTAAAAGAGAATCTTATGAAAAAGATGAAATATATATTCACATTCCTGCTTGCTGCTTGTTTTCTGGTTTCGTGTGATGACCTGTCGATGAACGAGAGCATTGTCAGTGCACCTGTTATAGAGAGCTTTGCTCCTGCACAGGGAAGCGTGGGAAGTAAGATAGTAGTTACGGGAAAGGCTCTTAACGGGGTCACCACGGCTTTGCTGGGAGAGAAAGAATGTGAAATTGTGGAAAGACTCTCCAATACGTGTATCACCATTGAGGTGCCCAATGAGGCTCGCACAGGCAAGATAACCCTTGCCAATGTGGAGGGTGAGGGCGTTTCTGAAAATGATTTTACTGTGGAATATCCTGCACCATTAGCTACAGCTTCTTCGGTACAGACCGAGGTGGAGATGGGGAATAAAATGCTCATCTGCGGTAAGAATATGAATGTTATCACTGCTGTATACCTTACGGCTAATGGTAGCAATGTGAAGCATGAGGCCTCTGTCATCAGCAAGAATGTCAACGAGATAGTGTTTACCGTACCATATGTAGAGAAAGACGATGCTCATGTTACTTTCGCTTACTTTGATGGTACTACTACTCAAGAAACCGAACCCGACGTTTTGCCTATGCTCAACGTGAAGCGTTATCAGCCAGTGGTGACTACTGCTGAGTTTGGTGACAATAGTGTGGGCGACGAGATTACACTCTCTGGTTCTTATCTAAACAAGATTAATAAGGTGTTCGTGGGGGATGTAGAGTGTGTGGTAAGTCTACAGACCGAAAATACCTTGAAGTTTATGGTTCCTAACTCTGATAACTTTGTAGATGGACATAACCAGACCACGCTGTCTATTACTTATTTTGATGGCATTGAGACCCGCGTGCTCACCGACCACTTTGGTGTGAATGTGCCATTCGTTTACTTCTGGAAGGACAAGGTGGTTTATGGACAGGGACGTGACGTGGAATCATTGGCTTCTTTCTTTTCGCCAGAGACAGGACTGGTTTATGCCAATAGCTTGTGGAGAACAGCAGTTGATCCTATCTCTTATAAGTATCAAGCCAACACATGTTCGGGTAAGAATCTGCCTAAGGTTACCGAGGATGAGTACAATTCCGTCAATCCTTACTTTTTCTTCTCGGGTGTGAGTGGTGGAACATTGCAGATTAATACTCCTGCAGGTTCTAACTCGCAGTTGCGTAATTTCTACATGATTAACAATTCGGCCGATGAATATCGTGTAACAGGAACCAAGGGAAATTGCTATGGCACTCCATGTCTCAGCTTTGTTTATCTCAACCCAACAGAACCTACCCATAAGGCTGTTATCGATCAGATCAAGAGTGGCACTTTGGAGAAGATTGATGAACAAACATTCCCTATCAACGTAGCTGAAAAGAAGATCGGAAATATCAGTGTTGAGGCTGTCAAACAGTCTGTCAACAACAATGTGTTTGCTCCTGGCGTGTTTGCTGTGGGAACAGAGAAGTCGGCCGATGTCGATGCCTTTATCTTGGTTATCTATTACAATGTGAAGGGACAAGCTGCTAATGCTGCAGAGAATATCAAGCGTTTTGGTTTCTTGCATATCAAGCACGTCGATTTCAAGTTGTATAACAATACCAAGGCGCCATCTTCAAGTAGTGTTGCGTTTGACATGTACTGGATGAAGCATGATTATCAGTATTAAGGTTGCATATAGATATAAAAAAATGAACGTAGGAAAGCATATATATAAAGGTGTGCTGGCACTCATGTTGTTAACACCCATGACAGGCGAGGCGCGTGATTATGTGACCTCCCTGCCAGGGGTGGCCGATTGCCTGAAGAAGGCGGTGGCAGGCGACCGTGTTATCATCGAGGCTGGTACGTATCGTGACATCGACCTCAGGTGGAAGGCTGTGGGAACACAGAAGGCTCCCATTACCATAGAGGCCAAGCCGGGGTCTGTGCTTATCACAGGACAGTCGTCGCTTGTCATGGGTGGAAAGCACCTGGTGGTGAGTGGCTTAGAGTTTCGTGATGGTTGTCCTTCTCGCCGTTCGGTAGTTGAGTTTGCTGGTGGCAAGGATTTTGCACAAGATTGTAAACTTACCCAATGCGTGATAGACAACTACAATACCTCGGACCGTTCGCAGATGAAGAGTTATGTTTACATCTCAGGTCAGCGCAACCGTGTAGATCATTGTGAGTTGTTGCATAAGTATAATTTGGGAGTTACTCTTCTTGTCAATCTCAATGGGCCTGCCAACCTGAACAACCATCATCAGATAGTTCATAACTATTTTGGACCACGTGAGGTATATGGTTCCAATGGTGCAGAGACCATGCGCATCGGAACTTCTCAGCAAAGTTATGAAACCTCGGCAACGGTAGTTTGCGATAATCTCTTTGACAGATGTTCTGGCGAGGTGGAGGTGATTTCCATTAAGTCGTGCGACAATATCGTACGTGGTAATTACTTCTGGGAGTGTGAAGGCGTTGTGGCTTTACGTCATGGCAAACGCAACTTGGTAGAGAACAACACTTTCGTAGGCAATGGTAAGCGCAATACGGGTGGTGTGAGAGTGGTGGACTCCGACCATGTCATTCGCAACAATACTTTTGTCAGTTTGGCTGGTAAGCGCTTTTTCTCTGCTCTTGGAGTCATGAATGCAGTGCCCAATTCTCTGCCTAATCGATATGTGCAGGTTTCTGACATCACGATAACAGACAATGTGTATATTGACTGTACTAATTTGGAGTTTGGAACGGGTGCTGATGCCGAACGAACTTCTGCTCCTCATAGCATCGACTTCAAGAGAAACCGCTTGTTTGTCAGTGGTGTGCAGGTTCCTTTCATGATGGTAGACAAGGCTTCTGAAGTTCGTTTCGCCGATAATACAATCAACAAGAATCTGGAAGGTTTACCATCGGGAGTGAAAGCTGCAAAGATGAAACAACCAACAGTGCCCACTTATCAGCAGATGGTGAGTAGAACGATAGGCCGTCTGAGCCATACAGCGACGACCAATAGAGCAGAGGCTCGTACCACTGTGGTGGCTAAGGATGCAGACTTGTCTCAGGTGTTGTCTCTGGCAGAGGATGGAGATGTCTATGTGCTGCAAGGTGACGAATATAAACTGGTGAAGACAGTCTTGGTACAGAAAGATGTGACCATTCGTTCGGCTTCAGGTAAAACGTTGCTTCGCTCGGTAGGAACGTCTGTACCTCATCTTATGACCATCGGCAATGGAGGAAGCCTCTATGTAGAAGGTCTTGTCTTTGATGGACGTTTAGAACCTGGTGGTGCTTCGCCAGAAACGGGCATCTCTACGGCTAAAACGATGACAACTCCTTATAAGTTGAAGGTTAATAATTGTAAGTTTATCAACTTTGGAGAGAGCGGCTGTGCTGCCATTCGTGGACAGAAATCCACATTTGCCGACAGCCTTGTTGTAACCGATTGCCTCATTGTCGACTGTTCTGGAGGTGGTGTTGATTTCGCATCCGAGAAAGACGATAAAGGGCGTTACAATGCCGAGAACCTCATAGTCGAGAATTGTGAGTTCCGTCGTTTGTTGGGAATTCCCGTCAACGTTTATCGTGGTGGTAGCGACGAGAGCACAGCAGGTCCTTACGTCACCATAAAGAACTGCTCCTTCAACGATTGCTGCAACAAGCAGCGAGGTAGTGTGTTGCGATTGATTGGGCCACAATACTTGAGAGTTTCTGACTGCCATTTCTTCAATAGTGGTAGGGGCGGAGTAAGTGTTCGCTTGGACGAGACCTCATGGGAGGATGTGGTGATAGAGCATTGCAAATTCGAAAACTCGGGTTCGGTGCTTGCCATGCGAAAAGAAGTTTATGTGAATCATCAAAATCAAGGTTTGTAATATGAAACGACTGTTGTCAATCTTTCTTTTTTGTGTCTTGGGTGTTGTTGGCACTATGGCACAGCATCCCAAACTCTTGCTTACACAAGCGGAGTTGGCTTATATGAAACAACATATCAACGAAGTACCCGCTTTCGGTCGTGTGGTAGATGACTTGTTGCATAAAGCCGATGAGGCTTGTGCAGCTGCGATACAGATACCTACACCCATAGACGGAGGTGGAGGTGTCGTGCACGAGCAGCATAAGAGTAACTATTATGCGATGTTTCATGCAGGATTGGCATATCAGTATACAGGGCATAAGAAATATGCCGACTTCGTGGCTCAGATGCTCATGGAGTATGCACGGAAATATCCTAAGTGGGGATTACATCCCGTCAGTTTGTCGCCTGTGCCAGGTCGACTTTTCTGGCAGACACTCAATGAGAGTGTGTGGCTCGTACATACGGCCATGGCCTACGATTGTGTGTATGACGCCCTGTCTGCCAAGCAGCGTAAGTTTATCGAAAAAAACTTACTCTTCAATATGGCCGACTTCATCATGAATGGTTATGGTGACCGCAAGGGCAACCATGAAATGTTCAATCGTATGCACAACCATGCCACATGGGCTACTTCAGCTGTGGGAATGGTGGGCATGGCTACTGGCAATCAATCGCTGGTGCGAAAGGCTCTGTATGGCACAGACGAAACGGGGAAGAATGGTGGATTCTTGCGACAGATGGACTATCTTTTCTCTCCCGACGGCTACTACACCGAAGGAGCTTACTATCAGCGTTATGCCATTTGGCCCTTTGTAGTGTTTGCACAGAGTATCGATCATTGTATGCCCGAACTTGATGTCTTCCATCGTCGAGATGGAATCTTGGTAAAGGCATTCGATGCCTTGGTGCAGATGTCATACGAGGGTGAGTTCTTCCACATTAACGATGCTCTGGAGAAAGGTCTTTCTGCGCAGGAGATGGTTTATGCAGCCAATATCATTTATGGTAAGTTTCCTGAAAACAAGTCGCTGTTGTCGGTGATGAAGAATTATCAGACTTATGTGCTGCCTATAGCAGGAGGATTTATGGCGCAGCGTGACATGGCGAAGAATGTTACTTCTGATCTCCAACAGCGTAGTTGTGTATTGAGCGACGGAAGGGAAGGTAAGGATGGTGGTTTGGCCATTATCCGTCCTCGCAGTTCTGAGAATAATAGTGCCATCACGCTGAAGGCTACTTCGCAGGGCATGGGGCATGGACATTATGACAAACTGGCCATGGCTTACTATGACAATGGCCATGAAATATTGACCGATTACGGAGCTTCAAGATTCTTGAATATTGAGGCAAAGCATGGCGGGCATTACACGAAGGAGAATAACACCTACGCCAAGCAGACCATTGCACATAACACCGTGGTGGTGGATCAGAAAACCAACTATGGTGGTAAACTGAAGGTGGCAGAAAAGTATCATGCCAATATCGTAGAGGCTGACTTCTCTCGTGATGGATGGCAGATGGTGATGGCTCGTGATACCAACGCCTATAAGGGAGTAGACATGGTACGCACAATCGTCTATGCGTCTGTTCCGTTCCTCGAGCGTCCTCTGATATGCGATGTGTTCAGATTGAAGTCAGACGAAGTACACGACTATGATTATCCGCTGTGGTATAATGGTCATCTGGTTTCGGTCAATTATCCCTATCAGCGCAACTTAGAGCAGATGACGCCTTTGGGCAAGAAAGCTGGTTATCAGCATCTTTGGCTTGAGGCTACAGGGCAGAATACATCATCATCGACATCATGTCTTACTTTCTTCAAGGGCAATCGATTCTATTCTGTCAATTATACCAGTAGCCCCACTTCTGAATTTAAGTTTGTGACACTGGGAGCCAATGATCCTGATTTCAACTTGCAGCATCGTTCGGGCTATATCATCCGTGAGAAAGGTAAGAAGAATCACACCTTTGCTGTGTCGATAGAGACTCATGGAGAGTATGATGTATTGAGAGAAACGTCTCGCGACCTTCTGACATCCTGCGAAAAATTGGAGATTTTGTATGAGGACCATTCTCAACTGGTACTGCATGGCGTGTATGCAGGCCACAACCTCTATTTGCTACTGGCAGACGATGAGGCTAAGGAGCATGTGGCACAGATAGGCGACAAGACATTCAGATGGAAAGGAAGAGTAGATATTCAATATAATCATTAAAAATACGAAAAGATATGAAAACAAAGAGTGAAGTATTCCAGATTGAAAAGAAAATGGTATGGGAGAATCCTGGTCCTGGTATCAAGCGTCAGATTATGGGCTATGATGGCCAGCTGATGATGGTAAAGGTAGTTTTCGAAGAGGGAGCTGTAGGCACCATGCACGAACATTACCACAGTCAGGCTACTTACGTTGCCAGCGGTAAGTTTGAACTTACTATCGGCGACGAGAAGCGAATATTGAAGGCTGGCGATGGCTACTATGTGGCTCCTGACGTGCTGCATGGTTGTGTTTGCCTGGAAGCAGGTATTTTGATAGATACATTTAGTCCTATGAGAGCAGACTTCTTAAAGTAATAAGTGCATGAAGATAAAAGGATTGCGATGGTATATCATCGGACTTATCATGGTGATAACCATCATCAACTATTTGGATCGCGGCACACTCAACTATATGTGGGTGGCCAATATCGATTACGAACTGGCGACACAGCAGCCCATTGATATGAGCTCGAATGTGGCAGTGAAAACAGATAAGGGGTATCGCCTTTTCTCTACCCGCGGCGATGAAATGTTTGTGGAAGAGGGTTGTGTGACTATCAAGCAGAAAGATGCTACTACGGTAGTTACCAACAAGGAGGGAATAGCCATCGACCTGGGACTCATCGACCGCAATGATCCTGACTCTTCGATGAAGGCTAAAGATATCTTGGGCGTCATCACAATCTTCTTTATGATAGCCTATGGTATTAGTCAGCTTGTTTCGGGTAGATTGTATGACAAAGTGGGCTGCCGTAAGGGATTCTTTGGTAGTGTGCTGGTATGGGGATTGGCTGATGCTTTGGCTGCGCTCTCTACAGGTAAGTTCTCGCTTACGACTTTCCGTATGATGCTTGGACTGGGTGAGGCAGGACCTTGGCCTGGTACCACAAAGAGCAATGCAGAATGGTTTCCTCAGAAGGAGAGAGCCTTTGCCCAGGGACTTTTCGGTGCTGCTGCATCTATTGGTAGCATCATTGCTCCTGTGTTCATCTTGATGCTGTTTATCAGCTTCGGTTGGAAGATTACTTTTGTCTGCGTAGGTTCGTTGGGCTTGTTGTGGCTCGTTCCATGGCTCGTTATCAACAAGAAAGACCCTAAGGAGCATCCATGGATTACAGAAGAGGAGCGCCATTACATCTTGAGTAATCAACCAGAGAAAAAGCCTCAGGCTGATGCTCATTCCAAGACGTGGGGTGAGTTGCTGAGCGAAAAGAAGAACTGGTCGGTCATCTTGGGCCGTTTCTTCCTCGACCCTATCTGGTGGATGTTTGTCACCTTCTTACCGCTCTATTTGGCTGATGTCTTCCATCTTAATATTAAAGAGGTGGCTTTCTCTGCATGGGTTCCTTATGTAGGTGCAGCCCTGGGAAGTATCATGGGTGGATGGTATTCTGGTTGGCTTATCAGCTGCGGACATACAGTCAACTATGCTCGTAAGAATGCCATCTTGGTTGGAGGAGCCATCATTATTCCTTCTATCATCTTGGCCATCATGTCTTCCTCTGCTGTCCTGGCTGTTGTATGGATGGCATTCGTGCTGGGTGGTTTCCAGTTCTTCATGACCAATCTGCAAACCATTCCAAGCGACTTACATCGTGGTAAGAATGTCGGCTCGTTGGCAGGACTGGGTGGTGCATCTGCAGTTCTTGGCACTATCTTGGCCATCTTATTCTCCAGCTATATTACCAACTGGGCAGTGTTGTTCAGCTTATTGGGAGCTTTGGTGCCATTGTCTTGGATTGCCATCTTCCTTTCGGTAGGTGAAATCAAACAAATAGATAAATAATACAATTAACTAAATCAATCAATTAATATGAAAAGATTTGAAAATAAAGTAGCCATCGTGACAGGTGGTTCAAGAGACTTAGGTAGAGCAGTTTCTGTTCAGTTGGCAGCCGAGGGCGCCAAGGTTTGTGTTAACTATTTTGGTAGCGAGGCTGCTGCCAAGGAGACAGCCGAGTTGATCGCCCAGGTGGGTGGCGAGTGCATTCTTGTTAAGGGAGACATGACCAAGGTGGCTGACGTGAAGAATCTTGTAGCTGAGACTCAGAAAGCATTTGGTGAGAAGATAGATGTCTTGGTAAATGTGGTTGGCGGTATGGTTGGCCGTAAGAAGATAGCTGAGCAGGAAGACGACTGGTACGATATCGTGATGGATGTCAACATGCGTTCTGTATGGTTGGCTACCCGTGCTGTTGTACCATTCATGACTGCAGGTGCTTCTATCGTCAACTTCTCTTCTTTGGCTGCTCGTGATGGTGGTGGCGCAGGTGCTTCGCTCTATGCTACATCTAAGGCTGCTGTTTCTACATTTACTCGTTCTATGGCCAAGGAGCTTGGTCCTGACGGAATCCGTGTCAATGCAGTTTGTCCTGGTACGATAGCAACCTCTTTCCACGACATCTTCAATACTCCTGAGAATCGTGAGCGTATGAAGGGCAACTATCCACTCCGTCGTGAGGGTGAGGCTGATGAGGTGGCCGACTTGGTTTGCTACTTGGCAAGCGATGAGGCTTCTTACATCACTGGTGCCAACATCGATATCAATGGTGGTGTGTTCTTCTCATAAAAACACTACGTTGCTTTATGAAAAAACTCATAGTTCTATTAGTCTTTGCAGGGGCTTTGGCCTCTGCAAAGGCTCAGATTTTGCCTCTTGATAAGCAGCGTTTGTCTGCTCTGAAGGAGGCCTATCAGCAAGGCAATGATCGGGCAGTCAAGGCAGTCAATGACTACGAGGTAATGGCAGTCAAGTTGATGAAGGATAAAGCTCCTACAGTCAAGTCGAAGATATTGTCTCCCTCTAATGATGCTCGTGATTATATCTCTTTATCTCGCTACTGGTGGCCCGATTCTACCAAAAAGGATGGACTCCCTTATGTGAGACATGATGGTAAGGTGAATCCCGAAATCGATTCGTATATGAGTGAAAAGGCCATGGTTAGAATGGCCAATGCCGTAGACTGCTTGTCTTTGCTTTATTATGTAACCGGCAAAAGTTTGTATGCAGAACATTGCGCACGTTATCTGCGTGCATGGTTTACCGACAGCATTACGGGCATGAATCCTAATATGGTGTATTCGCAAATTATACCTGGACGCACCAAGCTTCGTGGCACAGGTATACTCGATGCCCGTCATGCTTGTCGTGCTCTGTGTATGTCAGCTCTTATCAAGGATTATGCTGGATGGACAGAGCAGGATCAGACACAACTCACAGAGTGGGGAAAGGCTTTCCTGTATTGGCTGGAGCACAGCACGCAGGGGCAAATGGAACGTAGAGCCAAGAACAATCATGGTTTGTGGTTTGACGTGACGCACATGGAACTTTTAGCATTTTTGGGGTATGAAAATCGCATCAGAGAAGTGCTGCGTGATGACTTCATGCAGAAACTCAACACCCAGATAGCTGAAGATGGTTCGCTGCCACAGGAGTTGGCTCGTACCTTGTCCTTACATTATTCCACCTTTGTTTGTGAAGCAGCCTTGCAGGCTTCTTTTATAGCAGCAGGTATCGGCGAGAATCTATGGACAATGAAGACCACTTCGCAACGTTCATTGGCAGATGTGGTTGCCTTTCTGTTCCCCTATTATAAGGCGCCAGAGAAATGGTCGCACAAGCAAATTCGAAAGTTTGACAATCGACGTGCTACTCCTGTCTTGCTCGAAGCAGGAAAGGCGCTGGGCAACAAGAATTACATCAAACTGGCCTATCAGTTGGGAATGACAGGTAAGAGTGCTTTGTTAATGCCTTATTATGACGTTTCGTTCAGTCGTTAATTCTGTTTGAACGAACTTTCAAAATACAAATAATTGACTAATAAAACTCCGAAAATGAAAAAATATGTATCTTTATTATGTCTGGTTTGCGCCATGTTCGGCACTGCCATAGAGATGAAGGCGCAGAATCCTCAACTCTCCAACCACTATGCCATGAAATTGGTAGAGGATGGTCAAGGTGGCTATAAACTATTGCAGGAAGCGCGCTACGCCAAGGCACGTATGGACATGAATATGCTAACCGATGTGCTGGTGCCATATAAGTATGAACCACAGCGACTGACAGGCAAACTCTATAAGGGCGTAGAAACGATAGATATTGTTTACAAGAAAGCGAATGGCTATGAACTGATCCTTTCGGTAGACAAGGCTGTTTCGGATAAGCCTACGCCTTTTATGATTTATCTGCATGGTGGTGGATGGCGCACTGGCAATAACAGTTCTTCTAAGGTCTTGTCGCAGTATCTTGCCAAGCAGGCTGGAATCACGGGTGTGAGAGTTTCTTATACATTGGCTCCACAGCCTGGAGCCAGTATACAGGTCACAATACAAGACGTGATGGATGCTCTGAAATATGTGCAAAACCATGCCAAAGATTTGAATATCAACCCATCTTGTTTTGGCTTCTTGGGTACATCAGCAGGAGCTCATCTGGCTGCTGTTGGCGCCATGAAGTCGCAAGCCAAATTGTTGGTTGGCTATTCGGGTATCTATGATCTACAAAAAGCTAAGATTACGGCTAAGACGAAGGATGCTCAACGCATCGCTTATTTCAATCAGCTCAATCCTAAAACGCTTGCTGATGTATCGCCTGTCAACCTCATTCCTAAAAAGAATGTTCCAGCTTGCCTTCTTGTATGTGGAACCTACGACCTGACGGTGGAGTGTGAGCAGAGCAAGTTGTTTGCCGATGCTGTAAACCAGAAGGGTGGCAAGGCTGTGCTTGATGTCTATCCTTTCTATGATCACAACTTATCTTCAAAAGGTTCTGATAAGATGGAAGAAATCTTTTTCAAATCGGTCGATTTTATACAGAATAATTTGAAGTAACCATTTTGGCTCTCTGAGGGCATTTTGCACCCTCAAAAAACGCAAGTACTTTCATTGGTCATCGGGAGTATGTTCATTTTTTACCCGCTTTTTGTTGTAAAATAGCAATGACATGAAGAACGATATAAGATTTTTTATTTTGGCAGTTGTGATGTTACCACTAACGGTGATGGCAGGCGAACCTGACGGAACTCTCGTTGCCGATGGGAAGAGCCCTACCACTTATCAGTTGATAACATCTTCGGGATATATGTATGAGTGTCCTGATTACTCACGCGATCATGCCTCTAAGCCTTTTCAGCACATACAACAAGTCATGGACGAAGTTCTGAAAAAATATGTGTTCCAGTTTTTTATACATGCCAAAATAGACGATGATCGAGGCATCGTGAGTACTACCGACAGACAGCGCAACGAAATCAAAACCTTCAATAAGTCGCCTGAGTCGATGATAGGATTTGAAGGCGATTATTTGGTCTTCAAATGGAAGTTTCTGCTGCCTAAAGGATTGTTGACAACCAAGAATTTTACACATATACATCAACTGAAGGGTATTGATAACAAGGCAGGAACGGCAGATGTGTCTACGCCGCTGATAACATTTACCTGTCGCACTACGGGGAGTGGACAAAAGCTGAAACAAGTATTGCAGGTGAGACATCACGACAGACACACGGGAACTCTGAAGACCATGGCAGATGCCGACCTTACTTTACTGATGGGACATTGGGTAGAGGTGACCGAATGTGCTAGATTTGGTGAAAACGGTCAGTATTCGGTAGTTATCAACGATGTCAATAGTGGGAAGCAGGTGCTTCGGGTAGATACGGAGTCTTGCGATATGTGGCGTACTGGTTGTGAAGGAATTCGCCCAAAATGGGGAATTTATCGTTATATAGGTGAGAATCGCTCGATGGAAAACCAATTGCGTGATGAAGAACTCAGATTTGCTGATTTCTCTATTCAGAAGACCTTGCAGCCTACATATATCAGCCAGTCTGTGGTGAAGAGAGAATCCGACCATAAGACTTACGATGTTTTAGGACGGAAGATGACTGAAGCGAATCGTGCAGGCCTTATTATAATAAAAGGTGGCAAATATTTTTCAAGAAAATAGCAACTTGTGACAACTTGTCAGCATGCGTGTGTCAATATTAACATTGGCACACGCTTTGTTATTATAAGTAGCGTAAACACTTAGGGGCGAAGCTCCCGATAGATGCATATCTTCGGCAAACTTCCAGTCTGGGTGTTTATGAGATTTCAAAACATATTAATAACGAAAAAATAAAAACAAAATAATTATGGGAAAAGTAATTGGAATTGACTTGGGTACCACAAACAGTTGTGTTGCCGTTT